>CAZINO010000036.1:0-20507 GCA_964540625.1 uncultured Lishizhenia sp. | reverse complement strand
TCTTGGTGTTTGTCGACAAAATGCCAAAAAAGTGCATCGAAAAGTGCTGCACCATCGGCATCGGTCTTAAACCCTTGTTTTTTGAGATAGTTCGAACTCGAAAAATAGGGTTTGGTGGTCATCAGGCCGCCGTCTGCGTATTGACTCATGCCGTAGACATTTGGGACCATCACCCAGTCATAGGCATCCATAAAATGCGTCATAAAAAAGCGGTAGACATCGTCTGGATGAAACTCCGAGAGAAAGAAAAAATTTCCCAAAAGCATCAGGCGCTCGATGTGATGCGCGTAGGCGTGCTGTTCTAATTTTTGCTGGGTGGCTAGCATGAAAGGTAAGCGGCCCGTTTTTTGCCAATCCAAGCGGCGCGTATGGTTCATTGCGTTGGTGGTGCGCTGTTTGACACCAACACTTTCATAAACCCCCCGGATAAATTCTCGCCATCCGATCACCTGACGCAAAAATCCTTCGGCACTTTCGATTTCAGCCTTGCCTTGCACGTAGGCGTCAGTGACCGACTTGATGACCTCCATAGGTAGCAACAAACCCGCATTGATGGCCGTCGATAAATTAGAATGAAACACATAACTCGACTGCGTACTAAAGGCATCTTGATAGGGGCCAAATAAGGCTAAATTGTGTGCTACAAAATAAGCGAGTGCGTCCTTTGCTTGGGCATGTGTGGTCGGATAATTCGCTAAATCAGGGTCACCGGAATTTTCAGGGAATTCCTGCTTTATTTGTGCTTCGGCTTCTATTGACCAAACATTGGTATAAGTGGGGAACGCTGGTAAGGCCAAACCTTTGGGCAAGGCCTTGCGATTCTCTGTATCGAAGCTCCAGCGTCCGCCGATGGGCTGGCCATCAGGCGCTAATAAGACGCCTAGACGCTGTCGTTGCTTTTTATAAAAATCCGCCATCAAAAAACGTTTGCCATTAGCCGGTAGCAATTCTTGGTTCAGTTCTTTTGAATTGAGAAAGGACGGATTTTCATACCACCGAATGGCCAAATCGTTTTGAGCAGCAAAGCGACGAATTCTTTTTTCAAGCAAAAAATCAGTAGGGTCAACAATATGAACGGTCTGGGACTGTTTTTTCAAGTCCGCAAAAATGTTGCTTAAATCTGCTTGATCGTGACGAAAGTGCAACACGTGTTTACCTTTACTCCGCAATAATTCTGCGTAGTAATTCATTGAAGCGCGATGAAAGGCCAATTTTTTACGGTGAAATGGAAGCTGTTTGAAGAAGAGTTCGTCTTCGATCAACCAAAATACAGATGCATGCGCAAAGGCAGGATGCAGCTCGAAAAGCTGCTGTGGAAACACGAGGCAAATGGAGTCATTCATATGCTTCAAACGCGCTTGAATTCGCTTTGTTCAAAAACAAAGAAATGGAGCCAACGAACTTTCACAATTTCTTCATCTCACATTAACGGACATCGTAATTTTGTAGGGTAATTTGATAACAACATGGATAAAGTTTCCTACGTAGGCAATGCAGATGTTTCTGCCATAGATCACCTCTACCAACAATACCGCCAAGACCCTACAAGTGTCGATATCGGTTGGGCCAAATTCTTCGAAGGATTTGAATTCGCGCAAACCAACTATGAACAAGGCGGTATACCAGAGAATTTTGTCAAGGAATTCAAAGTGATCAACCTCATTAACGGTTACCGGACCCGCGGACACCTCTTTACGCGCACCAACCCTGTTCGCGAACGACGCAAACACACGCCTACCCTGGATATTGCGCATTTTGGACTTACAGAACAAGACCTCAATGAAGTATTTCAGGCAGGTGAACAAATCGGTATCGGCGCAGCAAAACTTTCCGATATCATTGCCCATTTAGAACTGACGTATTGTCAATCAATCGGTATCGAGTACATGTACATGCGTGACCCCGAGCGCATCGACTGGTTTCGCAACAAAATAGAACTCAGTAACCGTCCGGTATTTGACCCGAAACGAAAAAAGAAAATCTACGAAAAACTCAATCAAGCTACGGGCTTTGAGGCATTTCTCGGCAAAAAATTTGTCGGGCAGAAACGTTTTTCTATTGAAGGAGGCGAAGGCCTTATTCCCGCCCTCGACACACTCGTTCACAAAGGAGCAGCCCTAGGTGTAGAATATTTTGTCATGGGGATGGCGCACCGCGGCCGACTCAACACCTTAGCCAACATTTTTGAAAAACGCCCAAGAGACATCTTCCGTGAGTTCGAAGGTAAAGAATTCGATTTTGAAACCACCTTTGATGGCGATGTCAAGTACCATCAAGGATTCACCTCCCACATTGAGCTTGAAAATGGCAAGCAAATCGGACTCACTTTGGCGCCAAACCCGTCGCACCTAGAGGCGGTGAATACCGTAGTAGAAGGGATAGCTCGGGCCAAAATTGACCACGTTTTTGGATCCGAAGACAAAGTTTGTCCGGTATTGATTCACGGTGACGCCGCAGTTGCGGGCCAAGGAATTGTCTACGAAACCATTCAAATGGCTGGACTCGACGGCTACCGCACCGGCGGAACTGTACATATAGTCGTCAATAACCAAGTCGGTTTTACGACCAACTACCTCGACGGCCGCACCTCTACTTATTGTACCGATGTTGCCAAAACCACGCTTTGCCCTGTATTTCATGTCAACGGCGACGACATCGAAGCGGTTGTGACCACCATTGAAATTGCCATGGAATACCGCCAGGCATTTCACAGAGATATTTTTATCGACTTGCTCTGCTACCGCAAATACGGTCACAACGAAGGCGACGAACCTAAATTCACGCAACCTAAGTTGTATAATATCATTGCCAAACACCCGAATCCAAGAGAAATCTACTTGGAGCAACTGCAGCGCGAAGCCTTGCTGAATGCAGAAGAAGCCAAACAAATAGAGCAGCAATACCAACAATATCTAGAGGATGAATACGAAGCCTCTCGCAGCCGCGAAAAAGCTTGGGTCTACGACTTCTTGAGCCTAACCTGGAAAGATTACCGCCACGGAAAAGCCGAAGATTTCGACAAATCACCAGAAACGGGCATCGCTAAAAAACAATTGCTAGAACTCGGTCGTAAATTGGCGACTTTACCCGAAGGCAAAAAATACTTCCGCAAAATCGCTAAAATCTTTGAAGACCGCTTAGCTGCCATTGAAAGTGATAAGCTAGACTGGGGTTCTGCCGAAATGTTGGCTTACGCCACACTTCTCGTCGAAGGACATGCCGTTCGCATTTCAGGTCAAGACGTAGAACGCGGTACTTTCTCGCACCGACATGCAGTAGTCAAGACCGAAGACACCGAAGAAGAAGTACTTACGCTCAATCATTTACAAGAAAAACAAGCGCCCTTTAGCATTTACAATTCTTTACTCTCGGAATATGGTGTTTTAGGTTTTGAATACGGTTATTCTCTTGCCAATCCATCTGGCCTCACCATTTGGGAAGCGCAATTTGGCGACTTCTTCAACGGTGCTCAAATTATGGTCGACCAATTTATTTCGGCCGGCGAAGACAAATGGGCTACCCAAAGTGGCTTGGTTATGCTTTTACCGCACGGCTACGAAGGTCAAGGCGCCGAACACTCGAGTGGTCGTATGGAGCGCTTCTTGCAGCAATGTGCTGACCTCAACATGCAAATTGTCAATACCTCAACACCTGCCAACCATTTCCATCTATTGCGCCGTCAGATCAAACGCGATTTCAGAAAACCATTAGTGGTCTTTTCACCAAAAATGTTGTTGCGCTACCCAGATGCCACCTCTAGCCTCGACGAAATGGCTAAAGGTTGCTTCCAAGAGGTACTTGACGACCCAACAGCGGTGGCAAAAAACATAGATACCGTTGTGCTTTGCAGCGGCAAGTTCTATTACGAAATGAAAGTCAAGGCAGCCGAACTAGGTGTCAAGAACATGGCTTTTGTGCGCATCGAACAACTTTATCCACTCCCTACAGCACAAATTGAAGCTATTTTGGCCAAATACAAAGCCAAAAACATCTTGTGGGCCCAAGAAGAACCTGCCAACATGGGTGCTTGGATGCACATGGCCATGAACTTGCGCAACCTGCCACTTGTGGGTATTTGCCGACCGGCAAGTGCGGCAAGTGCCGAAGGATCCAAAAAATTACACGAAATTCGTCTCAAGAAATTATTCACCGACCTCTTTGCCTACGCAAAGTAAGCTTAAAATAGAAAAGTATGTCTTTACTAGAAATGAAAGTCCCGAGCCCGGGAGAATCGATCTCAGAAGTTGAAATTGCAACTTGGCTTGTTGCCGATGGCGACTACGTCGAAAAAGACCAAGCTATTGCCGAGGTCGACTCAGATAAAGCCACTTTGGAACTACCTGCCGAAGAAAGCGGTATCATTACACTCAAAGCTGCCGAAGGCGATGTCGTCAAGGTGGGGCAAGTCGTTTGTCTAATAGACACCAGCGCAGCACGCCCTGCGGGTGCAAGCCCAGCGGCTCCGGCGGCTCCGGCGGCAAGCGAAGCGCCTAAGCAAGAAGCAGCGGCAAGCCCGGCACCAGCACCCAATCCGGACCCAATAAAGCCGGCTAGTTATGCAGCAGGCTCTGCCTCTCCGGCGGCAGCCAAAATGCTCAAAGAAAACAATATCAATGCAGCTCAAATCAAAGCGAGTGGCAAAGACGGACGCATCACCAAGCAGGATGTCATTGCCGCTATGTCTGCTGGTTTTTCCACCGATGCAGCTCAAGGTTGGGGTGGCACCCGCGCGCAAAGTCGTGAAAAAATGTCGATGCTGCGCCGGAAAATTGCTGAACGCTTGGTTTCTGTAAAAAACGAAACGGCCATGCTCACTACTTTCAATGAAGTAGACATGAAACCCATCATGGACATCCGCGCCAAATACAAAGATGCATTTGCAAAGCACCACGAAGTCAATCTTGGCTTCATGTCCTTTTTCACAAAAGCCGTGACCGAAGCACTCAAATTATACCCTGCTGTCAATGCGCAAATCGACGGCAACGAAATGATTTTCCACGACTACGCTGATATTGGCATTGCCGTTTCTTCGCCAAAAGGCCTAATGGTGCCGGTAGTGCGCAACGCAGAGCAAATGAGCCTTGCCGACATCGAACGCGAAATCAAGCGCTTAGCGATCAAAGCCCGCGACGGCAAAATTACACCCGAAGACATGAGCGGTGGCACCTTTACGATCACTAACGGCGGCGTATTTGGCTCTATGCTCTCTACGCCCATTATCAACCCGCCGCAATCTGCTATTTTAGGCATGCACAATGTGGTAGAACGCCCGGTTGCCATCAACGGCAAAGTAGAAATCAGACCAATTATGTATGTGGCGCTTTCTTATGATCACCGCATCATTGACGGCAAAGAATCGGTTGGTTTCTTGGTGAAAGTCAAAGAAATGCTCGAAAACCCTGAGCGCATGATCTTTGGTTCTAAAGACCCAATGGAAATCTTGCTAGGCCTATAAATACGGATTGCTTTTCGTATATTTGCTTTTCTAAAATTTGCAAACACAATGTCAAAAATAAGGAAGCAAGACGCCCTAGATTACCACTCCTCTGGTCGTCCAGGGAAAATCGAAGTGATCCCTACCAAACCATACGCCTCCCAAAGAGACCTCTCTTTGGCCTATTCTCCGGGCGTTGCCGAACCTTGTTTACGCATTGCTGAAAACAAAGCGGACGTTTATAAATATACCGCCAAACGCAATCTGGTTGCCGTTATTTCTAACGGAACAGCCGTCCTCGGACTCGGTGATATCGGCCCAGAAGCCTCTAAACCAGTAATGGAAGGAAAAGGGCTCTTGTTTAAAATCTTTGCAGACATCGATGTCTTTGACATTGAAGTCGACGCCAAAGACCCAGAGCTTTTTATTCAGACCGTCAAGGCCATTGCCCCAACTTTTGGTGGCATCAACCTCGAAGATATCAAAGCACCTGAAGCCTTTGAAATCGAGCGCCGCCTTAAAGAGGAGCTCGACATTCCCATCATGCACGACGACCAACACGGCACGGCAATCATCAGCGCTGCTGCTCTCCTCAACGCGTTGGAGTTGGCCAAAAAGAAAATTGAGAAAATAAAAATTGTTGTCTCGGGTGCTGGTGCAGCTGCAGTTTCGTGTATCAAGCTCTACCACCGCCTGGGTGTCAAGCCAGAGAACGTCTACATGTACGACTCTCGCGGCCTTATTCATGCTGGTCGTACGGACCTCGACGACATGAAACAAACCTTTGCCACCCATAAAAAAGACATCGATTTTGAGGCTGCGTTCAAGGGTGCTGACGTCTTTTTAGGTCTGTCCAAAGCAGGTTTGGTATCTAAAGAAATGATTGCCTCAATGGCCAAAGACCCGATTGTTTTTGCTTTGGCCAATCCAGAACCAGAAATCTCTTTCAAAGAAGCAACCTCTGTACGCAAAGACATTATCATGGCCACTGGTCGCTCTGACCATCCTAACCAGGTCAACAACGTTCTTGGTTTCCCGTACATATTCAGAGGTTCTTTGGATGTGCGCGCCACTACCATTAACGAAGAAATGAAGTTAGCTGCGGTCAAGGCTATTGCTGCACTTGCCAAAGAAACCATTCCAGAAGAAGTTATTGAGGCCTACGGCGGCAAAAACATTTCTTTTGGACGTGAACAAATCATTCCCAAACCACTCGATCCACGCCTCATTTATTACGTAGCGCCGGCGGTTGCACGCGCAGCCATGGAATCTGGGGTAGCCCAAGAACCCATTGAGAACTGGGAAGAATACGAAAACCAGCTCAAAAGCCGACTCGGCCTTGACAACAAATTACAACGCAACATCACCTCCAAAGCGCAAGGCAATCCAAAAACGGTGGTGTTCCCAGAAGGAGACAACATCAAAATTCTCAAGGCTGCTCAACAAGCCTACGAAGAAGGCGTTGCATTTCCGATCCTGCTCGGTAAAAAACAACGCATCCTGGACCTCATGTCCGAATACAGCATTGAAATTCCCGATGTTCAAATCATCGATTGTAAATCCGATGACGAAGAAGCGCGCCGCATCCAATACGGCAAAGAGTTTTTTGAACTTCGCAAACGCAAAGGCATTACAGAATATGAAGCGATCAGCCTCATGCGCGAACGCAACTATTTCGGCGCCATGATGCTCAATATGGGCGAGGCAGAAGCAATGGTCACGGGCCTCACGCGCAGTTACCGTTCCGTTTTGCGCCCTGCCATCAGTACCATTGGGCTCCAAAAAGATGTCAAGACCATTGCCGGAATGTACATTCTCAATACCAAAAAAGGACCGTTGTTCTTGGCTGACACCACTGTAAACCTAAATCCAAGCGCCGAAGAAATAGCAGAAATCACGGTTAATGTAGCCAAGTTTATTCGACGACTTAAAGTTCAACCGCGCATAGCCTTACTGAGTTATTCCAACTTTG
Source organism: uncultured Lishizhenia sp. (assembly GCA_964540625.1). Taxonomy (GTDB): domain Bacteria; phylum Bacteroidota; class Bacteroidia; order Flavobacteriales_D; family Crocinitomicaceae; genus UBA952. The sequence continues at coordinate 13,101 of CAZINO010000036.1, read as the reverse complement.
GCTCCTCTCCGGGTGAAGACCCTGAAAAAATGGCCAAAGCGGTTCGGATCTTACACGAAACCCAACCCAACCTCGTTGTTGACGGAGAAATGCAAGCCAATTTTGCACTGAATGGCGAACTCATGAATGAAAAATTCCCATTCTCGTTTTTAGCGAATAAAGAGGTCAACACCCTGATTTTCCCGAACTTATCGGCCGGAAACATCGCCTACAAACTCTTGCAATCAACCAACGAGCATGATGCCATTGGCCCTATCCTTCTTGGAATGCGTAAATCTTTACACGTATTGCAACTAGGTGCCAGCGTCAGAGAAATCATCAGCATGATTAAAATTGCAGTTATTGATGCCCAAAGCCAAGACAAATGATTTCTAGACTCAACGGCCGTCTCATCGAGAAAAACCCTACTGACCTCCTCATTGAGTGCGCGGGGGTTGGCTATGAAGTCAAGATATCACTCAATACCTTCTCGGCTTTACCCAACGACGAAGCCATTATTTTACATACCAAACTGATTGTTCGGGAAGACGCCCATATTTTATACGGCTTTGCTTCCAAAGAGGAACGCGAAATGTTTGGTCACCTCATCAGTGTATCAGGCATTGGGCCAAACACCGCACTGATTATGCTTTCTTCCATGACTCCAGAAGAAATTGCCCAAGCCATCTTGTCAGAAGACGTTGTAAGCATCCAAAAAATAAAAGGAATTGGCACCAAAACAGCACAACGCGTCATCATCGATCTCAAAGGCAAGGTATCAAAAATGGAGCTCGGAACCGAGAATATTTTCTCTTCGAACAATAGAAATCGATTTGATGCGTTAATTGCATTAGTTTCGCTTGGTTTTGACAAAAAATCAGCCGAAAAAGTATTGGATAAAATAGATACCGGAAACCAAACCGTCGAACAACTGATCAAAGAAGCGCTAAGACTACTATAACCGTGCAACACAACTACTGGAAGAAATATTTCTCTTTTGGCCTTATGCTTTTAATGGTGTTATTCTCCATTGAAGAAGCATTTGGTCAAGAACCTACCTTGCCTTTTCCGATCACCAATCCACTCAATCCGTTTCAAAATCTCCCACAAAGTTTTGACCTCGGCGACCCAACCAACCTCAACCAAACCATCGTCTACGACCCCAAAACAGGTAGTTTCGTCTTCCGAGACATCATGGGCAAAGACACCTATTTTAGGCCGCCACAAGCCATGACACTCGAAGAATACCTTCTCTACGAAGAAAAAAAGAGTTTCACATTAGACTGGAAAGAAATAGTAGCCGAAGAAAGCGCCGAAAACCGCACCTTTGAACTACCGATTAAAATTGGTTCCAAAGCATTTGAGAGTTTCTTTGGCTCTGATCAAATCACCATTACGCCAGGTGGAAATCTCGAAATCTCTCTAGGAGCAAATCATTCCAGAGTAGACAACCCCATTTTACCAATGCGCCAGCGCAATATCACGCGCTTTGATTTCAATCAAAACATCAACATGGACATTACCGGCCAAATCGGGACCAACATGAAGGTGAACATGAAATATAACACCCGTGCCAACTTTGACTTTGAAAATATCTCCAAATTAGAACGCACGGGAAAAGAAGACGACATCCTACAAAAAATTGCCCTTGGCCAGGTGAGCTTAGAACTGCCCACTACCCTTATACCAAGTTCCCAGACCCTTTTTGGATTCAAAACCCAACTTAAATTTGGCCGCTCAACCGTTGACTTCATTTTAGCCCAATCCAAAGGAAAACGGACTGAAATCAACGTCACTGGCAAGGCACAAGTTCAGAAATTTGAAATTACCGCCGACAACTACGAAGCCAATCGCCATTACTTCCTGAATTTATACCACCAACAGCACTATGACACCGCAATGGCTACCTTGCCTGTCGTGAATTCAACCACTTACATCACACGCATCGAAGTATGGGTTACCAACCGCAGTAGCATCACCGAGAACACCCGCAATATCGTTGCTTTCTCAGACCTCGGAGAAGCCAAAGCAAGTAACTGCCAAGGAAATCCGGGCAATTACAGCAGTCAAGAACTCCCAGACAACCAAGCCAATGGCCTCTACGACTGGGCTGCAGCACAACCGCTTGTGCGCGGTTTCTCCAATGCAGTGCTCGCACTTAGTGCTCAAGTCAATTCACCAGGGCCGTTCAACCAAGCTGTCGACTACGAGAAGGTAGAAAATGCACGCAAACTCAACGAGAACGAATTTACCTACAACGCCCTGCTCGGATACATCTCGTTAAATACCGCACTCAACAACGACGAAGTCTTGGCGGTTGCCTACGAATACACTTACCGCGGCCAGACTTATCAAGTGGGTGAGTTCTCTACCGATGGCGCCAATGGCCAAGAGGCACTCATTTTAAAACTCATCAAACCGACCATCACCAATCCTAAAAATAAAATTTGGGACCTCATGATGAAAAACGTCTACTCAATTGGCGCCTACCAAGTAGATCAGCTCGGCTTCAAAATTGATATCTATTACAACAACCGCGAAACTTCCGTATTACAACCTTTCTTGCCATTTGACGGCATTGACAAAAAACAAATTGTCACCTTACTTGAAATGGATAAAATCAACCAAAACAACCAACCTTTTTCGGATGGTGTTTTCGATTTTGCGCCATTCAATGTCGTCGGCAACAAAATCGATAACGGAGGTACCATTAATCGTAAAAATGGCCGCATTTTCTTCACCACCGTTGAGCCTTTCGGCAAAACCCTAGCTGAAAAACTCACTGAGGCGGGTGTACCTGCGCTCTACGTCAATCAACTTTCTTACACCGAGCTCTACGACTCTACCAAAACAGCTGCCCAACAAATCCCGAGCAAAAATCGCTTTGTATTCAAAGGTGAGTTCCAGTCTTCTATTTCCTCAGAGATTCCATTGAATGTCATGAATATCCCACAAGGTGCGGTTGTCGTCACGGCCGGTGGAATGCGCTTAGTAGAAGGTGTCGACTATACTGTTGATTATGCGTTTAGCCGTGTAAAAATCCTCAATACGGGCATCCTGGAATCCAACACGCCTATTAAAATTTCTATTGAGTCGAATTCTGTTTTTGGTTTCCAAGCACGCTCCATGATCGGCGGCCGCTACCAATACCGCATCAACGAGAACTTCAAAGTAGGTGCTACTTGGTTGCGCATGATGGAGCGCCCAGTTACCCAAAAAGTAGATTTTGGAAGTGAGCCATTCAAGAATAATGTATTGGGTGCCGATTTTGCCTTCCGCACCAATGTTCCAGCACTTACCAGACTCGTCGACCTCCTACCCGTTATTTCCACAAGCACCATGTCTACCCTCTCGATGTCCGGAGAGGTTGCTACCTTAAGACCTGGTCAGCCGCGCGCCATTAACAAAGAAGGAACCTCCTACATCGACGATTTTGAAGCCTCCCAAAGCGCCATCGACCTCAAGAGCATTGCTGCTTGGCGTTTGGCTTCGGTTCCGCAAGGCCAACCCGATTTATTCCCAGAAGCATCCAAAAAAGACCTCAGCGCAGGCTACAAACGCGCCAACCTGTCGTGGTACACCATTGACCCCGTCTTTTATCAAAGCAATCAGCTGACACCAGCGCACATCAAGCAAGATCCAACTATGCTTTATGACAGCCGCATGCGCCTGATTCAAATGACCGATATTTTCCCGAACTTACAATTACAATATGGTTCGATAACGAACATCAACGTTTTAGACCTCGCTTATTATCCAGCTGAGCGCGGAATGTACAACTACGACACCACTGCAACTGTTGATTCATTAGGACGCTTTACCAATCCTGAGGAGCGTTGGGGCGGCATCATGCGCGGCCTCACCACCAATGACTTTGAATTGGCAAATATCGAATTCATTCAATTTTGGTTATTGGATCCTTTCAACGAAGATGCCGAAAATCAAAATCCAAACACCCCAATGACCGGAGGTGATCTCTACTTCAATTTAGGCAATATTTCAGAAGACATCCTCCCCGATTCCCGCAAAAGTTTTGAGCACGGACTACCACCAAACGCTGATCCTGTTTTATTGGACAACATCGACACCACATTATGGGGGCGCATTTCGACCCAACAAGTAGTTGTAAACGCGTTTGCCAACGACCCAGCGTCGCGCATTAAACAAGATGTAGGTCTAGACGGTTGGGACAACACCAATGAAGCCCAAAGCTACGCCGCTTTTGTAAATTGGGTCCAAAATAACAACACGCTTAGCCCGTCGGCAAAAGCCCGCATGATTGCCGATCCATCTACCGACGACTACAACTACTATCTCGACGACAACTACGACAACGCCAAGCTCAATATCCTTGAACGCTACAAACGCTACAATGGCATGCAAGGCAACTCGCCAACGACCGAAATGTCAGATACAGCCAACACTATGGGCTACCCAACTATTGCTTCGAACTTTCCAGACATCGAGGACATCAACCAAGACAACAACCTTTCTGAATCAGAAGCTTACTTCCAATACCGTGTTAGCCTCAGGCCAAATGACTTACAAAATGTAGGGAGCAACTTCATCACCAACAAACAGGTCTACCAAAACGGCACCAAGACAGAAACTTGGTATCAGTTTAAGGTCCCGATCCGCGATTTTGAAAAACGCGTCAATGGCATTCAGGACTTCCGTTCTATTCGATTCATGCGCGTCTACATGAAAGGTTTTGATGAACCAGTTGTTTTGCGTTTTGCGCGGCTTGAATTTGTGCGCGGCGAATGGCGTCGTTATTTCCAAGACCTTACCCAGCCTGGTCTTAGCGTACAAACAGACCCTAACCTCACATCCTTCAATATTGCTGCTTTAAATATTGAAGAAAACGCACAGCGTCAACCAATTAATTATGTAGTACCTCCTGGAATCGACCGCGAAATCGATCCATCACAAGTGTACCAACGTCAAATGAATGAACAAGCGCTGGTACTAGAAGTTTGTAACCTACAGGACGGCGATGCCCGGGCAGCTTACCGCAATGTCCAATTTGATGTGCGTACCTACAAAAAACTCAAAATGTTTGTGCACGCAGAGTCTGTGGTTCAAAACCAACTCAAAGACAACGAACTTACTTTATTCGTGCGCCTCGGCACCGACTACGTCGATAATTATTACGAATACGAACTTCCAATGAAAGTAACGGATTGGAGCACCACCAATCCGGACCTCATCTGGCCTAGTGCCAATAATATCGAAATTGAATTCGATAAATTATTGGATCTCAAAATGGAACGCAATGCCAAATTAGAACAAGGAGTTCCTGGAGTGTCGAGTATTGTCGAATATGAAACCGTCGATCCCAACAATCCCAATAACCATATCAAAGTCAAAGGGAGTCCGAACCTTCAAGGAATTAAAACCATCATGATCGGCGTCAGAAACCCCTCTAAGTCTGATCCAGACAACACATGGGGGCCAGATAACGGCGATGCCGAATGCGTCAATGTTTGGGTCAACGAAATGCGCCTCACCGATTTTGTCAGCGACGGTGGATCTGCTGCTGTTGGCCAAATGCAACTGCAACTTGCCGATTTTGCAACTGTTCAAGCCGCAGGAAATTACTCCGGCATCAACTGGGGGGCAATTGACAGCCGTGTTCAAGACCGCCAACGGAACCAACGTATGGGCGCCGATATCAGTACCACTATGCAGCTAGGTCAATTCTTTGGCAAGCAAGCGCGCGTGTCTTTGCCATTCTATTACGGCTATTCGATTGGTGTCATTAATCCTGAATACGATCCTTTCAACCCAGACATTAAATTATCAAACTACGATATCGCTACCCGTAAAGAGCGCATGAAACTCGGGCAAGATTTCACTGAACGCCGTTCGTATAACTTCACGAACGTGCGTAAAGAAGCAAAAGCCGGAACCAAACCACAATTTTGGAGTATTTCCAACTGGTCTGCAACCTACGCTTTTGCAGAAAACATCAAGCGTGACTTCAATATCAAATCAGATATGACACGTACCTGGACGGGCGCACTCAATTACAACTACACGTTCGCTGGTAAACCATGGGAGCCATTTAAAAAATGGGAGCCCGCACAAAAGAATCCATGGCTAAAACCCATCAAGGACTTCAATTTGTACTACTTACCTAAAAATATCACATTCACCAACGACTACTCTCGTATATACAACGAAAGGCAAGTGCGCAATATCGTAGTGCCTGATTACGACTTTGACCCCATTTATTTAAAGCGCTTTGATTGGAATCGCAATTACCAAGTAGGTTATGACCTCACCAAAGCCTTCAAAACAACATTTACTGCCAATAACCGCTCCATTTTTGAAGAAGGTAACCACGGTGTCGACCGACGCACCAACCCTGAAGGTTATCAAGAATTTATGGATACCATCCGCTCCCAAATGAACACCTTTGGACGCACCATGGACTACACCCATAACTATTCTTTGAGTTATACATTGCCATTTGATAAATTACCCGTTACCTCATGGCTTTCATCGAACATCAAATATGCAGGAACCTACAATTGGCAGCGTGCACCACTTGGGCAGGCCGAATTCGGGAATACTATTCAAAACTCACGGTCAATCAACATGACCGCTCAAGGGAATCTCGTTACCCTTTACAACAAAGTCCCCTACTTCAAACGCGTGCTCGCCGATGGCAAAGGGGCAAAAACCAATTCGGCTAAAACAGGTGCAGGCGGCGCCCAGCCAGGAAAGGGTGGCCCACCGAAAAAACCTGAATTCAAGCCTAAAAAACCGCTCGAAGAAATGACTGAAAAGGAGCGCAAAGAATACGACCGACAACTTGCCCGATTTGAGCGCAAACAAGCCAGAGAAGAAGCGCTTAAAGCCAAAGAAAACGAAGAAATCAACCCTGTTCTTGGTACTTTAGCACGCCTACTTATGAGTGTGCGCAGTATCTCAGGAACCTACGCGCTATCTGATGGAACCATGTTGCCGGGTTACAACCAAGAATCCAGTGTACTTGGCATGAACGCCAATACGCTTGGTCTAAGTTCATTTGTATTTGGCAAACAAGCCTATGATATCTTTGGTCGCGAAACAGGTTATCATGTAGGCGAATACGCCCGTGATAACAGCTGGTTGGTACAGAACGAAAACCTCAATAAGCAGTTCATGATCAATCATACCGCGAACCTGCAATTAAAGGCAACACTTGAACCGCTCAAAGACCTCAACATCAACCTCAACGCATCCCGAAATTACAGCACACAAGCTGGTGAGTTTTACCGCTGGAACCCAAGCACAGCAGCATTTGAAAACCAAAGCCGTTTTGAGAGCAGTACTTTAACTTACACCACCATCTCTTGGGGTACGGCCTTTGCCAAAATGGACAGCTCTTTCCGCTCTCCAATCTTTCAACAAATGATCAACAACAGCCAGCAAGTATCGCAGTTAATTGGTGCCACCAACGCCAACTCGAGTTCTTTGCCAAATGGCTACTATGACGGTTACTCAGCTACCCAGCAAGAGGTCGTGATTGGTTCTTTCTTAACGGCCTACACAAATTCAGCGGTTAATAATCAAAATATCAACCCGAGAAGCAATCTTCCTTTACCAAACTGGACGATCAACTACGCTGGCCTCAGCAAATTTGAATTCGCCAAAGACGTGGTCAAATCATTCAAACTCAACCATGGCTATTCGTCGTCTGTATCGGTAAACGGCATGCAAACCAACCTCAACGCTACACTCGATGCCAATGGTTCACCTACGGCCTTTGACCTCAACAACAATTTCATTGCGCCAATGCAAGTACAAAATATTACCATAACCGAGCGCTTTTCACCGCTTATCGGTATGTTGGCTACTTGGAAAATCGGCAACAAAAACATCACCACCAATTTTGAATACAAAAAAGACCGTCAGGCCACTTTGTCACTCAACAACAACCAAGTAACAGAAACCCTTGGTCAGGAAATCGTGGTCGGAACCGTCATTAACGTACCAAAATTGAAATTAGTGAAGAGTGTTGATGCCAGCGACCTCCTGATCAATGTGAATTTCTCTTTCAGAGACAACGCCACGGTGATTCGCAAAGTAGTTGAAAATACCAATATGGCCACCGCCGGGCAAACCACTGTCAGCTTCAAGCTAGATGCCAACTACAAGCTCAATGAGTACCTCAGTGCTATTTTCTACTACGAACAATTCATCAATACGCCAAAAGTTTCATTGAGCTACCCTACAGGTAACCTCAAGACCGGCGTTACGCTTCGTTTTGACCTCAATGGCCTCAAATAACCATCTCATCAGAGCGGCTGAGCCCAAAGACGTCTCGGCCATTTTTAGCCTCATTCAAGAGCTCGCCACCTTCGAACGTGCGCCAGAACAAGTCAGTAACACCCCTACTCAATTGCAAATCGATTTATTCGAAGACCGCATATGTGAAGCACTTGTGGCCGAGAGCCCTGAAGGAAAAGTCATCGGGTTTGCACTTTACTATGTTTCCTACTCGACATGGAAAGGTCGCTGCTTATACCTTGAGGATTTTTATGTACAAGAATCCGAACGCAAAAAAGGCTACGGCCAAGCGCTCTTTGATCAAGTCGTTGTTACAGCCAAAAAGTGGGGCGTGCGCCGCATGGATTGGCAAGTACTCGATTGGAACAGTACTGCACTCCAGTTTTACCAACGCAACCACGCCACCCTCGACCCCGAATGGATCAACGGTCGTTTATTTTTTGAATAAACCGCAAGTTTTTAAAATTGTTGTCATCTTTATTAGGTGATTTCAGCCTTAAACCAACCAACTTTTGAGCAAATCGTAGCGCAGTACGACCAAAAAATATACGCGCTCTGTTGGTACCTACTGAAAAACAAGCCCGACGCGCAAGATTGCACCCAAGATATCTTCATTTCGATTTTTCTAAATCTATCTACTATCAAAGAACCAAATCGTTTGAACAGTTGGGTTTATCAAATAAGTGTCCGAAAATGCTACGAATTTGTCCGTAGACGCAGACGCAAAAAGCGTTTTGGTATCAACGTACCGATCGACGATTTCTTTTCTCAAACGCTCCCGAGCCATCAAAAAAATCCGGAAGAACTACAAATTGCAGCCGAAAAATCCTTGTTTTTTTGGCGAGCCGTCGAAGGCCTGCCTATTCAACAACAATTAGCTTATACCTTGTATAACATCGATGACTTAAGTTACAAGGAAATTGCGCTTGCAATGCAAACTAGTGTCAGTGCTGTAGAGTCTTTATTATATAGAGCCCGACAAACCCTTGCAAAGGAGTTGGAAAAATATCACTCCGATGAACGCAAGTTTTGAATCAAAAAATCATCTTAACGAATATGCAAAAAGAAGCCACTTTACAGAAAGACGCTATTTTCCAAAACGAAGTTCCCTTTCCAAGAGACTTAAGACAAGACCTTTTGTCCACTAAGAACAAAATTGGTAAGGCGCATTCGGAATACACGCGTTTGCTTTTCACTTTGGGCTTACTTGTTTTGTGCAATGTGGCGCTTTATTTTCATTCCATACAAAACCAACATTCGGATAACGCGACCGATACCTACGCCTATCTTCAACCTCAGTCCATCTACCCATGAAAAACCTAAGCATCTTGCGCAGCGCCGTGCTGCTTTTGCTGTGCATCAATTTGTTTCTTGTTTACAAACATTTTAGTCGGCCAAAACACCCACCTCGACTCAGTGAGGTCGTTAACGCGCATGGCTTACATGCGGAAGAATTAGATAACGAAATGCAGAGACACCGTCACTTCATTAAACGCGCGCATTATAAACAGGTCAAACTTCGGGAAAAATTAATTCATGTAAGTCCATTGAAAGGAGCTCGACGCCAGATTTTATTGCAACAAATTGCAGCACTTCAATTCGACATCGATTCGGCAACAATTAGCCACTTTGATCGGGTTGAAAAGCTTTGCAGCAATAAGGAAAAACATTTATTTCAGCAATTCAAAAGGCGTATTATCCAACCCAAACCACAACACTAATGTACTTGATCAAGGCACTGATTTTTCTTGGTCTCACAACCAACCTATTTGGGCAACAACCGCTCAAATTAAATTGGGGCCGCGACGCATTCGTGCTTGATAAAACATTTGAACTCAACGACTCGATACTGATTAAATTGACACAATTGAAATTTTATATTGAGGCCAAAAACCAACTTGCAAAACCAACCATTTTTTTATTTGATGCCGCCGATACCAACCTATTTTCTTTGCCTAACTCGGTTGCAACGATCCAATTGGGGATAGATCCCGAACTTCAAATGGCCAGTGAATTTAAAGGCGCACTCGACCCGATCCACGGGATGTATTGGACTTGGAACAGCGGCTACATCCAACTCAAATGTGTAGGGGAATTGATTTCGAAGACTACGCAACAAGAACAACATTTTGAATTGCATCTAGGTGGGGTGCAGGCTCCATGGATCTGTATTTACCCGCTTTCAGGATCGGGTCATGAAGTTGTGTTTGATGTAGCCATTTGGTTAGCGTCTATTTATGAAAATCAAAATGCGATTCCTACAATCATGCAACCAAGCGCCACGAGTGTGAACGTTTTCAATTTCGTAAAGAAAGCCTTTTACTATGCGCGATAAACTCTTTTTTGCGGCACTCATCGCTTTTCTCTTACTCGGTATGACGCGACCACTAATCAGTAGCCAAAATGCATGGCCAAAAAAAATATGGAAACCGTCAAAATATAGATCGAGATTGGGTTTTGAGTTAGGGCGAGCACTTTTTTATGACCCCAACTTATCCGCTGACAGCAGTATTTCTTGTTCCTCATGTCATTTATCATTTACAGCCTTTGCGCACGTTGATCACCCGACGAGTCATGGTATTTCCAACCGTATTGGTCGCCGAAATGCACCTGGCCTTTTCAATTTAGCATGGCGAACAGCTTTTCACTGGGATGGCGGTGTTCATGATTTAAAAAGCCAAGCGCTCAATCCGCTGACTCAACCAGACGAAATGGGTGTCAAATTAGAAGAATTACTTGCTCGCCTTAATAGAAGCCCAAAATATTTGGCCGTTTTTCAAAAAATATATCACTGCAAAACCATTCAAACTTGGATGCTCTTGGACGCATTAGCCCAGTTTACGAGTGCTTTGGTTTCGGATCAGAGCTTTTACGACGAGGTCAAGGCAGGAAAGCAGGCTTTTTCTGAACAGCAAGCAAAAGGAGAAATAGCGTTCAATCGTTTTTGCAATAGTTGCCACCAGGCCCCCTTGTTTTTTAGCAATGACTACGCTTCAAATCGCCTCGAAAATACGACTGATTTAGGCCGTTTTGAAATAACGGGTAACACAGCTGATAAAGGGTTATTTCGCATACCCACCCTGAGGAATATTTCACATACGTTCCCGTACATGCACGACGGTAGATTTAAAAACTTAAAAGAAGTTTTGGCACATTATGGCCGCGTTTTACAAATAGACGCCAACCAACAAAAAGACATTATTTCATTTTTGAAAACACTTACCGACACCAATTTTATAACGAACCCAAAATATCAATTTCACCAAATCCAAACCTTACCATGAAAATCAAACTACTCACAGCAGCCTTTCTCTGCGCCGGTGCCCTCAAAGCGCAACTCAATCCAGCTATTACCAACTGGCTGATCAATACAACAGGTATAACGGGCTCTCATTATGTCCAAGGCAGTGGAACAGTACTTACAGACAACGTGCTGGCAAATGTACAAACAGTACAATATTCAACGAACAATGTGTATGTCAGCACCAAAGGTATACCAGCATACCCAACCGGACCATTTTTAGATGGCAATCCATCCTTAGCCAGTAGTCAGAATGCGATTTTTAAATTGCCTTTACAGCCAGTTGCCAATACCGGAACACTCACCGCAACTACAGGTGGAAATATTGGCATTTTTATCAATGGTGTCGCGCTTTTTGATTACCGAGACGGCGTTGCATGGAATACTCAGGCAAATGCGCTCTGTGGTGGCCCTGGTAACCCACCTTGTCCGGGCGGTCCGAATGCCAACATGCCATGGAACCGAGATGCCGTACCGGCAGAAAAACCAGGCTTTGACTGTTCAAAAGGTCACCCCGCCATGGGCAATTACCATCACCATCAAAACCCGAGTGCTTTTAAGCTAGACCTTCAGGTGATTTCAACTATATGCGATATCTATGATGCCGATGGTCTTTATGCTATTGACTCCATGCAGCACTCGCCATTGATTGGTTATGCTTATGATGGCTTCCCGATTTATGGTGCGTATGGCTATAAAAATGCCGACGGAACCGGCGGAATCACCCGCATAAGGTCAGGTTATCAATTGCGAAACATCAGCGTCCGGACACATTGGGCAGATGGCACCGACGTGGCTGATGGCCCTGCGGTTTCTGCGACTTATCCGCTTGGTTACTTTCGAGAAGATTATGAATTCATTGCGCATACAGGATCAGCGGAATACCTCGATGCAAGTAACGGTCGTTTTTGCGTGACACCAGAGTATCCGAATGGTATTTACTGTTATTTTGCAACTGTAGACGCCAATTGGAACTCGGCATACCCATATGTTGTGGGGCCAAAATTCCATGGGGTGGTTTCAGGTGCAAAAGTCACTAGTATCAATGAAACTGTGAGTACATATACCAATGGTGCAGGCCTTGAGGAACTTTCGAATTTAGACTGGAACGTATGGCCCAATCCGGCACAAAATGTGGCCATGGTTCAAACCAGTGGATTGAGCAAAACAAATAGGAATGTTCAGTTACTCGATCAACAAGGAAGAGTGCTTCAGGAGAAAAGTCTTTTACAAGGGTCAACGATTGTCTACTTCGATATAGAAACGCTTTATCAAGGTCTATATTTTGTCCGGATGGAAGGTGCTACCCAACTCAAATCTGTTGTAGTCGAATAAATCGACTACCTCAAAAATTTGAATATTCACAAAAATTAGGGCAATATTCAATCAATTGGAGAAGATGTTCATTTGACACTTTGGCTTCGAAAAATTCGCTTTAAGTTTAATGTGAAATAAGGAGAGAAACAGGTTACTTCTTGTGCATAGCAGTTGACAAGCTGCTTGGAGAGGCAGTTTCATTTTCTAGTTTGATAAGAGTTTAA
>CAZINO010000035.1:13816-21139 GCA_964540625.1 uncultured Lishizhenia sp. | reverse complement strand
TGATACAACACCTCGTATTCGTATTGTTGCAGCCATTTCTGCGCCTTCTCGTTTCCTTCTGCCGCACTGATCATGGCCATCAGTTCAGGGTAACCATTTTGAATGAGCCATTGTCTTGCAGGGTCATGTAGGCGAATGGCTTGAGATGCCATCCAGAGCTCCAGGTAACCATTTTCTTGCAACCAATCTTGCAGGGTTTGATGGCCTTCGACGGCTTTGGCCCAAGCAAGAATAACCAATGACGGATATGCTAAATCGTTCTTTTTCATGACTTAAAAAAACCAGAGCGCTACACCGATAGCGGTGAGCACGCAAATGAGATCGACAAGAAGCATGGTGCCTAAGGTATAGCGGGTATTGCGCACATTGATGGAACCGAAATAGACAGCAATTACATAAAAAGTAGTTTCTGCCGAGCACTGAAAAATAGAGGATAAACGCCCGGCAAGGCTATCTGGCCCAAATTGATTCATGGCATCTAGCATAAATCCTCTTGAACCCGAACTACTAAAAGGTCGTAATAATGCAACTGGTAAAGAGTCTGTGATTTCTTTACTAACGCCAACCATCCGAAAAACGTCAGAAATACCTCCGGCTATGACTTCAAATAAGCCCGAGTTTCGAAATACGGAAATAGCCACTAGCATCCCAAGAACATACGGGAATATTTTAACCCCTGTATCGAGTCCGTCTCTGGCGCCAACCACAAAAGCGTCGAATACAGTGGTGTCTTTTTCTTTAAATTTCTTTTCGTTCTTGAATGCAAAAAGCAAAGTCAATAAAATAATGGCAAACAACAAGATGCCTGAAAAATTACCCGTGAAATAGTTCTTTTCGACCAAGTTGAGCGAACCCACATAAAAAAGCAAGCCAAAAATAGCGCCGATGATTCCCATAATGACACCTAATAAAAGGCCGCTCTTGAACGAAATACGCTGGCGCAATCCAACAATGAAAAAAGCGGCAAGGGTACCTATAAACGAGGTAATGATGCACGGCAACATGACGTCGGCAGGATTACTGGCATTGGCCGCCGCGCGGTACCCGATAATAGAGGTTGGGATAAGCGTCAGACCCGCAGCGTGTAAACACAAAAACATGATTTGCGCATCGGAAGCTTTTTCTTTTTCTTCGTTTAATTCTTGTAGGCTTTCCATGGCTTTGAGCCCGAAAGGCGTTGCAGCAGAGTCAAGACCCAAGAAATTCGCAGAGAAATTCATGGTCATATAGGTAATAGACGGGTGTCCGGTGGGCACTTGCGGAAAAACCTTAGAAAAGAAAGGACTTAGCTTTCTGGCGAGTCTTTCGGTGGCGCCAGAATCAATCAATAACTGCATAATACCCGCAAAAAAGGCTAAATAAGCCATGAGCGGCAAAATGAGGTCGAATAGACTGTTTTTAGCAGTAACCAATAAGCCATCGGATTTTTGAACGCCAGAAAAAACCTGTACCGTTTTTTCTTTCATGACATAGGTAGTGTCGGCGTCATTCGGGTTGATATCTTTGACATATGAGTCGTTGTGTGCTCGCGCCATTATATCAACGTATTTGGCGGGCAGCTTCCATTTGTAGGTTTCACCGATGAGGATCGGATCATCTTTTTTTCCATTGAGCACGTAGTCAATGCTGTAAAAACGGCCAGAAAAAACGGCAAACAAAACAAATAAAATAGAGCTGATGAAAATGACCAGCCAAAAACGACTTAATACCATGCATCTAAGTTGCACATTTTCTTTTTGAACACAATGTCAGTGCAACAAAAACTATTAACATGTGTTATTGAATAGAACGCCATTTGGTCACGATCTTTGTCAAAAAAAGAAATGAAAACAGTATTCCACGCCGCCAATACTAGAGGCCATGCCAATCACGGATGGCTAGACGCCCACCATTCTTTCAGTTTTGCCTCTTGGTACAATCCAGAACGCATTCATTTTGGTATGCTGAGGGTGCTCAACGACGACATCGTGGCCGGTGGAATGGGCTTTGGAAAACACCCCCATGACAACATGGAAATCATCACCATACCGTTATCTGGCGCACTCAAACACCAAGACAGCATGGGTTTTAGTGAAATCATTGAAGCAGGTGAAGTCCAGGTGATGTCTGCGGGTACCGGCATCTACCACAGCGAGTTTAACCCCAATCAAAACCAAGCTGTCAATTTGTTTCAGATTTGGATCTTCCCGAATCGCAAACAAGTAGAACCGCGCTATGCCCAGCGTAAATATGAACTTCAGAACGGCGCCTTTTCCACACTTGTCGGACCTGAAAATAGCGGTGTAGCCACTTGGATTCATCAGGACGCTTGGTTATCTATGGGTGAATTTGCTGCAGATTCACAAACGTCCTATACCATTCAAAGTACAGGTAATGGTGTTTATCTCATGGTTATTGAAGGTGAAATCCAAATTGGCGATCAAAAACTCGAAAAGCGAGATGCTATCGGCATTTCTCAGACCGAAAAAGTGGAGATCAGCTGCAAACAAAATACAAAAATGCTTGTCATTGAAGTACCAATGAACTAAACAATATGAAAAACGAACTCCTTAACGCACTTCAATGGCGCTATGCCGTCAAAAAATACGACCCTCATTTCAAACTCAGCGAAGAAGACAAAGAAACGCTTGAAGGCGTCTTACAACTCACGCCGAGCAGTTATGGTTTGCAGCCGCTGCATTTTATCTGGCTTGAAGATGAAACGCTGCGTGAACAAACCAAAAACATCGCTTGGAAGCAACAACAAATCGTAGATGCCGGCGGCGTTTTGGTGCTTTGTACAAAAACGGATTTAGACACCTCCTTTTTAGATGCACATGCCAATAACATGCGCGACACAAGAGCCCAACAAGAAGAACAAATCAAGGGCTTTAGAGCACATCTACATGCCGCTATCGGCGCTAAAGACAACAACACCATCACAGCATGGAATGACAAACAGGCATACATCGCGCTCGGACAATTACTAACCGCCTGTGCTCTACTGCAGCTCGATGCCACCCCAATGGAAGGCTTTGATCCTATTGCCTTGGATGAACTACTCGAGCTTGAAAAACAAGGTTTGCACAGCGTATTGATATGCACAATCGGGAAACGAGCTGACGACGACCATTACCAACACTTAAAAAAGGTCAGAAGGGCCAAAAAGGAGCTCTTCTCTACACGCTGAAAAAAGAATATTGCGTATATTTGAGGATGCGCGTATTGCTTCTCATCTGTGTGCTTTATTGTGGTTGGCTCTGCCAAACCATTGCTGCGGCTCCGCTCATGAGCCAATCAGATCGGCAACAACTCGAACAAATTCAAAACGCATTGCTACGCAGCAACGGTGCTGTTTCTCAACAATTAGAAGCCGCCTACCCTATTTACAACCTAGATGGCCGTTGGTATCTTTCCATGTTGGGTCGTTGCTCCGCAGCTTTCAAACCAGAAGAACTGCAATGGCAGCGCATTTTGTTCAATAAACCGATCGGTGGCCTGCTCTCTTTAAAAGTTCCACTTCAAAAACTAGCAGCGCTAGGAAATCTCAAAGGCCTTGACTACCTTGAAATCGCAGGAAAAATCAACCCAAACTTAGATAAAGCCATCCTCGATCTGCATGCAGATTCTGTTCACGCTGGTATAGGTCTGCCTCAAGGTTACAACGGTCAAGACGTCCTGATTGGCGTCACCGACTGGGGCTTTGATTACACCCACCCTGTTTTCTACGACACCCTCCTTCAACAGCACCGCATTTACGCCGCCTGGGACCAATTCAAGACCAGCGGCCCAGCTCCCAATGGCTACGGCTATGGCACCGAATACACCGACACCCCAAGTTTGCTTGCAGCCGGCAGTGACACCGCCAACATCTACAGCTACGGTACCCACGGCACCCACGTAGCCGGCATTGCCGGTGGCGCTGGTGCAGACACACCTTACCGCGGCGTTGCCTTCGGCGCGCAATTTTTATTCGTGACCTTCCTCATCGACGAGGGCGCAGTGCTCGATGCCTGGCAATGGATGTACCAAAAAGCACTTGCTGCAGACAAACGCCTTGTGATCAACATGAGCTGGGGGCTTTATCATTTTGGTACCCTCGACGGCACTTCGCTACTCAGCCAAGCCATTACTGCCTTTAGTAACCTCGGTGTTGTTTTTGTGAATTCTGGTGGCAACAACGGAAATGTCAATTTCCATCTTAAAAAGACATTCAACAACGATGTACTCAAATCGAGAATTGAGTTTTACGATTACGCTGCCAATGCAAATATGTGGGGCCAAAGTATTCATGCCTGGGGGGAACCCAACCAAAGTTTTTCCAACGGCATCATTGTAACCAATAGCGCAAACGTTCCACTCGCCCAAAGCCCCCTTTATAGTACCGCCACTACAAACACCTACATCGATACTTTTTTAGTGGTCAATCAGGATACCATTTTCTACAATATCTCTGCCGATGCAGCACATCCGCTAAATGGCAAGCCACAAATGCGACTTAGGGTAAAAAATACAAATACCAGTTTGCGTGTCCAGTTGCAATCAACGGCTACAAGCGGAACCGTCCATTATTGGAATGTAACAGAACTCACTTCAAATGTTGGCAATTGGGGCATGGCCTTTTTAGCAGCCGGTACCGGTACTAGCTCCGGCGACAACCAAAATGGCATTTCTGAACCCTCCTGTGCCGACGACGTCATCAGTGTGGCGGCCTATGCCACCCAATACGCAACCAATTCTGGTTCTTTGGTTGGCGGCGCACTTGCCTCGTTCTCGAGCAAAGGCCCACGCTACGACGGCACCATGAAACCTGATATTGCTGCACCGGGCGTTGCCATTACTTCGGCCATTTCCTCTTTTACAGATGGCAACTACAGCAGTGTTGCTACTACTGTTTTCAACAACACCAATTACCGCTACGCGAAATTTTCTGGCACATCAATGGCCTCGCCAATGGTGGCGGGCGTGGTGGCGCTTATGCTAGAAGCCAATCCTTATTTGTCGGCGGCGCAGGTCAAACAAATCATCATGGAAACGGCCCGCCAAGACAACTACACCGGGCAAATTCCTGCTGAGGGTAGTCCGCTCTGGGGAGCCGGCAAAATCAATGCCTACGCAGCTGTACAGCTGGCCGTTCAGACACTTGGCGTTTTACCTGGATCTGCCATACTTGAATGGTCGGTTTACCCCAATCCGGTACAAAATTACCTGCACTTTACCATTGTAGAGCTTCCTGATTTTGCGGAAATCATCGGCCTAGACGGCAAACGCTATTGGGTTGCCATCGAAAACGGCAAAATGACCGTTCAGGACCTACCTGCAGGTCAGTATTTTGTGCGCTTACATCAAAATGGCCGCATCCAGCAGGCTCCTTTCATCAAAAACTGACATGAAAATCCGTTTGGCGCAAGCAGCAGAACTGCCTATTCTCGAGGCGTTGGCCCGAGCAATTTGGCCAAGCACTTACGCAACAATCATTAGTGCAGCGCAAATTGAATTCATGCTTGACTGGATGTACAGCACCAAAACACTCCTTCAACAACAGGAAGAAGGTCATGAATTTTATATAATAGAAACAGCTGGCATAGACAGCGGCTTTATGGCACTCGAATGGGTAAAAGTCGAAAAATCGACCAAAATCAAAATCAATAAGTTATATGTGCTGCCATCGTTGCACGGTCAAGGCGCGGGTCGGTTACTCATCGACAAAGCCATCGAAAGAGCCAAAGCGACCAACGCCTCACAATTGTACCTTCAGGTCAACAAAGCCAACAAAGCCAAAGATTTTTACCTACGAATGGGTTTTCAATTCGACCAAGAAGCCGTATTCGACATCGGGAACGGCTTTGTCATGGACGACTACATCATGACACGAGCGCTTTAAGCTTTTTTGTATCTTCGTGAACCAAATCAATTCCCATGCTTAAAATCGACATGCATAGCCACATTTTGCCCAAAACGATGCCCAATTGGACGCAAAAGTTTGGCTACGGCAAGTTCATCCATTTGGAGCCCAACCCAGATGGCAGTGCCAACATGATGCAAGGTGGGCAGTTTTTTAGACGCATCGTGGAGAATTGTTGGGATGAACAATTGCGCATCGAAGAATACAAGCCCTACAATACCCAAGTCCAGGTTGTTTGTACCATTCCCGTCATGTTTTCATACTGGGCAAAAACCGCTGATGCCCTTGAGCTTTCGCGCTTTTTAAATGACCATATTGCTGATCTTGTTGTACGCTTCCCCAAAAACTACATTGGTTTGGCAACCATCCCGATGCAAGATCCACAAGCGGCCATACAAGAACTCGAACGGGCTAAAGCAATTGGGCATGTGGGCATACAAATTGGCTCTAACATCAATGACGAAAACCTCAGCGAAGAAAAGTTCTTTCCCATTTTTGAGGCTTGTGAGCGCTTAGGCATGGCTGTCATGATCCATCCATGGCAAATGATGGGCTTCGACAGCATGAAAAAATACTGGTTGCCCTGGTTGGTTGGCATGCCAGCAGAAACATCACGGGCTGCTTGTTCACTGATATTTGGTGGTGTACTCGAACGACTGCCAAACTTACGCGTCTGCTTTTCGCATGCCGGCGGGTCTTTTTTACCCACCTTAGGACGCATAGAGCACGGCTTCAATTGCCGTCCGGATCTCGTCGCCATAGACAACCCGCACAACCCACGAACTTATCTCGGGAAATTTTGGGTAGACAGCATTACCCACGATATCGCTGCACTTGAGTACATTCTGAAATTGCAAGGTTCAAAAAGAGTTTGTTTGGGCAGTGACTACCCCTTCCCGCTCGGAGACCTCGAGATCGGAAAATTCATAGAAGAGAGTCAGCTGAGCCCCGAAGTAAAAGAAGACATCTTTTGCAATGCCACCCTTGAGTGGTTGCAATTAGACAAACAACTGTTTTTGTAGTTAATCAATCTCATACTTTAAACGAATCGTCACATTCGCTGTTTTACGTCTAGAGCTGGTATTAAAACTACCACCCCATTCGTAGTCTTCGGAGGAATTTTCTGCTGTAATCTGAAAGACACCCATATCGGCATTTTTGAGTTTGCCAAGACTTCCGCCCCCGTTTTCTGCGATTTTTTCAGCACGCTGACGGGCATCTTTGGTGGCGGCCTCAATCATTTTTAATTTTAATTGCGCCAACTTTGTGTAGTAATATTCAGGTGCCTCTGAGTTCAATTCGATGCCGGCATCAATCAGTTCTGAGACCTGACGAGAGGTTTGTTCCACAACATTCACCTTTTTTGAACTCACTTTGACACTTTGATTGAGTGAATAACCGTCAAAAATGGTTTGACGCAAATTGCCTTCGTCGTCGTA
>CAZINO010000035.1:0-13716 GCA_964540625.1 uncultured Lishizhenia sp. | reverse complement strand
AATTGATAAACCAAGGTACTACAATTTTGTTACAATTAAATGGAAACGAAAAATATAGCTGTTATTGGCGCATCTAAAGGAATTGGCCTGGCGCTTGTACAAAAATTAGCCCATCAAGGACATCAAGTTTTTGCGACGTATTCACAAACCTTACCTACTTTTGAACACCAAAATGTCAAATGGCAATATTATTCCGTCGCTGAAGGGCAACACCTCGAAATACCAGAAGAACTCGACGGACTCGTTTATTGCCCAGGCACCATATCCTTGAAGCCATTTAACCGCTTTAGTGCGCAAGATTTCCTTGCAGATTACCAACTTCAAGTTATTGGAGCTACCCAAGCCATTCAAACTGCGCTGCCTGCCCTGAAGAAAAGTGCACAAGCATCGGTAGTCCTCTTTTCAACAGTTGCTGTACAGCAGGGTCTTCCATTTCATTCCTTGGTGTCGGCATCCAAAGGTGCGCTGGAAGGTCTCACACGCGCGCTGGCTGCTGAATTTGCGCCGAAAATAAGAGTAAACGCCATTGCACCGTCTCTGACCAACACCCCGCTTGCAGAAAACTTATTGAATTCAGATGCCAAACGCGAAGCCAATGCTGCACGCCATCCGTTAAAAAGGGTTGGCGAACCCACTGACATTGCAAATATGGCTGCCTTCCTACTCAGTGATGAAGCATCCTGGCTGAGTGGTCAAATTCTCCATGTCGATGGCGGAATATCCACTTTGCGCGTATGATACCGCTGCGCACGCTTGCTGAAATCGAGGCGCAAATTGATGCCTTTGATCCTATTCGTTACGGTAAAACCAGAAATTACCTTAACGGCGGTGTCAGCTATCTCTCTCCCTACCTTTCCAGAGGCGTACTGAGTATAAGAGCAGTATATGAACAGCTCAAAAAACGCGGTTTTAGCCGCTATGAAATGGAATCTTTTACAATGGAACTCTGTTGGCGCGAACACGCCCAACGCGTTTGGCAGCACCATAATCCGCAAATAGAACTTAGAACTGATCAATATTGGATTAAAAACGATTCTCAACTACCCATTGAATTCGTTGAAGCCCGTACAGGAATTGAGGCAATTGATGCCGCATTAATCAAGCTCAAAGAAACCGGTTACATGCACAACCACATGCGGATGTACCTCGCTGCACTTGTGCTCAACCACTATGGGTGCCATTGGCGAGTAGCTGCCAAATGGTTCTTTTCCCAACTTGCCGACGCCGACCCGGCAAGCAATCATTTAAGTTGGCAGTGGGTATGTGGTGCCAATGCACCAAAAGTATATTATGCCAATCAAGAAAACATCAATAAATACAGTGGAAGTCAACAGCGTAACACCTTTCTAGATACCACTTACGAAAAACTACCTCAGCTTCAAATTGCTTGTGATTGGGTTGATCCGTCCTATCCATTTATTCCCGAGCCAACCGAGCATCTTCCATTAAATGCAAATTTGCCTACTTGTATTTACACGCCTTACCACCTCGATCCTAAATGGCGCGCACAGCCAGAAGCAAACCGCATCTTATTCTGGGACCTCTCCCATTGGCAGGACTACCCTTTTAACGAGAAAAATTACACTTGGATCAATGATTTAGCCAAACTAAATATCCCTCGCATTCAAATTTACGTCGGCCATTGGGAAAACTTAGCAGCCGAGCTCAACCTCCAACAAACCTTCACCAAAGAACACCCGCTTACAGAAGCCTATCCCATCCAAAAAGACCCGCGGGAATGGTTATTCCCGGGTTTTGAACACCAACCCGGATCCTTTTTTGGTTTCTGGAAAAAAGTTCAAAAACACCTCAAAAATGAAAAATGAACTGGGCATTGTTTGGTTCAAGCGAGACCTTCGGCTGCAAGACCACGCACCTTTAGCCGCTGCTCATAGCAGTTCGCTTCCGCTGCTCTACCTCTATATTTTAGAACCTGAAGAATTTGAAGCGCCAGAAAACAGCCTACGCCACTGGCAATTTCAATGGCAGTCTATTGTTCAAATCAATGCCGAATTGGCAAAATATGACCAAAAAATCTCTTTTTGTTTTGGCTCAGCCGTCACTATTTTTGAAGCGCTCTTAGAACAATTCGACATCAAACAGGTTTGGAGTTATCAGGAATCAGGCACGCCTCGTACCTTTTTACGGGATAGTTCCTTGAAAGTATTCTTTGCGCAAAATGACATCAATTGGGAAGAATTCCAACGCGACGGCATCATCCGCGGACTCAAGAACCGCAAAAACTGGGACCGATCTTGGTTTGCTTATGTAAATAGCCCCGTTATCGAAAATCAATTTAAAATCGGCGGAAATGTGCAATGGAAAAATACTTTTAAATTACCGAAGGAACTTCTTCAACAACTCGAAGCATACCCAAAATACTATCAAAAAGCAGGGCCGATATATGCGGAAAAATACCTCTCAAACTTTTTAAATGAGCGTATCTACGGTTACCAAAAAGGAATCTCTAAACCTGCACTGAGTAGACGAACCTGCAGCCGACTCTCTCCTTTTTTAGCATGGGGAAATTTATCTATTCGGCAAGTTGTGCGCGCCACCTCAGCACACATGAACAAAAATCCTCAGTACAAGCATCATTTCGAGGCCTTTTTAACCAGACTGCACTGGCATTGTCATTTTATTCAAAAGTTTGAGACTGATTGTACCTATGCCACCACTTGCATCAATAAAGCCTATGAAAATGCGCCGTATCCCAAAAACGAATCCTTTTTAGAGGCTTGGAAATCAGGTCAAACGGGTTATCCTTTAGTCGATGCGAACATGCGCTGTTTGGCACAAACGGGCTGGATCAATTTTAGAATGAGGGCACTTTTGGTTTCGTTTCTTTGCCATAACCTTCTTCAAGACTGGAAAGACGGCGTACACCATATGGCACGGTTGTTTTTAGATTTTGAACCTGGCATTCATTTCCCTCAATTTCAAATGCAAGCTGGCACAACAGGGGTAAATACCATACGCGTCTACAATCCCATTCACAATAGTTACAAACACGACCCTGATGGTGTGTTTATTCGGCAATGGTTACCCGAACTTGCCAAACTCCCTGATGCATTGATCCATGAACCATGGAAAATGACGCCACTAGAGGCCGAAACCTATGGTTTTGAGCTCGGCAAAGACTATCCCCTGCCGATCATAGATCCCAAAGACTCAAGAAAAGAAGAGCGTAAATTTCTATGGGATATTCGCAAAAGTGCGCAAGCGAAGCGCGAAGGCCAAAAAATCATTGAAACGTTGGTCAGGCCATCAGAGCCGCGACAAAAACCAAAAACAAAGCAAGCCCAAACCAAGAGAAAACAAAATATTGAGCCCAACAATGGCCAATTGCCCCTGTTGTAGGAGTTGGTAGTTTTCAAATGAAAACGTGCTGAAAGTTGATAAGCCCCCACAGATACCCACAATTATAAAAGGTTGAAGCGAAAGCCACTTTTCGGATTCTTTAAATTGGGTGACAACAATTGCTAAAATGAGGGTTGCAATAACGTTACTTAGCAAGGTAGCCCAAGGAAAGCCAGTAGCTTGAAAAGGAAACTGCTTGGCGACAAAAAAACGCAGCACACTGCCAATTCCGCCGCCTAAAAAAACATAAAGTATGCTTGTTAGTCCCATTTATCGAGCAATTTAGCAAAAATATGCTTCTGAAATAACCAACCTAGAATGAGACCCAAAACTCCGCCACAAATTACGTCTGACGGGAAATGCACACCCAAATAAACACGGCTATATGAAACAAGTAAAACATAGCATCCCAAACCGTAAACAACAAAAGGATATTTTTTGAGGTACGGAAAGGTAAACGCAAACAGCGCCGCTAAATTGGCTGCATGTGAGGAAACAAAACCAAACTGACCACCCAAATACGGATAGCCCGGTGCAATCATGTAGAAATGCAAGTAATCGTGTAGTATAGGGTCATGTGATGGACGCAAGCGTTCAAAATAATCTTTAAAAACTTGTGTTGAGATGACATCGGTTAGGGATACGACCACCAATGCCAGCAAAAAAAGGAGACTTGTTTTCTGCCAAGAAAATTGACGTTTGAATACCAAAATAAGGAGCACGGCCAGCGGTAAGTTGATCCATTTGGAAGAGAGCACCCACATACATTGATCCAGCCACGGCGCATTGAAATGATTGATCCGCAAAAGCAAGCCACGATCGATGCGAAGTAAAAAATCAATCATGGTTGAGGTGCTTCCAGATCAGGTCCTTGAGTTCTGTTAAGCCTTGTTGGGCAACAGATGAAATAAATAAATATGGAATTCGTGGCAGGTCTTTGGCAATAGCTGCCTTGAGTTCGTCGTCGAGCATATCTGCCTTGGTAATCGCTAATAAACGCTCTTTATGGAGCAATTCAGGATTGTATTGCTTGAGTTCGTTTAAGAGGATATTGTATTCCTTTTGGATATCGTCTGCATCGGCAGGGATCATGAACAATAACAAAGAGTTGCGTTCGATGTGACGCAAAAAGCGCAGCCCTAATCCTTTACCTGCATGCGCTCCTTCAATGATTCCAGGAATATCGGCCATGACAAAAGAACGATAATCTCGGTAAGAGACAATTCCTAAATTGGGTCTTAGGGTGGTAAAAGGATAGTCCCCGATTTCGGGCTTGGCTGCAGAGAGCACAGAAAGCAACGTACTTTTGCCCGCATTCGGAAAACCTACCAAACCAACATCAGCTAAAATTTTGAGTTCAAGTATTTTCCAACCCTCGAGTCCCTCTTCGCCAGGCTGAGCATAGCGCGGCGTTTGATTGGTCGGGGACTTAAAATTGTTGTTGCCCAAACCGCCTCGGCCGCCTCTTTGAATAATGCGCTCTTCTCCTTCTTCGGTGATTTCAAAAAGGACCTCACCGGTTTCACCGTCCTTGGCAAGCGTGCCGAGCGGCACGTCTATGTAAACGTCCTCTCCTTGGGCACCTGTTTTGAGGTTACCCGCTCCATGTGCGCCATGACCAGCTTTGATGTGCTTTTTGAACTTGAGATGCAAAAGCGTCCAGAGTTGTTTGTTGCCACGTAAAATGATGTGCCCACCCCGACCGCCGTCGCCGCCATCTGGGCCTCCTTTCGGGATGTATTTTTCTCTACGAAAGTGCGTAGAACCACCACCTCCATTACCTGAAGTACAATGGATTTTTACGTAATCAACAAAGTTGTCTGAAGCCATTTATGCGTTTTGATCAATGGCAGTAAAAAGTCTTGAAGTGATGTCGTCGATGCTACCAATGCCATCGATGGCAACAAATTTTTGTTGGGCCTGGTAAAAGGCTTTAACGGGTGCGGTCTCTTGATTGTAAACCGAGATACGCTTCTCTATGACAGCTGGGTCTGCGTCGTCTGGTCGACCAGAAACTGCTGCGCGTTTGAGTAAGCGTGTTTTGAGTTCAGTTTCTTCGACTTCCAAAGCAAGCATCAGGCTGATTTCGGTTTGTAGGCTAGCCAAAAATTCATCCAATGCTTGGGCCTGGGCATTTGTCCTCGGAAAGCCATCAAAAATAAAGCCTTTTGGAGCATCGTGCTTGACAACTTCAGAGCGCAACATATCGATGGTTACTTCATCAGGAACCAATTGACCAGCGTCCATGTAACTCTTGGCTAGTTTACCGAGAGCGGTTTCGCCTTTTATATTGGCTCGAAAAACATCGCCAGTTGAAAGATGCACAAGACCATATTTTTCGATGAGTCTTTCGGATTGGGTTCCTTTACCTGCTCCTGGAGGGCCAAAAAGTACAATATTTAACATAACTATTGAATTAATTGATAAACTGCTGGAAGTTCGCGACCACGTTCTTTGTAGTCTAGGCCATAACCGACCACAAAGCGGTCTTCGATTTCAAAACCGACAAATTGGGGCTGGTGCTTTCCTTTATATGAAGAGGGTTTCATTAACAGCGTGCAAATTGCAATGGATGCTGGTTGCTCGGACTGCAATAAGGTGAAGATTTTATCCATGGTGACACCCGTATCTAGGATGTCTTCAATGACAACGACATGTCTGTTTTGCAGACGTGTTTGCAAACCGATGAGCTCATCTACCCTACCGGTTGATTGCGTACCCACGTAAGAACTTACCTTGACAAAACTAAGTTCTGGCTGGCATTGCAAGCATTTAAAGAGATCTGATGCAAACATGAATGCACCGTTGAGGACCGCAAGAAACACAGGATCTTTGCCTGCGTATTGGGCATCTAGTTGTAGTGCAATTTCTTTAATGCGCGTTTGAATGGTAGTTTGCGATAAAAAAGGCGCAAAAGAAAGATCGTGTATGTGAACCACAGCATTCATTGTCGTGCAAAGGTACAATTTTAAACGTATCTTTGCGTCATGGCAAAAACATGGTACGGTAAGCAATTACAAATCGGCGTGCTTGGCGGAGGTCAGTTGGGTCGCATGCTCATTCAGGCTGCAAATAGCCTGGATATACAACTCCATATGCTCGATCCAGATCCAGATGCACCGTGTGCGCAGATTGCCTACAGTTTTCAGGTAGGTTCACTGACCGATTACCAGACCGTCATGAACTTCGGGCAAAACAAAGACTTACTCACTGTGGAGATTGAAAATGTCAATACCGAAGCCCTCAAGGCGTTAGAACAACAAGGCGTCAAAGTCTTTCCACAGCCTCATATTTTAGAATTAATCCGCGATAAAGGTTTACAAAAACAATTTTACCTGGATAACGGTATCCCCACTGCACCTTTTGTTTTTTGTGAGGCCTCTTTGCCTTTAGAAAATCCCTTTGGCTTTCCAGTCGTACACAAACTCCGAACAGGTGGTTACGACGGCAAAGGCGTCAACATCATTCAAGAAGTAAGTCAATTGAATACGAGCTTTACTGAACCTTCTATTTTCGAAGCCTGTATTCCTTTCACCAAAGAATTATCCGTCATTGTGGCTCGCAATGAAGCTGGTCAAACCAAATGCTTTCCGTTGGTTGAATGCGAATTCAATCCAGAAGCCAACTTGGTGGAGTTTTTGTTTTCTCCTGCTGAAGTTTCAGCCGAAATTGAAGCGAAAGCACAAGCCATTGCAATGGACATCATCGAAAAACTCGATATGGTAGGATTGCTCGCTGTGGAGTTCTTTTTAACGAAGGAAGGGGAATTGTTGGTCAATGAAATTGCACCTCGCCCACACAATAGCGGACATCACACCATCGAAATTGCGCGTTGTTCGCAATTTGAACAACACCTGCGTGCCATTTTGAACCTGCCATTAGGCGATACCCAACTTCACAGCGCGGGCGCTATGCTCAACCTTGTAGGCGAAAAAGGTCACCAAGGAGCTGTTTACTACGAAGGCCTAGAAGAAATCTTGAAGATGCCGGGAGTGCACCCGCATTTATACGGTAAAACACACACCAAACCCTTCCGAAAAATGGGGCATGTCACCATCAGCGGAGTCCATATGGACGACGTTCGATTGAAAGCCCAAAAGATCAAGGAAACAATAAAAGTTATTTCTAAAAAATAAAAAGAGCCGCAATTGCGGCTCTTTTTATTTATGTCTTGAAAGGTGTTCAGCTTATCTGATCACCAATTTCTTTTGTATGCGTTGGTCATTCATTTGCATTTCTACAATGTATAAACCTGGTGCGTAGTTACTGGTATTTAGGCCAATCTCAAAATCACCCTGAAGACTACCAAACTGACGCGCCTGAAGAATACCCCCTTTTGCATCTAGAATACGTACACTGACCTGCGCATCAGTTGGGATATGAAGGGTAATATTGGTAAAATCTGTGGCTGGGTTTGGCGCAACGGTCAACATTTGCTCTAGGTTAACTGCTGAAATGCTCTCTTGCAAACCAACGTAACCGTTCTGAACAGCCTGATTGATGGTCGTATATCCTGCGTTGTCAATCTTGCCTTGTGGATCAATGAGCATGCCTACAATGTGCATTTGGGTTTCATCCCAAGTACTTGGTAAAGTAAAAGTGAAGGTAGCAACGTAGTTGTCACCTACCGCTGTTGTGGCAGCAATAATTCCAGTTTGCCCATCAAAACTAGGTGCAATTGCACGCGCAACGTGGTCGTAAACCATCTGAGCGGCAGGAACAGGATTGGGCAAACTTTCGAAGCCACCCATTGCGCCATTATTGCCACCTGCGTAGGCATTAGATTGATTGTAACCGTTACCAGATCCGGTAACGCCGTCTTCGGTAAGCACGCAAGCTACTTTATATGAACCAGTTGTGGCTTGCATCATTTCTGTACTCACAGAAACATTGAGTGTACGGGTAACTGGATCCCAAGTGGCACCGTTGGTCAAAACACCTTTTGGTGCGGTCTGCAAACGTGCAAAAAAGTCTGAACTCATCTGCGAAGGATCGACATCGCCGAGTCGGTCAACTAGTGCACTAGGATAACCGCCAATAAGCGCACCTATTCCTGCGTCGTAGTCTGCAACAACCATTGGGTCACCGTTGTGCACAGCAATACCGGCCCAAAAACCATTGTAGTCAGCGGCAAATTTATCCATAAAAACAGCGCCGCGTGGGCACCACTGACACCAAGTTCCCGTAGCCTCTTCACCAACTACAATTTTGCCTGCAGCAGGCACGACAGGGTCGACCACCTGTGTTAGGGTATTGTCATTAGCGTTGTCGTCGTTGCCACCATTTATATTAGAAATAGTCACAACGGCATTATTGAGACCCGCAGCTAAACTGAGTGCAGGAATATTTACAGTATAACTTGCAATACTTGCTACGTTCACACCGGTGATATTTTGGGTATAATTTTGACCGTTGTAATTTAAGTTCACATCAAAAGAAGTGAGTGCATTCTGACCCGCATTAAGAATCGAAACACTTGGGCTTACATTTTGACTTGCAATGTTTCCGCCCATGTCTAGAGAAGCAACCATGGCATTGAGCGCTGGAAGCGTGTACGGGGCGTGGTCAAAACTGACGTTATCCATAAAAAACTGGTTGTTTTGCAAAGGAAAGAAGTCAGCTGAGGCAACCGTATTGATGCCATTTACCCAGGTACCCACTAATTGATTATCTACATAAGCTTTCCAAACGTGCAACGTGAGATTTGCTTCAATTTTGAGATTAAACCACGTCGCCTGCGGATACGTCGACAAGCACAAATTTGGCGTTTGTCCATCGTCGATGGCTAATTCACCTGCATCCATGTGCACATTTAGCGCCCATAAATTACCGATAGTAGTTGCACCTTGAATATTGTAGTACGCGCCTTTGTTATTGTTGACGTAAAAATCAGCACTTAGGGTAAAAATGCCTGAATTGTACAATTGGCCAAATGTAAGTACGACATCTTGCGGCCCACCGTTGGCAGATGTCGATGAAAAATAGACCGAATGAGGTGCGCTTGCCGCTTGGTTATTGGTAGTTGCTACATCTTCGGCGCCTCCCTGAGCCCCAGACCACGTGGTCCAATTGCTAGATTGAGGGCCGATATAAGAACCCAAGGCATAGTTGTCAAAATTATCTGTAAAGAGTTGGGCAGAAACCAACTGGGTGCTGAGAAGACCCGCAATTAAAAAGAAGCTTTTTTTCATAGTTTTGGCTTATTTGAGAGCCAAAAGTTAGCTAAATGCCGCCAATAAAACTAATTTATGACTTCTTTTTACCTAAATAGCGCAATACTTCGGCTGCGCCTAATAGGCCAAATAACGCTGGCATATAGCTCACGGTTCCATAAAAACTCTTCTTAAAACGTGTGCCGTCAGTCATTTTTAGCGAATGCGGTTGCTGGATTTCAGTAGAAAACACCACTTTAACACCCCGATAAGATGCATTTTTGCGCTTCATGCGTTTTTTAATATGCGCACCCAACTTACAACCCGAAAGTTGTTCCATATTGCCCACTTTGACCTGAGTCGGGTCGGTTTTCCCGCCTGCACCCATGTGGGAAATGATTTTAATCTTTAAGCGCTTGCAAGCCAAAATCCATTCTAGCTTTGGTGTGACGGAGTCAATACAATCCATCACATAACTGGGCCTGTCGGTTTCTAGGATTTCCCAAACGCGCTCAGGCAATACAAATTCTTCAATCACCGTTAGTTGGCAATCAGGATTGATTTCTTTGATGCGTGCACCAAGAACAAGCGCTTTATTTTTCCCTAGAGTTGAATCGAGTGCGGTAAGCTGACGGTTTTTATTAGAGGCATCAAATGCATCGCCGTCAATAATGGTCATGCGGCCTACCCCTGCCCTGGCAATGAACTCTGCAGCATAAGAACCGATACCGCCCAAACCGACAATCAGGACATGCGCGTCTTTGAGTTGTTGCATGCTTTGTGGGCTCAATAAAAGTTCAGTACGTTCTAACCAGTTTGTCATTTTCGTTTTTTTTCGGGCCAAAATTAGTATATTCGGCAGGTAAACTAAAATTGAATTATGGAAAATACTCAAAAGAACGGCCACCCAACTGGTCTTTGGTATCTATTTGGTACCGAAATGTGGGAAAGATTCGGTTACTACCTTATGCTCGGGATTTTTTCTCTCTACATGATCGACGGTTGGAACAATGGCGGAATGGGTTTTGATGCCCAAAAGAAATCGGACATTTACGGCACCTATCTCGGACTCGTTTACCTCACTCCATTTATTGGAGGTCTATTGGCCGACCGCATATTAGGATATCGACGTTCCATTATTATCGGCGGACTCATGATGTCTGCAGGATATTTTGCACTTTCATTACACAGTGAAACTTCGTTCTATGTTGCGTTGTTACTCATCATACTAGGCAACGGTTTTTTCAAGCCAAACATTTCCACTCTTGTTGGAAACCTCTACTCTTCAGAAGAGCTAAAAGATAAAAAAGATGCCGGTTATAATATCTTTTACATGGGTATCAATATTGGCGCCTTCATTTGCAACTTCGTTGCGGCTTACATGCGCATTAACTACGGATGGGGTCATGCTTTTGCAGCGGCTGGCGTTGGAATGCTCATTGGCGTTGGCGTCTTTTTACTCGGCACCAAGCACATCAAGCACGTCGATGTAGTAAAGCCAGTTCAAGATTCGGACATGCCTACACTTAAAATTTTATCCTACACTGTCCTTCCTATGTTTGCTTTCGGCATTCTTGGATACATGTTGCCAGGTAATTTCTTGGGCTCAGATACGAACGACGCGTTCATTATTGGTTGCTTGCCTGTCATTGCTTTCTTTATTTATTTAGCCTTTACTGGCGATGCCAAAGAAAGCCGTGCCATCAAAGCCTTGCTTGCTGTATTTGCATGCGTCATTTTATTCTTTGCTATTTTCCATCAAAATGGTGATGCACTTACGGTTTGGGCTGAAGATCACACCGACCGTGAAATGAGCGCTGGTGTTGCCAAAGTTGCCGACAATTTAGGAATGGCACAAATTGTAGTGAATAACAAAATCGTGAGTTCTTCAGACGCCGATTTCAAAAATACCATCGATTCGCTTCGCGGTGTGGAAGAAAAAATGCCTGCGGTAACGAAAAAAGAACTCAAAGCAAAATCTGAATTCTCTGCAAATATTTCTCAGTTAGAAAAGTCACGTAAGTATTTTGAAACACTACCCGCGGATCAAATTCCTGCAGATGGTAAGGACCTCAAACTCTACTCAACCGAACTTTACCAATCCATGAATCCTTTTTGGGTTGTGGTATTGACACCTGTTGTGGTGGGCATCTTTGGTTTTATGCGCCGCCGCAAGCGCGAGCCATCTACACCAACTAAAATTGCCATTGGTTTGGTCATTACCGCACTATCTGCATTGGTAATGGTTGGAGCCGTATTCGCAACCAACGGCATGTCGCTTAAAGCGGGCTCTATGTGGTTATTTGCTTCATACGGGGTCATTACAGTCGGTGAACTCTGCTTGTCGCCTATGGGACTCTCGTTGGTTTCTAAGCTTTCGCCACCGCGTATCACCGCCCTTATGATGGGTGGTTATTTCTTGGCTATTTCAGTTGGAAACAAACTTTCTGGAATGCTTTCTAGCCTTTGGGAAAAATTCCCACAAAAAGAAAATTTCTTCTACTTGAACTTTGGTTTGGTATTAGCCGCTGCAATCATTCTCATCTTGATGCTCAAATGGCTCAATAGCGTCATGCGCGAAAACAATGTTCAATAAGCATTTTTTAATACAATTAAGCAAAGGCCCCAATTGGGGCCTTTTTTTATTATCTTCACTCCATGAATACATTAGAATCCATCCAAGACTTCAAAGGCACCTATCCTAAACAATTATGGAGCCTCTTTTTTACAGAAATGTGGGAGCGTTTTTGCTTCTATGGTAACCGTGGAATGCTCATGATTTTCATGACTGACATTTTATTATTCAAAGAAGCAGACGCCAATTTAAAATATGGCGCCATCCAAGCCTTTGTCTATGCCTTTACATTCATTGGAGGGCTTTTTGCCGACAAAATTTTAGGCTTTCAAAAGTCATTGCTCTGGGGTGGTGCCCTCATGATACTTGGTAGCACTATACTCGGTATCGATGCTGCCAGTAACTTCTTTTATGGTATTTGCCTAATTATTGTTGGGACCGGATTTTTCAAACCAAATATTTCAACTATGGTTGGCGAACTCTATAAGCCCGATGATGTGCGCCGCGACGCTGGATTTAGTCTTTTTTATGCCGGAATTAATATCGGGGCTTTATTAGGTGGTGGCGTTTGTGTGTATGTCGGAAAACAATACAGTTGGAATCTTGCCTTTTTGTTATCAGGTATTTTTATGGCGATTGGACTGCTCAATTTTGTATTGACGAGAAAAAATCTTGGCCCAATTGGTTTAGCGCCAAAAGTTGCAGTGCCTGCCAATTTGAAACGCAACCAATTTTTAGTTTATGGTGGCACCCTTTTGTCTTTGCCGCTCGTTTACATCATGATCAAGAACACCGCTTACACGGATATCTTCATGTACATCATAGGCCCGCTCACGCTGCTTTTCCTGCTTTTTGAAATGAAAAAGCTCAATAGGGCACAAATCAAGCAATTGTTTGCGGCCGTGATTTTCATCTTCCTTAGCATCGTATTCTGGGCCTTTTTTGAGCAAAGTGGCGGTTCATTAAGTTTAGTGGCACGTGACCTACTTAGCAATGAACTCGGCCCTCTAAAGATTGATCCAAATGTCGTCAACAATAGTGCAAATTCACTTTTTGTCATCTTACTCAGTATCGGAATTGGCGGGCTTTGGATTTGGTTACAAAAACGAAACCTCGAACCCAACTACTATCAAAAGTTTGGCTTTGCCTTTTTGTTTTTGGGCTTGGCATTCTATCTTTTCTATTCGCTTCGTTTTTATTTAAATGCCGAAGAAATGGCTTCTTTGTGGGTTTTTACCCTCGCCTATCTTGTTATTTCTGTTGGTGAATTATTTTTATCGCCGATAGGGCTCTCGCTCATGACCAAATTGTCTCCGAAACACTTGTGGGGCATCATGATGGGCATGTGGTTCTTGGCCTCAGCCTACGGTCAGTATTTTGCTGGAATTTTGGGTGCCGGAATGGCAAATCCTGATGCACATGCCAGTCTCGAAACAAGGTTAGACGGCTATACCCAGGGCTATCTACAGCTAGCCATTTATGCATTTATCACCGGAGGAGTGGTCATTTTCGCATCGCGCTGGCTCAAAGGCCTCATGGAAGCTGAATCGGAACCAGAGGCCTAACCCAAGCGCTTCTGAACCAAGCCTGCTACTTTCTGATAAAAATGCTGGGGTTGGTAGGTGCGCC
>CAZINO010000034.1:16177-21406 GCA_964540625.1 uncultured Lishizhenia sp. | reverse complement strand
AAGCCCAACTCGAAGTTTGGCAAAGCTATGGCATGACCGAAACGCTTTCGCATGTGGCATTGCGTCAGGTAAGCCCTATAGAGGCGCCTTTTTTTGAAGCACTGCCTGGAATTTCTTTTTCTCAAGAAAATGATTGTCTTCGAATTCATTACCCGGCACTTTCTAAAAGCAGCCTTCTTACCAAAGACCTGGTTCAATTACATAACGCCACACAATTTACGTGGTTGGGGCGCGCAGACAACGCCATTAACTCCGGAGGTGTCAAGGTTATTCCTGAAATCCTTGAATCAAAACTGGCTCCTTATATTTCCGTTCCTTTTTTTGTAACAGGATTGGAAGATACTAAATGGGGGCAGCTCGTGGCTATTGTACTGGAAGCCCATATTGCTCCGGATCTCCACTTTCTAAATACAATGGCACTTAGCGCGGCAGAACGACCAAAACGCTTTGCCATTTTGCCGCACTTTGATCGCACCGAAACGCAAAAAATTCGGCGAGAAACCGTCCTTAAAAAGCTCAACGATGTCGATTGGAGATCCCTATAAAGTACTATGCGTTCAACCGAATGCATCGGCCGCTGAAATCCGGAAAGCCTACCGGGCGTTGGTAAAAAAATACCACCCCGATAAAAATAAGAGCGAAGATGCGGCCGCACACTTCTTGGCCATACAAGAAGCTTACGAACAAATCAGTACTGGCCAGGTCATTAACCCAGCAACTGTTGCCCAACAACAGCAAAAAACCCAGGCGACCTACGCGGAAGATTTAGAGGCCTATCGGATCAGAAGAGAAGCCACAAGAGAGAAATTAAGACAAAAACAACAAAAAGAAGAAGCCTACAGAATAGCCTATTTAAAAAAACTCAAATCCGGAAAAAATGGCCTTTGGCACCGTTTTGTAGCCTATGCAGGAATCATTTTAACTTTCGTCCTCTGGATCGATTATTTTTTGCCAGCCAAGCAAAACCCCATTCTGGTAAAAGCATATGGAATACATACCTATGGCAGTGTTGACGGACACAGTGTTCAGCTTTTCGAAAGTACCGACGGACGCTATTTTTGGACTGCCGATTACTATACCCAGCAATTAACTAAGGTTAAAGCGTTGGCTAGTATCGATACACCTTGGCTACACCAAGCCAAAGCGCTTGGGTTTCAAGAAGGAATCTTTTATAAAACAGTCCCTATTCATTTTAGTTTTTACTGGGCTCAGATCTGGCTGAGTTTGTTATTCTTGCTACCGTTTATTTGTTGGCGCTGGGCGAGTGCAGATATTATTTTTGTAGCTGGCTCTGTGGTTTCTCGCTACCTTATTCTTGGACTTATCATTCTTTTTTTAAGTACCGAAAACCGCTTCCTTCACCTATTTACACTCGGTTATTTATGAAAACAAAAAAAGAAAAAGCGGCTTATGTCATTCAAATCTTAGAGCAATTGTATCCGAGTACACCTATTCCACTCGATCATAAAGACCCCTACACGCTGTTAATTGCGGTTTTGCTTTCGGCACAATGCACCGACGCGCGCGTCAATACCGTAACGCCTGCTCTTTTTGCTTTGGCCGACAACCCGTTCGATATGGCCAAGGTGCCAACCGCGCAAATACAACAAATCATCAGGCCCTGCGGATTGTCACCAAAAAAGGCGGCGGCCATAAGCGAACTCTCACAGATATTGGTCCAAGATTACAACGGGATCGTACCGCAAACCTACGAAGACCTCGAGCGCTTGCCAGGCGTTGGGCACAAAACGGCTTCGGTTGTCATGTCACAGGGTTTTGGTTTTGCGGCATTTCCGGTCGATACGCATATTCACAGACTCCTCACACGCTGGGGATTAACCAGCGGGAAAAACGTGGTTCAAACAGAGCGCGATGCCAAGAAATTATTTCCAGAGCACACCTGGAACAAATTGCATTTACAGATTATTTTCTATGGGCGAGAATATTCACCAGCGCGTTCGCCAAAATTCGAAAAAGACCTGATTACCAGAACAATAGGCACACCAAAAGCCCTAAAAGAGCTTTGTTGATATCAACAATTGTTTATAACCTTCCTTCACAACTTTTTCAAAACTATACCACCTGAACTTTTTTGGTTCAGGACGCCTTTCGCTATATTTGTTGTATGGACGCTCCAGATAACAATCGCAAACCTATTTCCCGAATCAAAACGCCAACGCAACCATTTGCAGAAATGGGCAGAATACCACCGCAAGCGCTTGATATAGAGCAAGTTGTACTTGGCGCCATGATGCTCGAAAGCAGAGCCATCAACGACACCATCGATATTTTGTCTGAAAAAACATTTTACGATGTGCGTCACCAACATATTTTCAAAGCCATTCGTGCGCTTTTTGCGGCCACAAACCCCATAGACCTCGTTACCGTTACCAACCAACTTCAAAAAAGTGGCGAACTCGAATTAGCAGGTGGAGCTGGTTATGTAAGCTCCCTCACAACCCGTGTGGCTAGTGCCGCCCACGTTCAGCACCATGCGCGTATTTTGGCTGAAAAATTCATCAAACGTGAACTCATCAGCGTCAGTTCAAAAATCATTCGCGACGCCTACGACGACACCCGTGATGTCTTTGATTTACTCAATGACGCAGAGGCAGATCTTTTCAGTATTGCCGAAAACAACATGTCCAAACAAGTTGGCTCGATGTCATACATTGTTCAGGAAGCAATCCACGAGATCGAATTGGCCTCCAAAAATACCGATGGCGTTTCGGGTATTCCAACGGGCTTCCACGATCTCGACAAAGTTACCGCGGGTTGGCAACGCTCTGACATGATTGTATTGGCTGCCCGTCCAGGTATGGGTAAAACCGCTTTTGTACTTTCTATGGCGCGCAATACCGCAGTAGAATACGGAAAAGGCGTCGCTATTTTCTCTCTCGAAATGTCCTCAGTGCAGTTGGTGAAGCGTTTAATAGCCAGCGAATCGAGATTACCTGCCGAAAAACTTCGAAAAGGTGACCTCAAAGAACACGAATTCCAGCAACTCCACAGCCGCATCGGCAAACTTGCGGAGGCGCCCATTTTCATCGACGACACACCCGGTATCAACATCTTCGATTTTAGGGCTAAATGCCGTCGACTCAAAGCGCAGCACAATATAGACCTCGTCATCATCGATTACTTGCAGCTCATGAGTGCCAAAGATTCGAAAAGCGGCGGAAACCGGGAGCAAGAAATCTCCACTATATCTCGTTCCATTAAAGAAATTGCCAAAGAACTTAACGTCCCCATTATCGCCTTATCTCAGCTGAGTCGTTCGGTAGAAACCCGAGGTGGAGACAAACGTCCTATGCTATCCGATTTACGTGAATCTGGCGCCATCGAACAAGATGCCGATATCGTTTCGTTTATTTATCGTCCTGAGTACTACGACCTCACCCAAGATGCAGATGGAAATTCTACACTCGGAATCGGAGAAATCATCATCGCCAAGCACCGAAATGGTGCGCTCAAAAACGTAAGACTGCGTTTTGTTCCGGAATTTGCCCGTTTTGAAAACCTCGATGAAGTTGAGGCGCTCGACATCCCTGGCCCAATTAACTCCAATTTATCTCAATTCAATCAAGAATTTTCTACCTACACGATAAAAAGTAAAATGGATGAAGGCAATGAAGATATTTTCAGCAAAGACAACAATGAGGAAGATCCATTCTAAACTGCTTTTTACGCTCTTTGCATTTTGCTTTAGCTTTCAACTTAGCGCTAGTCAGATTTTAGTCCCAATGGACGAAAGTCAAAGAGACCATCTCAAAGCATATGGTGTGGCCTATTGGGCTTTAGAAAATCAAGTCATTATCGAATGGCTGCTCAATTACCGTGGCGGAAGCTTTCTGATTCCCCACTTGCAACGCATAGAAGAAGAATTGCTACTCCGAAACGTTAGCTATCAAATTTTAGCCGACGGCCAGGTCAATAAAATCAAGGCAGAAATTGCCGATCCAGAGGTAAACATGGAAGTTGTACAACTCGAGAAAGCGCCCAAAATCGCCGTTTATACGCCCCCAAATAAACTCCCTTGGGATGACGCCGTTACGCTCGTACTCACCTACGCCGAAATAAAATACGACAAAATCTACGACTCTGCAATTGTCAATGGTGTGCTTCCCAAGTATGATTGGCTGCACCTGCACCACGAAGACTTCACCGGACAGTACGGTAAATTTTATAGCTCAGCGCGCATGCAAAGTTGGTACCAACAAGAAGTCCAGCGTTCAGAGGCTGCAGCTGCCAAACTCGGGTATGCTTCAACAGCTGCACTCAAAAAGGCTGTAGCGCTCAATATCCGTAACTTTGTTATCGGAGGTGGTTTTCTCTTCACGATGTGTTCCGGAACCGACTCCTACGATATTGCGCTTGCAGCTCAAAATGTCGATATACAAGAAGCCATTTTTGACGGCACACCCTCTGACCCTAAAGCACAAGAAAAACTCGATTTCAACCAGACATTCGCATTTCAAAACTTTCATATCATCAAAGACCCCATGGTCTATGAATACAGCGATATCGACGGCACAGATCTGCGCACGCAACGTCTGATCACCGAAAAGACCGACCAATTCACCTTATTTGATTTTTCAGCCAAATGGGATGTCGTTCCAACAATGCTTACACAATGTCATGTAGATGTCATCAATGGCTTTATGGGTCAAACTACCGATTTTCATAAAGAATTCATTAAGCCGAATGTCTTAATACTCGGTGAAAACAAAGCGGCGAATACCGCCAAATATGTCCATGGCGAATTTGGGCAAGGCACCTGGACTTTCTACGGGGGCCACGACCCCGAAGATTATCAACACCTTGTTGGAGACCCTCCTACCGACTTAAATCTACATCCGAATTCTCCTGGATACCGCCTCATTCTCAATAACATACTATTTCCTGCTGCCAAAAAGCAAAAACGTAAAACATAGTTTTATAAAGAAATTGCTTCAATTCGCATTTTTTTACTTAAACTTGCAACGCATTTCAAAACACCCCGTTCGGGGTATCTTCAAAATCAGCACTTAAGATCTTATTAATGGATATCAAAACCCTCGAGAGCAAAAAAATCTCAGACCTCCGCGTTATAGCGCAAACTGTTGGCATTGATGCCAGCAACATGAAAAAAAACGAAATCATCGCAGCGCTTACCGCAAACACGCCTTCAAGCGAAGAAATAAATGCGCCAAAGAAGAGAGGCCGTAAGCCAAAAGAGGAGGTCTCAGC
>CAZINO010000034.1:0-16077 GCA_964540625.1 uncultured Lishizhenia sp. | reverse complement strand
CGCAACGAACAACAACAGCAGCAACGCAATGAGCAAGCCCTCAAAGAAGAACAATTTGATTTGGTAGGTATTGTCTCAGCAGAAGGAGTCTTAGAGGTCATTCAAGATGGCTATGGATTTTTGCGTTCCTCTGACTATAACTACTTACCTTCCCCTGATGATGTTTATGTATCACAACATCAAATTAAATCATATGGCCTCAAGACCGGAGATACCGTCAAGGCCACAATTAGACCTCCGCGTGAGGGCGAAAAATTCTTCCCGCTCGTAAAAGTAGAATCGATAAACGGTCGCGATCCATCGTACATCAGAGACCGCGTTCCTTTTCAATACCTGACTCCGCTCTTCCCTTCTGAGAAATTTAAGCTCACAGGCCATGCCCAAGAAACGCTTTCTACGCGCGTCATGGATCTGTTTGCCCCCATCGGAAAAGGCCAACGCGGCATGATCGTCGCGCAGCCCAAAACGGGAAAAACCATGCTTTTAAAGGATGTCGCAAATGCGATCGCCGCCAATCATCCTGAAACCTATCTCATCGTTTTACTCATCGACGAACGCCCAGAAGAGGTAACCGATATGGCCCGTTCAGTAAAAGCAGAAGTAATTGCCTCTACTTTTGACGAACCTGCAGATCGCCATGTGAAGGTTGCCAATATGGTACTCGAAAAAGCCAAGCGTATGGTCGAGTGCGGTCATGACGTCTGCATCTTACTGGACTCCATTACGCGTCTTGCACGTGCCTATAATACGGTATCGCCAGCTTCTGGTAAGGTTTTATCAGGAGGTGTTGATGCAAATGCACTTCATAAACCAAAACGCTTTTTTGGTTCGGCCCGAAAAATCGAAAACGGCGGCTCACTTTCCATTCTTGCCACAGCACTTACCGAAACAGGTTCTAAAATGGACGAAGTCATCTTTGAAGAATTCAAAGGTACCGGCAACATGGAGCTCCAACTCGATCGCAAAATTTCAAACCGACGCATCTATCCAGCTATTGATATTACGGCTTCTGGTACGCGCCGAGAAGACCTTTTGGTCGGTAAAGATGTGCTTCAGCGCGTTTGGTTGATCCGTAAGTTTATTGCCGATATGAACCCAGTCGAAGCCATGGAGTTTATGAAATCACACATGGAGAACACGCTTTCTAACGAAGAATTTTTAGTGTCAATGAATAGCTAATGAAGAACGGTTGGTTGTACGCTTTGCTTTTTAGCATAGGCTGGATTGCTATAAAAATGACAGCCTTTGCACTCGAATGGCACCTCGATGACATTCAAATTTTTGTTTTGCTCAATATGGCCTTCCTGACTGCCGCTATCGCTTTGTTTATGTACCGTCAAAAGAGGCAAGAAACCGAAAGCAATATCCTCACTGATATCAAAACTGGCCTCAGCGTCGGTTTGCCATACACCCTCATTGTCAGCTTTTTCTTGTTCTTTTATTACAGAGATATTTATCCGGAATTCAACCAACACAAATTAGCGGCCTATGCGCAAAGAATGGATTCAGCAAAAGAAATCGCTGCTATCAGAAAAGCAAATAGTGCACTTGAAAACAAAACCGACAAAGAGATTGTGCAAATGGCCAGAAAAAACACAGCCATGATGTACAACCCGCAATTCACTTTGAGCATTAGTTTGCTGGCGCTATTGGTTTACAGCACGCTCAATAGTTTACTTATTGCCGTCATTTACCGCAAAGTAATCTTTAGAGACTAGCCAGCAATTGCGCTCCTAAAGCATCGTAATCAATGCCATCAAAATTACCACTCGACATCAGGAGCAACACCTTATTGTGCCAATTCTGAGCGTTGATAAAATCCAAAACAGCGTCGGTTTGCGTACAAACTTGAACACCGCCTCCAAAGCCTTCAGCGACCTCTGAATCTGATAATTCCGGTAATTTTTTATGCGCCACAACTTCTGGACTAAAATAAACCAGCGCTTGATCTGCGCTGCTCATCGCGCCATTGTATTGTGGCAAAAAGGCTTTTTGCAAGGAACTAAAGGTATGGAGTTCCATACAAGCCACCACCTCGCGGTTCGGATACTGTTGTTTGACGGCTGCGGTCGTCGCTTTGAGTTTGGACGGAGAGTGTGCAAAATCTTTATACATCACAAAATCAGGTGCTTCTGCTACTTTTTGCAGACGTTTTCCTGCTCCAGTGAAATCAGACATAGCATCCAAAAAAGCGTGTGGCTCAATTGACATTTGTTGGGCGACGCGCATGGCGCCCATGAGGTTTTGAAGATTGTGCGCGCCAAAAATACAAAGTGAGTAGTTTTTACCTTCAAATTGAAGAACTGTTCCGCCTTCAATCGGCTCAAAAACAGGAGTGGCGTAAGGTATTTTTTGAATATGCGTCGTCTGGTTAGCGAGATCAACAATGATTTGATCTTCTTGATTATAGACCAAAGCACCGCCGGATTCGATCAGCTCAATAAACTGTGCAAATTGTGAAACGTAATTTTCGAAAGTTGGAAAGACGTTGATGTGGTCCCAGGCGATACCCGAAAGTAAGGCTATGTTTGGTTGATACAGATGAAATTTTGGACGGCGATCAATTGGTGAACTCAGGTATTCGTCTCCTTCTAAAATCATAAATTGAGCGGTATCCGATAAACGAACCATGCAATCGTAGCCATCGAGTTGCGCACCGACCATGTAATCGACCTCGAGACCCAATTTAGCCACAGCATGGAGGAGCATAGAGGTTATGGTTGTTTTTCCATGACTACCGCCAATGACAACGCGCGTCTTGTTCTTGCTTTGTTCGTAGAGATACTCAGGGTAGCTATAAATAGGAATATGGAGTGCCTTGGCTGCAGCAAGTTCTGGGTTGTCTTCACGGGCATGCATACCCAAAATAACGGCAGTTAAACCACTGTGTATACGCGTGGCATCCCAGCCAAGGTTTTCTGGTAATATGCCTTGTTTTTGGAGTCTAGAACGCGAAGGCTCAAAGATTTCGTCGTCGGAACCCGTCACCTCTATTCCTTTTCTAGACAACGCAATAGCGAGGTTGTGCATGGCACTTCCGCCAATGGCAATAAAATGAACTTGCATGTGTATTATTTTTTCAGAACGTTGGCACCAGTGGAGTCATTGAACCATACGTATTCTGTACTCACTTGTCCATCTCTTGTAAAATAAGTTTTGCCGTTTTCGTCGGTGGTCTGTTCGTAAACCACGCCATAACCGTTGGCATCAACAACCACTCTTCGGATCACAACCTTTGTTACATATCCTTCCTTATTTTTGATCTGATAGGTTTTTTCTGTCATGGTATTGGAAGGGAACAACACACCATTTTCATCTCTGAGGTAATTCGGAGTTGTTTTCAATTGTACTGTAGAGGCAGCAGTTTGCTGAATTTGCTCATACTGGGCTATACCACCATTGGTAGCTGCATCTTGCTGTATTTGTTTTGTATAAGCAACAGTCTGACTTCGTTGATTGAGTTCATTGACGTCTTTTTCGGCTTGTACCGCCTGTTGACGCAATTGCAAGTCTTTTTGATTTT
This sequence comes from uncultured Lishizhenia sp., assembly GCA_964540625.1. Lineage (GTDB taxonomy): Bacteria > Bacteroidota > Bacteroidia > Flavobacteriales_D > Crocinitomicaceae > UBA952. The sequence goes on along the minus strand of CAZINO010000034.1, from coordinate 12,554 downwards.
GAATAGTATTGAGGCGATTCAACTCGTATTGCTGACGTTCGTCAGCAGCTTTTACTTCTGTTTGTTCTTGATAGTCTTTGGCGTCCTTCCAAGCACTTAGGTTGATATCGTTTTCTTGTTGTCTTACTGCTGCCGCAGTATTGCGTGCAGTGATGGCCACTTCGGTAGCCTGTGCTGCATTGGCTTTATCTGCTTGAAGAGTGGCTTGGGTCTGGTCTGCTTGTCTTGTGCTGAGTTCGCGCTGTGATCTGGAAAGCTCTAATTGCGCTGTCGTTTCGAAGGAGCCCACTGCCGCATTTTGTTGAGAGAAATAGTTTTGGTATTCTACTTCAGTACGAATTTGTTGTTGGGTACGATATGGCGCTTCTTCTTTGGCATCTCGGGTTTGACGCAAATCTGAAAAGACCATCGAATTATCAGATGTAACCTCTTGTCCAGGTGCACTTAAACGAATACCCGCAGGTTCGGGCTCAGGGGTATCTATTTGAGTTTGAACTACTGCCGGAGCAAGAATGGTACGCAGAGAATCTGCACTTTTTTGCAAAGTATTGAGTTCATTGACACCTAAGTACGCCACATGACTTTGTGCATTTGCATGAAGTTTTTCTAAGGCTTTCAGGGCTGCTGCGTTATCTTTGGTTTTAACCAAGCCATAAGCCGCTTTTCGTGCAGCATAGTACGCCTCCATGGCACTGATTTTCTCTTTGAGCTCAATCACCTCAGGTTCGTTTTGGCGACTTTTCATCGGGTCAGAATTGAGGATATTTTTGGCCATAGTGTAGAATTGAGGCCCTTTGTTGAAATTCTCATTGGCTTTGGCCAATTGATTTTGATACACCTGCGACATCGAATTGATACCTTCAGTAACGCGCTTCATGCCAGCTTGAAGCTCTTTGGAATAGGTATCCATTAGGCTTTGCTTGTGAAAAAGTGCAATTTGTTTGTCTGCTTTCTTATAAGTTTCCAAAGCGATATCATACTTCTTTTGCAAGTATTGGTCATTGGCCAATTTCAGTGTTTTTTTGAGTTCAGCTTCAGTTAAGAGATCTTGTTTGATGTCTTTGATTTTGCGCAATTCAGCATCGACTTGATCTTTCTGAGTGGGCTGAATCTGGAGTGCTTCGTTGTATTTTGAGGCCGCTTCGTCGTAACGTTTGGCCGTCATGAGGGCAGCGGCGGCCTGCATGGTCTTTTGGAAGGCTACGGATTTGGCTTGGTTTTGTTCAGCCTCAATGCGCGCTTTTGTAACTGCAGCTAATTCTTGTTCAACGGCTGTATTGCCCGGACGCAATGCAGATGCTTCTTTGAGCTTGCGCTCTGCTAAATTGAGGTCTTGGGCAGCAAGGGCAAGACGCGCTTCTTCTAACAACTCGGCTTGTTTGGCTTTTTGTGTCGCGGCCAACAGTTCTTCTTGTTGCGCTTTTTGAATCAGTTGCTTCTTTTGCAAAGCGCTTGGATCTGAAGGTAGAATGTCTAAAATTGAATCTAAGTAAACAATGGCTTTATCTGGTTGCTGAGCGGCCATTTGTTTGTCTGCCTCTTGCAGTAAACGGTTTTTATTTTTGAGGTGAACTGCTGCCTGATAAGCATCTAGAGCTTTGGTGTCTGCATCGGACTTCACAAGTGAAATGTGCTCTAAACGCTGTGCAGATGGAGACCAAACGTATTTATCAGTTGGTGTATTTTTTGCAAAACTGAGGTCGACATCAGGTTTCAATAGGTAAAGCGCCGCATCTAGGTTACGACTGAGCGTAAGTCCTGCAGGTTTTTGTGCTTGGCCTTGAAAGGAGGTGAGATCGATAAGGATATATTTGGTGAGGTATCCGCCTTTTGATAGACGCAATTGAATCGGCTGCCCTTGTGTGATTTTTGCCGAAATATAATATTGGCCGCTACCGTCTGAAAGCACCTTCGTCAGCACGGCATCTTGCTGCATGAGGTCTACGTTGACGCCGAAGACAGGCTTTTGATCCAATAAATTGGTCGTGTTACCTTCGATGACAACTAAAAAATCGCGCTGCGCCAACGAAGCAAACGGAAGCATTATAAGTACAAAAGCGAATAATTTTATCATGGCAATCAAAGGTTTGTCAAATGTTGTTTTCAACGCAAATTGGTACATTTGTTTCAAACACAAATTTGCTAAAAATCAACGAGTAAAAAAAATGCTGCATTTTGAGCAATTGAGCTTCTGGGAACACCAACAGTATTTAGCACACAATACCTTTGTTATTGTAGGTGCAGGGCTTGTTGGCATGTCTACCGCGCTTTCATTAAGAGAGCGGTTCCCCAGTGAAAAAATTTGCATCATTGAAAGGGGCTACTTACCGACCGGTGCCAGCACCAAAAATGCAGGATTCACTTGTTTTGGAAGCCCGACAGAATTACTCGATGACCTCGAGCATATTCCCGAGCAAACCATTTGGGATACAGTAGCACTCCGTCTAGAAGGCCTGCGCTTACTTAAGGAACGCGTTGGTGAAAAGGGAATGAACTACCAAAATTGTGGGTCTTGGGACCTCATTTCTGCTACGGAAATGCCTATTGATGCCGCTGCAATATGTTACCTCAACCTTGAATTTGAAAAGCGTTTTGGTCTTCAAGAAGTGTATCGGCAAGATGACCAAAGCATCGGCAAATTTGGCTTCAAAGGCTTCCGTTCTGCTTATTTCAATCCCTATGAAGGTAGCATTGACACAGGTCAACTGATCCACACACTTTATCAAAAATGCATCGCTGCAGATATTCGTTTTTTATTTGCAACAGAAGTGCTTTCATTTGAAAATGACCACAATCAAGTACAAATCCACACGAATCATGGCGATTTAAACTGCGCAGAACTCTTTCTATGCACCAATGGATTTGCGCAGTCGTATTTTCAAAACGAAATGAAACCAGCGAGGGCTCAAGTTTTAATTACCAAACCGCTCACTCACCAACTAAGAGGCACTTTCCATAGTGAGCGCGGTTACTACTATTTTAGGGATATTGGTGACCGAATTTTACTAGGCGGTGGTCGGCATCTGGATTTTGAGGGTGAAACGACCACAAAATTTGAATCGAATGCGCGCATCAATGAAGCACTACTCAAAAAACTGAGTACAGAAATACTTCCGGGGGTTCCTTTTGAAATCGAACGTGCCTGGTCAGGAATTATGTGTGTAGGTAATGAAAAAAAACCAATTATAAGATCGCTGAACAAAAACGTACACGCAGGTGTTCGAATGGGAGGAATGGGCGTGGCAATTGGTTCTGCAGTTGGAGAAGCCCTCAGTAAATTGGTTTAAAGCATGAAGCAAAAAAAACAAACAGAAGCACCGTTTGTCAATCCTATTGACCCAGATAAAATTGCGCTGAACCCACATTTACTGCCTTATGCGCACACCGTTGGCGGTGCTGTTATTAAGCCTGAAGACACCGGCAAACTCAAAGGAAGAGCCCTCAGCGCCATGAACCAACAAACCGATATGCAATTGTCTCAGATTTATGAACAAATGCAGCTATTGGCCGCCCAAGCACAAAAGATTCAAGCCAGAAAAACCATTTCTGATTATATCTATCAAACAGAACTGCGTTTTGAACCATTAATCAATCATACCTATCATTTGTACCGTAAAGCAGATCAAAAACTCATGTTGTCCTTGATCGATCAGAATGCTTGGGGAAGATCAGGCAAAGACCTCGAATTTTTGGCCAGTGTTAAATTGCTTGCCGACCATACTTGGGAAATTATCGAGCAGAATCCCGATTTTGATTTTAATCAATAAAATAGGGCCTAACGTATAAAAATCCAATCATTGGTAGTCGAGCGTGCCGCGTCAAAATGGTACCCAAGCAGATCAAACGATTTGAGTTGTTCAGGTTCTTTAAGTTGTAGTTGAGCGCACCAACGCAGCATGGTACCACGCGCCTGTTTTGAAAAAACAGAAACCGCTTTTGGCTTACCATTATTCAATTCTAAAAATTGCGGTGTGATCATGCGCGCAAGCAATTTGGGGTCTTCTACAACCTTGCTGTATTCCGCACTCGCCAAATTGATAATGCAATCTTCTTTGGAAAGCGTCTTGTTTAAAAAATCTCGAATTGGTTTTTTCCAAAAAGAATAGAGCGATTGATTTTCTGGAAGCACTGCCGCTTGCGCCATTTCTAAGCGGTAGGGTTCCACACGCGTTTGCGCGCTTAATACGCCGTACAAACCTGAAAGGATGTAGAGGTTTTCTTGCAGATAAACAAGCGCGTTTTCTTGTAAATTTTCGGCATCCAGTGCCTTAAAAGCTTCGCCGATGTACGCATAAAGCGCAGGTGCACTTTGGCTTTCATTCACTTTTTTGCCCCAATTTTGGATATAGTTATAGGCTTCAAGTGCCTTGTCTGCCGATAATTTCATGCGGAGCTGCACCTCTTTGATGGACCATTTTTTGAGCTGTTTGATGACTAAATTGGTTTCTTTTTTAAAGACCAACTGCGCAGCTGCAGTCGCGTTGTAAGGGCGCATTAATTTTGCAGGAGACAACAAGAATATCATAAACGCAAAAATAAGACTTCAACAACTGATTTCGATAAATTTTCATAATTTCATGGTGCTAAACTCAACTTATCAACTATGAAACTACGCTACCTTCTCGTATGCTTGTTATTTGCGCAGCAGTTTGCGGCCCAACAAGCAGAATTTTATGGTTATTTCAGCCCCGGGACTGCTCAACTAGTGGCTGCGCCAACAGGTGCCGATGCCAATAAAGAAATCATTGTTCCCAACTTCAAAGGCCGTGAATTAGCTGTTCAACTGGGCAGCAATGCGCATCAACCCGATTGGGTCTGGCAACAACATCAAAATGCACAAAAAACGGTTTCAGCAAGTTTGCTGTGGCAAGTTCAGGGTATTGGCAATGGCATTTCACCACCCGATCCAACCGGAGAAGCCGATTCAACTGTGTACATTCAAGGAACCAATGCTGGTAGCGGTGGTTCCTACAAGATATTTAACAAGTCCACAGGAGCTGCCGTAAGTGGCACGCTCGTGATGGCCTCTACTTTGGGTAGCCCAACTGTTACAGGCCTTGGAGATCCCGTCATTCTCTATTACAAAAGTGCTAAACGCTGGATTATCACCCAATTTTCAACCCAGGCTCAAAAAAAATTGCTCGTATATGTTTCACAAACGAGCAATCCGCAAGGGGCATATAATTTTTACCAATTCACATGCCCAAATTTCCCCGATTACCCAAAATGGAGTATTTGCGAAACAGCCGACGCCTTGTTAGCGACCACCAACGAAGGCGGCCCACCGCGCGTCTATGCCATGAAACTCAGTGCGCTTATCTCTGGTGCCACTTCTCCATTCATTGGCGTTGCCATTGGCTATACCCTCAACGGATTTGGTTTTCAATCGATTACACCTGTCGACCTCGAAGGTGACCTTGCGGCACCACTTGGTCAAAAACCACTTTTTGTTCGTCACCGCGACGATGAAAAGCACACCAACGGCTCACCTGATAGCCCTACCAACGACTGGATAGAAATCTGGGAAATGACCATCAACTGGACGAACAACACTGGAAGCGTTGCTAAAATTCAAGATGTGCCTATCACAGAAATCGATTCCGATCTTTGTGGTCTGACGAGCTTTTCTTGTATTTCACAACCTGGCACTACCGTAAAACTCGATCCGCTACGCGAATGCGTCATGTACAAAGCCCCAATGCGGGTTTTCAACGATCACCAGGCCATGGTCTTATGTTTGGCAACAGATGTCAACGGAAACAACCGCGCAGGTGTGCGTTGGCTAGAACTTCGTCGACCTACAGGCAGCACTGGCAGCTGGAGTTTGTATCAAGAAGGTACTTACGCACCCGGAACCACACTGAATCGCTGGATGCCTGCCATCAATATTGACAAATACGGAAATATCATGATGGCGTATTCAACATCCGGAACCACCGCACCAGATTATCCTTCCATTCAGATGACTGGTCGTAAAGCATGTGATCCGCTCGGACAAATGACACTACCAGAAACCATGATCAAGCAAGGAATGTCGGCAAGAACTTCAAACACCCGTTGGGGTGATTACCATCACATGTGCATCGATGACTTTGATGGCCTGACTTTTTTCTACACCGGTGTCGTCATGAACTCCAACAACAATATTGTCACCAATGTATCTGCCTTTAAAATGAACCCAGACTCACTGGATTTAGCAATCCTAGAGGCCTTTACAACTCAAAATGGTGGTATTTGCGGTTCGAGTACAGAGGTGGCTGTGGTGGTAGAGAATAGAGGTGTCAATGCCATCAATACATTTAACCTAAGTGCTCAGGTTGGAACGGCTGGCGCCATTTCACAAAATTACAATTCAAGCACCCTGAACAGCTATCAAACAATCGATACCATCTACATAATGGTAAGTGGCTTACAAGCAGGTGCAAATGTACTTAACCTGCAACTGGCAAATATCAATGGCAATGGCAATGATGAAAACACCTGCAATGACGCATTTAGCATCAGTATCAATGTATTAGGCGCCTCTTCTTTCACCGTGAATCCGATTGTAAGCCAGCAGCCTAGTTGCAATGCGAGTAACGGAATTATTGAACTACAAACAAGTGGTACAGGAGCGCCTTTTACATATAGCATCGCTAACTCACCTAGCCAAAGCACCAATACATTTAGTAATCTTGCCGCTGGAAGCTACAACTATAGCGTTTCGGACAACGCAGGCTGCACGGTTTCAGGTACAGTTACGCTTGCTGCCACTGCTTCCATCGGCGCAAATATCTCACAAACTACTTCTATTGCTTGTGCTGGATCCCAGACTGCAACCATTGTGGTGAGCCCAACTGGCGGCACCGCGCCATACAACTTCACCATCAATAACGGCGCTGACCAAGCGAGCAATACGTTTGTCAACCTCGGCGCGGGCACCTATACCATTGGTGTTATTGATGCCAATGGTTGTAACACAACACTCACTTATGTCGTCACGGAACCGGCTGCCTTGACCGTCAATATGATCCCAACTATGATCAGTTGTAATGGCGCAAACGACGGAATGTTGACCAGCCAAGTCAGTGGTGGGACAAGTCCATATACCTATTCACTCAATGGTGGAACAGCTGTAAATACACCTAATTTCAATAATTTGGCAGCAGGTACCTACATGCTAACGGCAACTGATGCGAATGGCTGTCAGCAAGCATTTACTTCCACCATTACTGAACCCGCCGCACTCGTATTGAATGCCAGCACTACCGTATCCAACGGAAATGACGGCACTATTGCCTTGAGTGCAAGTGGCGGGAATTCACCCTACACCTACTCGATGGATGGGCAAACCTACTACTCAGGCTCATTCTTTGCCAACCTCGCGGTAGGTACTTACACTTGTTACGTGAAAGACAACAACGGCTGCATCACTTCCATAGAGGTCACCGTCAATACTTCTGGACTAGATGAGCTCAGTTTCGCTGTTGCCAACTTGTACCCCAACCCAAATAATGGCAGTTTTGAAATCCAAATTGAAGGTATTCAAGGCCAAGTTATTGAAGCCAAACTATTCAATGTACTCGGGCAACAAATTAGTGTATTTAAACTCTATGCCCAAAATGGAAGTATCAATCAACCACTAGAACTGAGTCCAAAAATTGCTGCAGGGACCTACTACCTCGGCTTGTACAATGGGCAACAAGCTGCCGTATTACAATTCATTAAAAAATAGGCCTAGAATTCAAAGGTGGCGAGGTCGATTTCCTCGTCCACCTTTCCTAGGCGTCGCGTGACAACGCGCCGCACTTCGAAAGGGGTTCCATAATATTGAAAGAACTGAACCGTAAGAATCGCTTTCCCACTCAGTGTTGGCCTATGATTGCCATAGTAATGTGCCTGAATCGTGTAGGTGCCTCTGGGCGCTTTTCGAATGACATACTCTTCAGGGCCATATCCTTGCGTAAAATCATTGGATATACGACCGCCGTTTGTTGTATTCTTGTATGAATACATACATTTCTCGCCATTAGGTTCAGTGACCCATAAGTCGACATCGGTATCGTCGGCATCCCAATTGAGTACAACCCGAATATCTACAGGTAATTTAACGCGGAACTCGGACGGTATTTGTTGAGCATTGATTTGCTTCGGGTATTTTACTAATAAATGATTGATTTCATTGAGGGCAATCAGATGAATACCCGTAAAGCGGCCGTCAAATGGTTGTTTTACCAGTTTCCATAAACAACTAACCGCCAAATCGTATTGGCCATTTTCAGCCAGTGCCAAGGCATAGTCTCTGTAAGATTGTGGTTCTTCCGGACGCAATACCAAGACTTCTTTAAGCAACACAAGCGCCAATTTTTCGGCTTTAAATTCCATTAATTTTTGGGCTACCACACGCATGAGCGCGACATCTTTAAGCTCCATTTCTGCCAAATTTGTCAGGATTCGAATGGCGGTTTTGGCATCGTGTTTGGCGCTAAAAAAGTCCGCTACATCAATAAAAAAAGAAGGTTGCGCCACATAGGTAGGCTTAAGCTGTAAATATAGCCTGTAGGCGTCTTTGAAAGGAACACTGCGTAGTTTTCGAAGATAGGATGCCTTCGGATTCCAGGCTGCAAGTGTAATTGTTGCTTGAGGTGCGGCGCTCACTGAATTGCCATTGGTATTGCTAACGGTTAGTTGATAAGTCCCATAACCAGAACTCAAATCAATTCCGCTTGGCGCCGCACTATTGGACCAAGAAAAAGTCGCGTTAGCACCCGTAGCCGTGGCATTCAAATTGAAGTTTGCACCACTTGGGTTCACTGAGAAATTGCTAGTGGGCTCCTCCATCTCTTGCGGAGAAGGAGGGGCGATGCTAAAGTTTTGTTCAGAATGCCTTTCTGGTTCTATTTTTTGTTTTTTACGTTTTTTGGGATCCTTCCAATACCATCTCTGATAGGCCTTCCAATCTTTACGAAGCTGCTTTAGATGTGATTTTTGCGGATCTGGATTTTGCTGCTTTTTCTGTTCAGCAAGTGCCTTAAAATACGCTTTCTGCATAGACGGAGGCGGCACAATTTGGTGCTCGAGGTAATCCTCAAGGGCATCGAGTACCAGCAACGAAGTGGCCGAACTGGCTAAACGATACTTGACTCCTAGCGCTAAAATTGCCTTTTGGTTTTTTTGAGGTTGTGTTTCTAAACCTGCTAATTTTGTCAAAGCCCAGCGCTTGACCTCAGATTTACCTGCTGAAATACGGGTGCTTTTTGGCAAATCAATGACGGTTTGAGCGATTACATTTTCGGCATCTAATCCAAACTGAGCAGTGAGTTTTTTACATGTCTGGGGTACACGAATACTCAACATCAATCTTTGTGCAGCAGGGTCGAGTTCCGTGGTATAGTACTCCAAGCCGCTGAGCTGCTCTTTAAAGCCAAGAAAACGCAAGTACTGTCGGGTCAATTGCTGCAAGGCTTCCTTGATACTTATTTGCTGAAGATCAATGACGCTACCATTGGTTTGATTGGCAAGATCCTGCAATAAACCTTTATCCAATTTACCACTATTCACAATTGGATAAATTTTTGTCTTTCCTGCTGAGAAATGAAAAGTACCTAAAGATTGAAGACCATCCGTAAACAACAGCACTTCTTCCCCACTCATTTTGCCAAATTCAAGACAAGACAACGCCGACCCGCCGTCGTAAGCAAGCTCCTCTATATATGACTTCAGACCTATGGCCTGTCCGTTTTTGATGTCAAAATAGTTCTTCTCAAGTACTTGATGCGCAAAACAGAGGACTTCGATACGGCCACTATGAATACGGCGAATATATCCCAGCAATAAGGCAAGCTCTTTATTGCGTGCCGACGGATTGTCTCTTGATGCAGAAGCATCCCAGCAGACTGTTATTGAACGAGGGGCTTTTTTTGGTGCATATTTAAGCGGCAAAGGCATGTTCGTATTGAAATAAACAGCGCCGCCTAGTTGATTGGCTTGGGCTTGCATTCTTTGCGTCAAAGGCAATTTGATTTGAATACGAAGATCAAGAGGCTTTTTGTAAAAATTGTATTTGCGAAGTACAACAGGTTTGCCAGACCTATAACTGATTGCTTTATAACTGAAATGACCGAAGCTATTTTTACTTTGAAGCGGTAGTGAAAAATAAGCGTGGCTTGCATCCTGCACGAGTACCCCGCTCACCTCAAAAATCAGTTTTTTTGGTACCCTACTGAGTAATGGAAAAACGCGCATTCGAAAAGCGTTGCCTGCAACTTGTTCAATGAGCCCAGGATCTATTCCTTTTCTGACTGTAGCTTCATAGGCGATACGTGCCTTTTTTTTCTCGACGGCTACCGCTGGACGCATTTCTCCGTTTACCTCCAAAGAGAATGCGGTTAGGGTTTGCCCTTGATTTAATAGCAGTTCGAAGTCAGCTTCAAGTGTTTTCGAATGCGGATTAGTCACTACAAGTTCGTAACGGGTACGGGCGTAGCCATTCTCTAGGTAACTTTTAATTTTTAGCGATTGATACAGTAAACGCAGGTTGGTATCGCCTTTAACCTTAAGTGCCGGCACTTGTGTTTGTAGATTGGCTGGAAAATCAGCTTTTCGCTTGCTTTCCTTATCTGTTTTTAAGGCCTTGTATGGATCTTGAATAGATTCAGGTTGATCTGTAAGCCACCAACCAAAAGTGATCACCAAAAGGAGGATAAGTCCGGCTAATATTTTGTTTTTCATATACATCAAGCGTAATAACGCAATCAAGACGTACACCTAACAAAAAAGCCGCTTTTGAGAGCGGCTTTTTTGAAAAAAAACTTTTGTGCTTAAGCGCGAAGACGCTTAGAGAAGTCGAGAAGAATTGGCGTTGCCACACAAAGTGAAGAATAGGTACCAATTAATACACCGACCAACAAAGCAAATAAGAATCCTTTAATTGCAGGACCACCAAAGATGAACATGATCAGAACAACTACAAATAGAATCATAGAGGTGTTGAACGTTCTTGATAGGGTGCGGTTAAGGGAGCTATTGATGATGTCACCGTGGTTGTCATCGGCTTTGCTCTTGCGTAGGTTTTCACGAATACGGTCAAATACAATCACGGTATCGTTCATGGAGTAACCAATAACGGTAAGAATTGCCGCAATGAACGCTTGATTGACATCTAGGGTAAATGGCAAGTATCCGTGGAGTAAAGAGAAAATAGAGATTACAAAAAATGCATCGTGAGCCAAACCTACGATGGCACCCAAGGAATACTGCCAGTGGCCAAAACGAATAAGGATGTAAGCAAAAATAGCCAATAAAGCAAGTGTAATGGCGATTGTAGATGACGTCCATAGCTCACTTGAGATCGATGCAGAAATGGCGCGCGATTCCAAAATGTCATAGCTACCCATTTTGTCTTTGCAGGCTTCTAGACCGGCTTTAAGCTGCGCGTTTACTTGATCGGTTGCGCCGTCGTTGTTGAGTAAATAGTTCGTTACGATCTCGACGTTGTAATCGTTGGATTTGGTTTTGAGGTCGATAGAAGCGGTTTCACCGTTCTCTACAAAAACTTTGCTGAGTTCTTTGCGAATGGCTTCGATGTCGGCTTTTTTCTCGAATTTGACCGCGAAGGTACGCCCACCGGTGAACTCTACACTTTGCTTAAGGCCACGCGTTGAGAGTGAGATGATACCTGCAATTGTAACGATAATGGAGAAAGCATAGAAGAACTTTCTTTTGCCCATCCAGTCGAAGTTGAAGTTTTGGAACAAACCTTTTGAATACTTGGTGTTGAAACCGACTGTTTTGCCTTTAGACAACCAAGAATGGATGGCTAATTCGGCAATAACCATTGCAGAGAACATGGAGGTAAAAATACCAATGATGAGTGTTGTTGCGAATGATTCGATTTCACCTGTACCAAATATTTTGAGGATAATGGCAACCAATAAGTGGGTCACGTTTGCATCGATGATAGATGGAAGTGCTTTGCGGAAACCAGTATTAATTGCCGTTTCGGTGTCGGCGCCAATGGCTTGTTCTTCACGAACACGCTCAAAGATAAGGATGTTGGCATCAACTGCCGTACCGATTGTAAGAACGATACCGGCAATACCAGCAAGGGTAAGGACCGCACCAAAAGAGGCAAGTGATCCGAATATAAACACAACGTTTACAATGAGGGCGATGTTGGCCGCCTGACCCGCTTTGCCGTAATAGAACATCATGTAAAGAAGTACCGCGATAAACGCTACTCCAAAAGAAATCAGACCAGCTTTTGAGTTTTCAGCACCGATAGTCGGGCCTACTTTCTGAAGATCTTTGATGACACAAGGTACAGGAAGTGCGCCTCCATTGAGTAAACCAGCGAGGTCTTCTGCTTCTTGGAAAGTAAAACTACCTGAGATTTGGGTATTGCCGTTTGTGATGGCGTTGATTACACGAGGTGCACTGTATACAACACTATCCATTGAGATGGCAATAATGCGGTCTTTGTTTTCGGTGGTCATGCGGCCCCATTCGTCGGCGCCTTCGTCGGTCATGGAAAGACTTACGATGATACTTCCGTCTGTTTGGTCGTAGTCTACTTT
>CAZINO010000033.1:17806-21970 GCA_964540625.1 uncultured Lishizhenia sp. | reverse complement strand
GCGCATTTTTGCAAAATCTAGCTTCGTGCTTTTGATCATTTTCTGATCGGGAACCACACCAAGCATGCCGCTCAGCGAGCCTAAGGAAGCAATTCCGATATTGATGGCCGTTAAAATGACTAAAACCAATAATAAAACGGGTCGTTTAGATGGCGTAGGATCTATGCTTTTTTCTTCAAATAATTGGGAATCAGTCATGTTGGATATATTCTTGAATGAAGGCCACACTTTTGGCCAAATCTGTGGCAAGCACGCGGTCTGTATCTAAACTCGGAACCTGCACTCGGTAGGCTTCATAAAGATTTTCTGACCAAACAGCAGCCTTGAGTGGGCGCCTGAATTCAAGCCCTTGGGCTGCATGCATTAATTCAATAGCGAGAATTTTTTGACAGTTATCTAATACCCGGTACAATTTGGTTGCTGCGTTAGCACCCATACTGACGTGGTCTTCTTGGCCATTACTGCTGTCGATTGTATCAACAGAAGCTGGCGTGCAAAGTTGTTTGTTTTGGCTAACAATTGAAGCACAGGTGTAATGACTGATCATGAGGCCAGAATTGAGCCCTGGGTTCTGCACCAAAAATGCAGGTAAGCCACGCGTTCCAGAAATCAGTTTGTAGGTACGGCGTTCCGAGATACTGCCCATTTCGGCCATGGCAATTGCCAAAAAGTCGAGAATAAGCGCCAAAGGTTGCCCGTGGAAATTACCTGCTGAAACCACTTGGTCGTCTTCTGCAAAAACAGTGGGGTTGTCTGTTACGGCATTGAGTTCTCTGGTCACAATTTGGGCAGCGTGGTCTAGTGTATCTAAAGTGGCGCCATGCACCTGAGGAATGCAGCGAAAAGAATAAGGATCTTGCACGTGGGCTTTGGCTTGAGCCATGATTTCACTGCCTTCTAATTGGGCCCTAAACCAAGCCGCTACGCGTATTTGACCTACCTGATTGCGGATTTCGTTGACATTAGCCAAAAAAGGTTCTGTGCGCGCGTCGTAGGCCTCCATCGATAGCGCTGCTACTTGATTAAAGCCGTCGAACAAACGGTAAGATAAATCGAGCGCAAAGGTTGCATATGCAGACATGAATTGGGTGCCATTGAGCAAGGCCAATCCTTCTTTGGATTGAAGTACAATTGGTTTTAAATTAAATCTTTTATTTAATTCGGAGCCGCTAATCTTTTGATTATCAATATAAACCTCTCCCTCGCCAAGCAGTGGCAAGCACAAATGCGCCAATGGTGCTAAATCACCAGAAGCACCCAAACTACCCTGTTGATAAACCACCGGGTAAATGTGGTTGTTGTAAAAAAACAAAAGTCTTTCTACTGTTTGGAGTTGTACACCAGAAGCGCCTTTTGACAAACCTAAAATTTTCAGTAAGAGCATGCGGCGCACGATTTCTTGCGGCACCTCCTCGCCCATTCCACAGGCATGAGAACAAACTAAGTTGCGTTGCAACTGTTCAAGGTCTTGACGACTCACTGCGGTATCGCAAAGCGAACCAAACCCTGTATTGACCCCGTAAATAAGCTGTGAAGATTGCGCCACCTTTTGATCGAGGTAAGCCCTGCAGGCATTGATTTGCGTTTTGAGCGCTGCGGATAATTCGAGCGGTTCTTTTGCTTGTAATAGGTTTTCGAAGTCTTCTAGACTGAGGTAGTCTGAGCTAAGCGCTATTGGCATTTGGTGTTGAATTAGGAACGCACAAATTGTGCAAAATCTTTAGCAAAGTAAGTCAGGATGCCATCTGCTCCTGCCCTGCGCATACTGAGCAGCATCTCTGAAACAGCGCGTTGGTAGTCTAGCCAACCGTTTTGAGCGGCCGCGTAAACCATTGCACATTCACCGCTGACGTTGTATGCCGTTATTGGTAATGGGAAATTTTCTTTGAGCAAAGTAATGACATCCAAATAACATAAGGCGGGCTTGACCATCAGCATATCGGCACCTTCTTCAAAATCAAGTTGCGCCTCTAGCAGTGCCTCTCTTTTGTTCGCAGGATTCATTTGATAGGTCTTTTTATCGCCCATTTTGGGAGCGGAATTGAGCGCATCGCGGAATGGCCCATAAAAAGCGCTTGCGTATTTTGCCGTGTATGACATGATGGACACATCGGTAAAGCCTTCTTGATCAAGTGCTTGCCTTAGATAACCCACACGGCCGTCCATCATGTCTGAAGGGCCAATGATGTCCGCACCCGCTTGGGCTTGCGCCAAAGTCATTTTGGCCAAAATGGGAAGCGTTTCGTCGTTGAGAATTTGTCCGTCTCGAACCAAACCGTCGTGGCCGTCAGATGAATACGGGTCCATAGCGACGTCAGTCATGATAACTGCTTCTGGAAACCTTTGCTTGATCTGGTGAATCGCGTTGAGGTAGAAATTATCGCTGGCATAGCTGTAACTTGCCATTTGATCTTTGAGCGCTTCGTCTACCGCAGGAAAGATATCGAAAGTTGCGATACCTAAATTCAGACAAGCCTCGATTTCTGACAAGAGTAAATCCAAAGACCAACGGTAATTATTGGGCAAAGAGGCCACCTCTTCTTTGATGCCTTTCCCGTCCTTTAAAAAAAGTGGGTAAATGAGGTGCTGCGTTCCTAAATGCGTCTCTTCGACCATTTGGCGAATGGCGCTATTTTTACGATTGCGACGTGGGCGAATAGTGTTCATCTTACATGAGCATACCTCCACAAACATGGAGCGTTTGACCCGTAATGTAGGCCGATAAATCAGAGGCAAGGAACACCGTTGCGTTTGCGACATCTGCTGGCTGCCCACCGCGTTTGAGCGGAATGCTGTTGCGCCAAGATGCCACTACCTCTTGATCCAGGACTTCTGTCATTTCAGTTTCGATGAAACCAGGTGCAATGGCGTTGCAACGGATATTGCGAGAGCCAAGTTCTGCGGCTATTGATTTGGTAAATCCGATAAGACCTGCTTTTGAAGCTGCGTAATTCGACTGCCCGGCATTGCCTTTAACACCCACAACAGAACTCATGTTGATAATGGAGCCCGAACGCGCCTTGAGCATTGGTTTTTGAACCGCTTTGGTCAAATTAAATGCCGATTTGAGGTTGGTATTGATGACTTCGTCCCATTGTTCTTCGGTCATGCGCATCAAAAGGGTATCGCGCGTTATGCCTGCGTTGTTGACCAAGACGTCAACCGTTCCAAAAGCTGCCACAACATCGTCTACTAATTGCTGTGCTTCGTCAAATTTTGAAGCATCTGAACGAAAACCCTTAGCTGTACCACCATTTGCGGTGAGCTCTGCCTCTAGGGCACGTGCTTTTTCTTCTGATGATAAGTACGTAAATGCCACGATAGCACCTTGCTTGACGCACGTTTCTGCGATTGCTTTTCCTATGCCTCTTGAGGCACCTGTAATGAGTACAACTTTGTTGTCGAGTAAGCCCATATGATTTTGAATTTTATTTGCTTTCAAAGATAAGATTTTCTTGCAAAGCAACGCGCGCCGCTTTGCCGATTAAGGTAATTTCAAAAAGCTTTGATTGCTGCGGATGCGCAAATCGGTGCGGCTGATTCCTTTGCGACGAAAAGTAGTGTCGCATAGTGAGCTGGCGTAGTGTGGCGTAACCTCCACCCGGCCCGAGCGAAGCACGGGAAAAACCTCCTCAATTTTGGGGGCGCTACAGTAAGGCGCACTGCGTTTGCGCAAAGCCACGCGAATATCTTGTAAAAGCCCAGGTGAGCCTTCTAAGAACAACCGATTGATTTGTTTGCCTTGTCTTGTGAATAAATAGTAAACAGTGGTTTTGCGCTGCCCTTCTGCCATTGGACAATCCATTAAGATTTCTTGATCCATACTCAGTACATGATCGGTAGCCCAAAGCACTTTGTATTTGATCTTGATTTTTTGTTGGCCGACACAAAAAACACCAATGGTATCAAGTTTGATGAGGTGTTGCATCAGCTTACTAAAGGGATGACCACCGAAATTCGGATAGGTCAAGCCTATATTTTCTATCGTTAAATGTGTAGGGGTATTTTTTACCGGTATTTGATCAGCACTTTTTTCAAGTATGTCAAATTGACTATTGCGAATAGGATTCTCTCTTCCGCAAGAAAAAAAAATAGTTCCAATTAATAAAATAAAAACAAATCTCAACATCAAACTAGAAGTGTTCCGTACAAATCGTAATGATC
>CAZINO010000033.1:9670-17706 GCA_964540625.1 uncultured Lishizhenia sp. | reverse complement strand
TGCGTGTTTTCTTCGTGAGAATAGGTAAAAATACCCAAGCGATCAAAACGGGTCCGCTCAACGAAGTCGTACATTTCTTGAAAATCAGCTTCAGTTTCAGAAGGATAACCCGCAATGAGGGTGGTACGCAAGGCTAAGCCCGGAACTTTTGAACGGATTGTCGCAACCAATTCTTCGGTTTTTTCTCTGGTAATACCGCGACGCATGGCTTGTAATATTTTGGTAGAGCCATGCTGTAATGGCATATCGAGGTATTTGCAGATATTGGAGCGCTCGGCCATTACCTCCAAAACATCCATCGGGAAACCCGACGGGTAGGCATAGTGCAAGCGAATCCAGTCCAAACCTTCGATATCGGACAACTGCTTGAGTAAATCTGAAAGCGCGCGCTTTTTATAAAGATCGAGGCCGTAGTAGGTCAAGTCTTGTGCAATCAGCATGATTTCTTTAACGCCTTTGGCTACCAAGCCTTTGGCCTGAAAAACCAAATCTTCTATGGGTGTGGATTTATGCCCGCCGCGCATCAGCGGAATGGCACAAAACGAACAAGGGCGGTCGCAGCCTTCTGCTATTTTGAAATAAGCATAATGACTTGGCGTCGTTAAAATGCGTTCGCCAACGAGTTCATGTTTGTAATCGGCTTTGAGCGTTTTAAGCAAGCGCGGCAAATCACGGGTGCCAAAATAAGCGTCAACTTCCGGGATTTCTTTTTCGAGCTCGTCGCGGTAGCGCTCAGATAAACAACCCGTTACATATACTTTTTCAACCAAACCTTCTTGTTTGGCTTCAGCGTAACGCAAAATGGTATCGATCGATTCTTGCTTGGCGTTGTCGATGAACCCGCAGGTATTGATGATTACGATTTCGGAGTCGTCTTGCTGGGCTTCGTGCTCGACCTCGAACTGATTGGCCTTGAGCTGTGCCATGAGCACTTCTGAATCAAACGTATTTTTAGAACAGCCAAGTGTAACCACATTGACTTTGTTCTTTTTAAGGGTTTTGGTCTTCATTCGGCTACAAAAATAGGACTCTTTGCGCAAATGGTATTACTTTTGAAGACACTTGTCAAACAACAAGCCATGAAAATACTTTTTATCCTTCCGCTCACCTTCTTAATTACCGCTTGTTTTGTACCTAGATCCAAACGCGCCTCAAATTTAACCATGGCTACTCCTATTGAAATAATAACTTCTGAGATCAATGAGGCGCTTTATAACCAAGAAGCAGCTCCAATCCAAATAGATTCAATTTCCATATCGGAAAACATCTTGATTTTAAAATTTAGTTGTGCTTTTAACCCTGGCCGCTTGAGTTTAGTGGGCAGCCCCATGTTGGCCAAGTCTTTCCCGCCGATCAGAAATTGCAAGTTCGTTGTTCAGGAAAGCTATATCAAGCAAAATAAAGACAATGAAAATCCTTACCATGGCGTGCAATATTTTAAGCTCAACCCATTGTCTCACAAGTTTATCAAGGACGCCCCTACTTACCTACAAATCGAAGGTTGGCCCGAAAAAATACTTTTTATTTATCCCGAATAATGGCAGAAGAACGCATTGATAAAATTTTGCTCGAACGCGGGCTTGTCAGCACAAGGGTACGCGCCGAAGAACTCATTAAAAAGTATGGAGTTAAGGTCAATGGCAAGCTCTTTTCTAAACCCGGTAAAAAAGTACCTACCGATGCACAAATTGAATTACTCGCGGAAGAAATTCCCTGGGTTTCTAGAGCTGCATACAAACTCATTGCAGCGCTTGATTTCTGGAAAATAGACGTCAAGGACCAAACTTATATGGATTTAGGTGCGAGCACAGGTGGTTTTACAGAAGTGATGCTCAGCAGGGGTTTAAAGCGCTGTTATTGCGTAGACGTCGGGCAAAAACAGTTGCACGATAAAATTGCTCAAGACGAGCGCGTTGTCAATCTTGAAAAAACGCATGCCCGCGACCTCACCGAAAAGTTAGTTCCTGAATTACTCGACGGCTTGGTGGTAGATGTTTCCTTTATTTCTTTAGAAAAAGTACTGCCCTTTACCATTCCATTTTTAAAACCAAAAGCAACGGTTGTATTGTTGGTCAAACCGCAATTTGAATTGGGCCCAGGTGCGCTCAACAAAGCAGGAGTGGTCAAAGACAGCAGTCAGTATCCAAATCTATTAGATAACATCAATCAAATGGCCTTACGCAACCAGCTCGAGTGGAAAGGCACCATAGATTCGCCTATCCTAGGCGGCGACGGCAACAAAGAATTTTTGAGCTATTTTGTCAAGATTTAAGCTATTTTTGCGGCATCATGATGGGAATTGAAGAATTAGAACGCGCCTTTTTGGATATTGATTTTCAGGCCAACCGCATTGCTAAACTCAAAGAAGTTGACCCTGATCACTTGCATAAATTCAATCAGCGGGCCGAAGAAATCCGTCAACAACTCTTACAAATGGGCCTCAGCCCTGATTTACATGAAAGTTTGGCGCAAAAAAACCCCATTGATGAACAATACCAACCTAAATACAATTGGGTAAAAAAGGTCTTAAATGTTTTGCTGTTTGGTCAGCACAAAAAGCGTTATATACCCAAGCAACAAGAGGCTTATTTCAGAAAAGAAGTCGCAGAACGCAGTCGCCTTTATGCCTATGCCAAAGGACACCTCAGCGTAGATTAATCCAGTACTTGTATCATTTTGACAACCGTTCCCAAATTGGTTCTCAAATGCAGCCAATAAACACCTTCGGTTGTATTTTCAAGGTCAAAAAATAGCGTCGTCGGGGCTTTCTTTTCATGTTTAAACACCACTTGTTTACCATGTATATCGGTAATGTTGATTTGCTCAATTGAGAAATCCTGAGGTACCATTATCTCGAATTGCCCACGATTAGGATTTGGATACAAGGCTATTTCTAAATTGAAATTGACTTGCTCCAAACCCGCATTTGGATCGGTGTAGGTACAAGCACATTTGTTTTTTACTTCATTGGTCTGAACCACGGCAGGTGCCTGATAAATGGCTTTTACCCAACATTGCTGCCCGGCCTGCGTGGCTGTGGCGTTGCGCAGGCGAATGGTATGCCAACCGCTGTACGTAGGGGTAAAACTGAAATTCCCGTTGCCAACCTGCGTTACAGAGTCGATGACCACACAGTTATTGTCTAAAATACTTAAAGTTAGACCAAGCGTTGGTGCACTCGGATACCACTCAATCTGGACGCTCTCTCCTTGCTTGGCGTAAATGCGGCCGACAACGCGGCAATCTAAACTATTAGAAGGTAATTTACCACCTTGTTGCAAGGAATTGGCATGCCGATCGCCGAGATCATCGTTCATTTCCCATTCTTGCACCACATTTTTAGCTGGGCGCACATAGGTGGTGTCTATGCCCTGAGGCCCCCAAACGCAATACCCGCGCCTGCCAAAATTGGCGCTGCCATCGCAAGGCGGAATCGAAATGTTGACCTTACCACCACCATAAACTGTGGTCGGGTTGCTATTGGCGCCCGAATAATCGACCAAAACGGTGCCGTCGGGCCAATTCGTCTGAACACCATTGAGGTGCTGCCATTGGTTCCAGTTATCGGTAACGCCGATGAGTGCTTTGGCGCCGCGTTCTATCACCAACGCGTCCGGCGCCTGCCAGCGCACAAAGTAGGCGCCTTCTTTGAAATGTAGATTCTGATGACACCAAAGTAAATTGACGATATCAGCATCTGTCGGCAAAGCTGCGGCGTCTGTGGGCAGGTGCCCAAAACGGTTGCCATTATATCCTACATTGAATAAATCCTCGAAGAAAAGCTGAGGAGCGCCGTCGAGCGACATCACAATAGCGTGGGCAGCAGAAGACCGCGGGTCATTGGGTTCAATATGTGGGCTTAGTTCAGAACCTGAATTCCAACCTGTGTAGTTGCCTTGGGCAGAAAGTTGCGGCCGAAAGGTGTCGTGGTTATTGACAAAAGGAACCGTACGTTGGCGATTTTGTTGCTGTTGCGACGGAATTTGACTCAAATCATAGTTGCCATTGCTGGTAACCATAGACGACAGCGCAAAACGCAAATTAAAATCAAAAGTACCTGCTCTATTTTGAACAGCATCGGCCCAAGCATCTAATTGCGCGGTACCACCTACCCATTCGCCTACAGCAAACATTTCTTGGCCACCGCTGGCCCACATGGAGCCAAATTGAAGGTTCCACAAGACATCTTCGGACACATATGTCGGAAAATGCTTGACGGCATCTAAACGTACGCCGTCAAAACCCACTTGTTTCTTGTACCAAATGAGCCAGTTGCGCATACCGTTGCGCATATAGTCTGCGCTTTGAGCTGGATTATAAGTGGCATTTGATGAAGTTCCAAAAGCATTGCTTTCGTAGGAGATATCTGGCCCCCAATAGGGAGAATTGAGGTCATTGGTACAACAAAGGTTATTGTTATTGGGATAAAAGTTTTGCCAATTCTTTGCAAAACGACCTTCTCGCGCCAAGTAATTGGTTGCGCTTTCCGCCGAAGCAGGTGTTTTATAGCTGACGTAGCGGAAGTTTTTGTACCTGTTGTTCTGACCGTCGTCCATGGCAGCAGGGTCTTGGCCACCCGACCCATTGGCACTACCCGCATTGCTCACATGATTGAGCACGACATCTTGAATGACGTCGATCCCGTTGGCGTGCATGACGGCAACCATGCGCAAGAGCTCGTCTTTGTCACCCATTCGGGTTTTGGTGCTGTTTTTTTGAAATTTATCGCCGAGGTCGTAGTGGTCGAATGGCGAATAACCCACACTGTTGGTCCCCGAATTTTTAATAGTCGGTGGAATCCAGATGGCATCTACGCCCATTTCGGCCAAACGCGGCGCAAGCTCAGTGAGGTAGTTTGCCCAACCGTTCGGATAATTGGTATTCCAGTAGTCCCACCAGTAGGCTTGTAGCACCACCTGACGATTTGTGGGGTTGACTTGACCACGAACGGTTTGAAAAGCAACAACCGTTACAATCAAAAAAATAAATTTACTCATACAACTCGAATTACTTCAGAGCTGCTTCATGCGTGGCACCTGCCTCGATATCGATTTGGGCACCTGCTAATTGGCAAGAAACAAGCGCTGAACCTAAATTAGTAATCGTTACTTTTTGTTGATTGATCGCTACGGCTAATGGTTGATTTTGATAGCGAATTTGGAATGCATAACTTTTCCAAGGTTTTGGAATTTGCGGATTGATGGCCAATCCATTTTCGTAAACACGAACCCCTGCTAAGCCTTCAACCACAGACATCCAAGTACCGGCCATTGAAGTAATATGTAGGCCTTCGTCGGCTTCGTGGTTGTAGTCATCTAGATCCAAACGAGAGGTTCTTAGATACAACTCTAACGCTTTGTCTAGGCGCTTAATTTTGGCGGCTAAGATGACGTGCACACATGGAGACAACGAGGATTCATGAACGGTTTTGGGCTCATAAAAATCAAAGTTTTCGCGAATCACTTCTTCTGAAAAATGGTCTTCGAATAGGTAAAGACCTTGCAAGACATCGGCTTGCTTGATAAAAATAGAACGTAAAATGCGGTCCCAAGACCAGTGCTGATTGATCGGGCGCTCAGACTCAGGGATATCGGAAGCAGACAACTGCTCTTTGTCCATGAAGCCGTCTTGTTGCAAGAAAATCTGGGTGCCTTCTAGCTTTGGGAAATAAACGTTGTCTACAATATGCTGAAACTGTTCGATTTCCTTGGCAGCTAATTTATCGGTGAGTCCTTTGCTTACTTTTGCATTGACCTCCAGGCAATAGGCAATACACCAACGCGCGATGTAATTGGTGTACCAGTTGTTATTGACGTTATTTTCGTACTCATTGGGGCCCGTAACACCGAGCATGACGTATGCTTTTTTGGCCTCGGACCAATTAAAGCGCTGCGCCCAAAAACGGGCTATACCGGCTAAAACAGGTAAACCGTAGGTCTCCAGGTAGTCGGTGTCTCCGGTGTGGCGAACGTAATTATAGATGCCGAAAGCAATTGCACCATTGCGGTGAATTTCTTCAAATGTGATTTCCCATTCGTTGTGGCATTCTTCGCCGTTCATTGTGACCATTGGGTAAAGCGCCGCGCCGTCCTTGAAACCTAACTTTTCAGCATTTTCGATGGCTCTGCCGAGGTGATTGTAACGGTATACCAAAAGTTGACGCGCTACTTTCGGGTCTGTTGTCTTTAAATAAAATGGCAAGCAATATGCTTCGGTATCCCAGTAGGTGGCGCCCCCATATTTTTCACCTGTAAATCCTTTAGGACCAATATTCAACTTGGCATTTTTGCCAGTGTAGGTCTGGTACAAATGAAAAATATTGAAGCGAATACCTTGTTGCGAGGCTACATCACCTTCGATGGTGATGTCTGCGCTATCCCAGATTCCTTTCCAAGCGGCTTCGTGTTCTGAACGCAAGGCATCAAAACCAGTGGTATAGGCTTCTCGGACGCGTTTGATGGCTTTGGCAGCCAACTCAAATTCAGAATGATTAATGGTGGAGGTGATCGCTACATATTTCTTGAGCGTAAAGCGAATCCCTTGCTCTAAATAATGTTCAAAGTTGTTTTCGACATAGAAGTCGCGTTGGGCAACATTGGGATGAATCGTGAGTAATTCTTGCTCGCGCCAAAAGCTAAAACGCATGGCTGTGGCGACACAAAAATCTGTTTTTTTGGTACGCGTACACAAAATGCCTTTTTGCAAGTCTACTTTTCTGGAATCTTCTATCCAAAAGAATTCGTCGTAGTTGGCGTCATGGTTGCTCACGTTGCCATCGAGGTAAGGCGTAAATTTGACGTTACCACTAAAGTTGAGTGGAGTTACACTATATGCAATGGCACCAATTTCTTCTCGGGCCATAGAACAAAAGCGCGTGCTTTCAATTTCAAGCTCTTTGCCAGATGAAAATACGACACGCACCGTGCGTTTGAGCAAGCCTTTTTGCATATCGAGTTCACGATGGAAATATTTCACTTGCTGTTCGTTCAAATCGAGCTGTTCGCCGTCAATCGAAATATCAATACCAATCCAATTGGTTGAATTGAGTACTTTAGCGAAATATTCAGGGTAGCCGTTTTTCCACCAACCCACACGCGTTTTATCTGGGTAGTAAACGCCGCCAATATAGCTTCCTTGCAAAGAAGAACCACTGTACTTCTCTTCAAAATTGGCACGTTGACCAAAAGATCCGTTCCCGATACTAAAAATACTTTCCGCCTGTTGTTGCTTGCTTGGGTCAAATTTGCTTTCGATGATCTTCCAAGGATCAATATCAAATAAATTACGCATACTGCTCTACTCTAAATTCAGTCAAATCGTTCAAATATAAATCTGCTATATTGGCAATGTTTGGATTGCCTACGCCTACTGCGGTAAAGCCTCCAGCTTTAGCGGCTGCAATACCAGATGCTGCGTCTTCAAAAACCAAGCAGTCAGCCGGATCGATACCCAGCGCTTTGGCTCCATTTAAAAAGACCTCAGGATGTGGCTTCGGGTCCGAGACGCCATTGCCATCAATAACCACTTGAAAAAAATTCAAAATTTGAAGCTTTTCAAGAATAAAATTGGCGTTTTTGCTCGAGGATCCGACCCCGAGAAGTACGCCCCTTTCTTTGGCTTGGGTTAATAAATCAAGTACACCCGGTAAGAGGTTACTTTGATTCAGGTTTTGGATAGAATCTAAATAGAAATCATTCTTACTCTTGAGTAAGGCCTCAAATTGTTCAGTAGAAATCGTTGTATTTCCAAGCTCGAGGATTTTTTTGAGCGAATCTACCCTACTAACGCCCTTTAAAAGTTCGTTTTCCTTTTCTGTAAAGGGGATGTCGAGTGAATGCGCGCAGCGCTGCCACGCTATAAAATGATTGTGTTCAGTACTGACCAAGACGCCGTCGAGGTCAAAAAGAAAGGCTTGTTTTTTAGACATTATCTTCTTTGATGCGCAATGTAAGTAAACCTGCAATAATGAGTAAGGCACCGCCTACGGTGACAGCGGCAATTCGAGAATTATCGAGCCAAGCGTTCATGATATCTCC
>CAZINO010000033.1:0-9570 GCA_964540625.1 uncultured Lishizhenia sp. | reverse complement strand
CTACGGTGACAGCGGCAATTCGAGAATTATCGAGCCAAGCGTTCATGATATCTCCAAAAAAGAGCGACGCAATGATTTCAGGCAATACGATAAAAAAGTTGAAAATACCCATGTAGACACCTATCTGATGTGCTGGTAAACTTGGTACTAACATCGCGTAAGGCATCGACAAAATACTACTCCAGGCGATACCGACGAGCGCCATGATCAAAAAGAGCATCCAGGTACTGTTTTCGTCTACAAAGTTGATGAGCATCAGGCCTAGACCGCCAATTAACAAACTTGTGAAGTGCGTCCATTTTTGACCGATTTTGGCAGCTAGAAAGGGCAAAACCAATGCAAATAAAAAGGTGATGATGTTCTCGAATGAATAAGCCAATCCGGCGAGGTCTGCACCTTTGCCATATGCAGCAGAACCGGGCTCTCCCTTAAAGATTTCTGAGGCCACAGCTGTCGTGAAAAAGAACCACATTAAAAACAAGCCTGGCCAGGTTAAAAACTGAACCAATGCCAATTGACGCATTCTTTTTGGCATGTGGGTAATGGCCTCTGTTATTTCTTTGATGCCATGAATCAAACCTTTACCTTGCGCTTGCTCAGCTTGCTGTTCTGGTGTTGGTGGGTATTCTTTGGTCGTAAAAACGGTATAGAGTACAGCTCCTAAAAAAGCGATGGCGCCTATGTAAAAACTCCATTTTACGTTTGCCGCAATTTCTCCACTACCGGCTGTGCCGTCCATATCAAACCAGTTTGTGAAAATCCATGGTAGTGCGCTGGCTATGGTAGCCCCTACACCGATAAAGAAACTTTGCATCGAAAAACCGCGTGTGCGTTGTTCGGCAGGCAATTGATCTGCCACAAATGCACGGAAAGGCTCCATACTGATATTGATAGATGAGTCGAGTACCCAAAGTAATCCTGCGGCCATCCATAGTGTAGCGGACGATGGCATCAGAAACAAACAAAGTGAGCTCAAAATAGCGCCAATCAAAAAGAAAGGGCGGCGGCGGCCCCAAACAGGATGCCAAGTGCGATCAGATATATAGCCAATAATGGGCTGAACAAGCAAGCCAGTGAGCGGGGCCGCAAGCCAAAGACCTGGGATTTGCTCAGGTTTGGCTCCGAGACTTTCATAAATAGAACTCATGTTGGCCATTTGCAGGCCCCAACCAAATTGGATGCCCATGAAGCCAAAGCTCATGTTCCAAATTTGCCAGAAAGAAAGTGTAGGTTTAGTTTGCATGGCTAGTTTGCTTTAAAGATTAGCGAACGTAAACAGCATAGCCCCAAGGAGCCAACTTCTCTTGATGATTTACTTTAAGTGTCACAGACTGCCCAGAAAACAAATTTTGATATTTGCCGGCAACACTTGCATCTTTAAGGGTTACCGTTTGTTCTTTTGCACTCAAATTGAGCACAACAAGTACTTTTCGATCGCCGGATTCTCTGACGTAGGCCAAGATACTCTTGTCGGTACTCTTTGTCAAAAAACGCGGTTTTGTTTGGCCTTTACCTACAATTAGAGCAGGATGCGTTTGATGAAGGTTCAATAAAGTTTGATAGAATGGCACCAAATCCATTTTACGCCATACAATCGGATCTTTTTCGAAAAATTTAAGGCGGCGATCTAAAGAGGTTTCTTGACCGTTGTAAACCAATGGCATTCCATCTATAGTAGCTGCAAAAACAGCAAAACAAAGTCTGGCATCGCCCAAACGCTCCATTTCGGTACCATTCCAAGAGTTTTCGTCATGGTTAGAAGTAAAGTTCATTTGAAAGCCATTGTTCGGAAGCGCTGGTTTGGCAAAAAAAGCGTGAATCGCGGATG
This sequence comes from uncultured Lishizhenia sp., assembly GCA_964540625.1. Classification (GTDB taxonomy): domain Bacteria; phylum Bacteroidota; class Bacteroidia; order Flavobacteriales_D; family Crocinitomicaceae; genus UBA952. The sequence goes on along the minus strand of CAZINO010000033.1, from coordinate 7,742 downwards.
CATCTTTCTTTCCTTTAGCGATATCGTTCATGATGTGGTGTAACTCCCAACCGTAGGTCATTTCAAAAGCCTGATACAACTCGTTTCCTTCGGCTTCAGCCAACATAAACACTGGTTTAATTTGATCAAGTTGAGCACGCGCCTCTTTCCAGAAATCCATTGGTACCCAGCCAGCAACGTCACAACGATAGCCATCTACATCGTAGTCACGAACCCAGCCCGCCATACAGTTGATCATTTCTTGGCGCATCGCTTTATTGTCAAAATTAAGGTCAGCGACGTCAGTCCAGTCGGTACCGAGCGTAGGCTGTACATTTCCATTTGCATCTAATGTATACCAATCTTTGTGGCCTTGTTCTATCCAAACATGATCTGGGGATGTGTGATTTGCAACCCAATCCAAAATAACTTTCATGCCGAGCTCATGAGCGGTACGCACCATTTCTCCAAATTCTTCTAATGAACCAAACTCAGGATTTACAGCTCGGTAATCACGAACGGCATAGTAGCTACCAAGTGTACCTTTACGATTCAATTCTCCGATTGGATGAATGGGCATTAGCCAGATGATATCGACACCCATTTCCTTGAGGCGAGGCAGTTGGGCTTGCACGCCGGCAAAAGTACCTTCTGGTGAAAACTGACGCACATTGACTTCGTAAATGGTGGCATTTTTCACCCATTCAGGGGTTTTTAATTGAGCCACTGCTGGCAGGGAAAATATGGCGAGCAATAAGAAAAGAATAAGTGATTTCATAATTTAAGCATTAACCGTTTTAAGAATATACTGAAGGTGGTAATTCACCAAACCAATAACTGGTTTTTGAACAATAGAGGCAATTTGTATGCCAAGTTCTGCTGCCGCTTTATCGAGTTCTTTTTCGAAAATTTTAGAAAGCGAACCAACAAAATGAACTTCTGTTTCTTTGTAGTTGTCGTAACAACAGACGTGTACTTGCATAAAATGCTTGAAGCCTTTGTATACCATTTCTGAGAAGAAAGGATTCTCTTTGTGCTTGGCAATAAAAGGCATAAAAGACGCTATAAATACATTGGCATTGGGCTCACGGTAAACCTTGTCAACGATTTGGTCTTTGTCTAGTTGGTAAGTCGCAATAAAATCAGCCTCGATGTCTTGGGGTAAATGATGATACAAAAAGGAAGACAATAATTGTTTGCCGAAATAACTTCCGCTGCCCTCGTCTCCGAGAACGTAGCCCAAGGCAGGCACTTCTTCTAGGAGATTTTGACCGTCAAAATAGCAAGAATTGCTACCTGTGCCAATTATGCATGAAATTCCAGGCTTACCTGAATAGGTTGCATAGGCACAAGCAAGTAAGTCGTGCTCTACTAATATGGAGGCCGTTGGGAAAATCCTGCGCAAACCTTCTTCAACAATTTCATTGAGCTCTGGACTTGAGCAGCCAGCCCCATAGAAATATATTCCTTTGATAGAAGGAACTAAGTGCATGATCTCTGTGTTTTTCTTCAACTCAGCCTCAATTATATCTGCTGAATGAAAATATGGATTGAAGCCCATTGTTGAAAAAAAACTTTGGTTATTTTTGTTGTCTACTAATACCCAATCGCTTTTGGTAGAACCACTTTCAATAATGAAATACATAAGTTGTTATAGAGTGAATGATAGCTTTGTGTCAATTTTACACTATCCAAATATATAGATAATACTTCATACGTGCAGCACAATCCAAAAAATTTCAATTCAGAACTCAATCCAAACGTCTCCGTAGACTGCGTTATTTTTGGCTTTGACCTCGAACAACTCACTGTGTTGCTCATCGACCGAGGTGAGATCTCATCTGCATTTGGGCCGCGTCTTGCCCTTCCCGGCAACCTCATCTACGACAACGAGAACCTAGATATGGCAGCCAACCGGGTGCTAGATGAACTCACTGGCCTCAACAACATTTACCTCGAACAAGTTGGCGCATTCGGTGACCCCGATCGCATCCATAAAGAGTCCGACCGCGAATGGCTCAAAAGCATTCGTGCAGAACCTGAAGCCCGCGTAATTACCGTGGCATACTATACACTTGTGCCTATGTCACAATACAAGCCACAAGCATCGTCTTTTGCCAAAAATGCCGATTGGGTGCCTGTCAGTCAAATTACAGAATTGGCCTTCGACCACTACGAAATATTGCAAGCAGCCAAAGACAAACTCAAACAAAAAATTAAAATTCAGCCTATCGGTTTCAATCTGCTACCTCAGAAATTCACGCTCAGTCAACTTCATAGGCTCTATGAATCTATTCTAGACAAACCCCTAGACAAACGCAATTTCCGTCGTAAAATTCAGAAACTAGACATCCTGTCTAGCCTACGAGAAAAGCAACGCGGTGTTCCGCACAAACCATCTTTGCTCTACGAATTCAACGAAGAAAAATACCAAGAGCTCACGCAAACCGGCTTCGATAACTTCGGGTTTTAACAACCTATTTTTTTATCCAAACAAAAAATCGTAATTTTCTGTAGTAAAAGTTAGTAACCTGTAACTTTTGCGCCCAACAAATTGTTCTATTGCCAGACACAATTTTGAACCGCAACGACTACAATACCTGCGTGGACCAACACAGCGATGCGCTGTACCGGTTTTGCTTGCATTTCCTTAGAGATGTCGAGTCCTCGCGAGATACCGTACAAGATTGCTTTGAAAAATTGTGGATCAACAAGAAACAGATTCCCTTAGAAAAAGCCAAGTCATGGTTGTTTACTTGTGCCAATCACCTCATGCTCAATCAGGTGAAGCGCGACAAAGTCAAACAACAACACCTGGACTCGCTTTGTTGGAATCAGACCCAAGGTAGTGACCACCAATTTGAAAACCAACAGCTTATTGGGCTACTGGTTGCCGAGTTGCCGCCACTTCAAAAAAGTATCTTGTTGCTCCGAGACCTCGAAGGTTACACCTACCAAGAAATTGGCGCGCTACTGTCCTTGACAGAAGCACAAGTCAAGGTGTATCTCTTCAGAGCGAGGCTCAAAGTCAAAAAACGCATTAAAGGACAATTTGTATTGGCTTCATGAAACCAACTTTAGACAACCTAGATCAATGGCTTTTCGATTCCGTCGAAGGAAATCTGAGTCAAGAACAGCAAGAATTGCTCGCGCAATTTTTTGCCCAAAACCCTGAGCTGAGTCTCGAGCAAGATGCCTGGGAACAAGCTAGCTACACCGCGGCGCCCATTACTTTTGAGCCCAAAGCAGCCTTGTATCGCAAAAGGAAATTTAGCCAAAACTATTATTATGCCGCGGCGGCCCTACTCTTGTTTTTATTTGCAGGAAGCCAATTCTTCAAGCAAGAAGGGCACCTTAAAAGCAGGTCAAGCGCATATGCAGCCAAACCAGCCAATTTAAAGAACCCCAATCAGCAGAAAAACACCTCACTTACATCATCAATATCGACAGCAATATCATCAACTTCATCTTCGATTCAATCTTCAACCTTCGTAGCACTCAACTTTCCAAATCTCCATCATACACCTGTTTCTCTCTCTTCTCTTTCCTCCTCTCCTATTTCCTCCACTTCTCCTTCCTCTACTTTTCCCTCTCCTTCCACTTCTTCTTCTGAAAACGAACTACTCTCTTTGCGTTTTCCAAAACTGATCAATGGTTACCGCACCGACCTTCGTTTTGAATCTTTGGCCGGTATTCAAACAGAAAACAATAGCAACAAAAACTACCACTGGCCTGCCCTGCAGCGCATGAGTCAATTTGCGCAAAAAGAACTTGGACTCACCAATAACCAGTCCTATGATTTATTGCTACCAGGAAAGTCGAATATTGACGCCAATATCAGTAGTGTTGGTTCGCAATCCCAGACGCGCTTCCAAAGTGTCAGCATGGCAAGGACGGGCACCCAACAAGAACAAGCCTTACTTGGACAGCGCATCAGCCTTGATGGCTACGCCAGAAATCTGAAATCTGGCTTTGGTTTGCAGGCCAATTACATGCAATTCGCTGGCTCCTCGATTACAGACTTTGAAATTGGTTTTATTGCGGCACCTAAACTTATGTTGACCCGTCAAATCATTGTCGAACCTGCTGCCCGTTTGCGCATAGGCTCTCGCCAGGTAAACGCCTCTCAGCTTAGTCAAGTGTCTTTTATTGAATTTCAGAATGCCGACTTAAGAGCAGTGAATATTGACTCCACCGAAGGCATTGGTCGGCGTTTGTTCTACCGCGACCTCGACCTAAGCGTTGCGATTCAAACCCCAATTCTTTTCGCAAGTGCACAGCTCGAAAACGTATTTCAACATTTTGATTATGTCATGGGCAATGAGCTCCAACCACAAAATAGCCGAGCACCCCAACAACTCACACTCGCACTCGGAACCCAATATGCATCGCGCAACGAAAAAATGCGACTTTCTCCCTACTTGCTTTTCACGAGCAATCGACTTCAAACACAATTTCATGCAGGAGCGCAATTGAACATCAATAGATGGCAATTTGGCCTCAACATAGGCAACAACCAACAATACCAGGCTGCCATTGGCTATTTCGGACGGCATACCGCTATTTTAGTTCAAAGCTGTCAACAACAACTTTTAACCTTGAATACACCAAGTTTTTTACATCAACTCACCTTCCGCATTTATTCACAAAATAGTCGCCAAGCGCGTCGATATATCAGTTTGTAATCATGAAAAAAATAGTTTACACCGCGTTCATTTTGGTAAATATATTTACCGCAAATGCGCAGGACCCCACTTTTACCCAATTCTATTCAAATCCGTCCTATTTGAATCCGGCGTTGTCTGGTTCAAGCGGCTGCCCGAGAGTGTCGCTTAACTACCGTAACGAATGGCCTCAGCTCACTGGCAATTACGTCACCTATGCAGCCGCTTACGACAGCTACTTTAAAAATATTTCTGGTGGTGTTGGCCTCGTGGCCATGCACGATCAACAAGGTCAGGGCACCATACAAACATCCATGATCGGAGCGAGTTATTCGTATTACTTAAAAGTAAATCGCAAGTTTAGACTGATGTTTGGCACCCAAGCTGCCTATTATCAGAAATACCTCGACTGGAGCAAACTCACTTTTGGCGACATGATCGATCCGCGCAGAGGCTTCATTTATCAGACCGGAGATGTACCACGCGGCAATGGTCGCCGTGGCTTTTTTGACGTCTCGGCAGGTTTTGTGGGCTTCAGCAAGAATTTTTATTTTGGCGGTGCCTTTCACCATTTGAATCGACCTGATGAGTCTCTAATTCTGGGGCAATCTAGGCTCCCCATTAAAATTACAGGTCACATGGGTGCCAATATCAAACTTGGGCAGCGCGGCCGCTATTCAAGTACGACCTTTTTGTCTCCGAATGTGATATATCAGTATCAAAACGGTTTTCAGCAACTCAATATTGGTGCCTACTTGCGTTACGAAAGCTTCACAATTGGCGCTTGGTACCGCAACAAAGATGCATTCATCTTAACCGTCGGGCTCACCACTGATAAATACAGAATTGGTTACAGCTATGACCTCACTGTTTCTCCTTTGGGCAATGGTGTCAGTGGCGGCTCACATGAAGTTTCATTGGGAATCAACCTCAAGTGTAAAAAACCAGTGCGCGATTTCCGCAAGCTCAGCTGCCCTTCTTTCTAATCAAATACGATCTAACCTGTTGCCAAATTGCGTTTTTGTAATTTAGCAGCATGAAAAGACTACTATTTGCGCTGGCCATTGGCACCAGCAGTTCGTTCATTGCCCAGCAAAATTGGATGGGAAACACCACCCCAACCTATCCTGAACTTATTGCTGAGCTTCAAAAATTAGACCGTACACACAAGGAAATCAAGCTCTACAACATGGGGCCCTCCGACCACGGGCAACCCATTTACCTATGTGTAATTAACGGCGCCAAGGATTCCACGAAGACCTTTGAAAAAGCGCGCAATAGCACTACGCTACTCATCAACAACGCCATTCACCCAGGCGAACCCGACGGCATCAACGCTTGTCTCATTTGGCTCGAACAATGGATCGGAGCGGGCAAACCGTTGAAGAGTCGCGATGGTATGGATTTACCTGTCATCGCTTTTATTCCTGCCTATAATATTGGTGGTATGTATAACCGTTCTTCCACGAGTCGGGCCAATCAAAATGGACCTGAAAACTACGGATTTCGAGGCTCGAGTAAAAACTTAGACCTCAACCGGGACTTTACTAAAATGGATGCCGTCAATACGCAGACATTTGTTAAAATCTTTCAAGCGCTCGATCCAGACGTTTTTATTGACAACCACGTGTCTAATGGTGCCGACTACCCGTATACCCTGACCTATATAAGCTCTATGAAGGAAAGGCTGGCGCCTAGTATGCAAAAACTCACTTATGAAAGTTGTATTCCGACCCTCAAAGATTATTGTCAGATCGGGAATTTTGAGCTTTTCCCATACGTCGAATTAAAAGGGGAAACCCCTGAAGACGGCATTATTGCATTCAACGACCTACCCCGCTACGCCATGGGCTACGCCAGTTTATTTCACAGCCTTTCATTTACGGTAGAAACGCATATGCTCAAGCCTTTCCCGGAGCGCGTAAAAGCGACACTCGCGTTCATGAATTCCACTATTGCCTATATGATTGGTAATGCCGAACAAATAGAGTCGGCGCGCAAGGAGGCAAAAGCATGGAGTCAACAACTGACCTATTTTAAATACAATTACCAACTCAATCCGAGCACAACAGATAGCATCCGCTTCAAAGGCTACAAAGCCATCTATCCGCAGCATCCGATAACAGGCCTGGCTCAGCTCGAATATGACAGAAACCAACCTTATGAAAAATATATTCCTTATTACAATCAATACACAGCTCAAGACTCTGTTAAGGTGCCTTCCTATTATATTGTCGGAGGGCAGGAAACACAGATTATCGATTTTTTAAAAATGAACGGTGTGCAATTTGAAGTCGTTACTGATTTCTCTAAAAAACGTGTTCATTGCCAAATTGTAAAAGATTACAAAGCACCGAGCCGACCGTACGAAGGGCATTTTAAATTATCCCAAATTCAATTAGAGACAAGTCAAAGAGAAATCGAATTAAAACCGGGCGATATCATTATTTCCACCAAACAAAACAGCGCGCTTTTTCTGCACGCCGTTCTCCAAGGCACAGCCGAGGACAGCTACTTAAGTTGGAACTTCTTTGACAGTTACCTCCAACAAAAAGAGTACTTTTCAAGCTATGTGTTCAAAGAAAACATAGCCCTCATTTTAGAAAAAAATCCCATTCTAAAAAGCAAATATGAGGAACGTAAAGCATTGGATGTGCAATTTGCCAAAAGCGAATGGGATCAGCTTTTTTTCATTTATCAAAATAGCCCTTATTTCGAGCAAACCTTTATGCGTTTGCCCATTTATTTGATCTATTGATCAAACGAATGCATAAAAAAAGCCCCGAGCATCAGCTCGGGGCTTTTTTGTTGGCCAGTTGGCCTTGACTTAGTTCTTGACGATGCGGATCGCTTCAGCTGCTTCGGCTACTTTTAAGAAGTAGATACCGCGTGCAACTTGATCGATGTTGATGGTAGTTGAAGTTCCAGTAAGTGAACCGGTTGCAACAACTTTACCTTGCGCATCTTGGATGACATACGTACTGTAAAGTGCTTCAGAAGCTTTCAATGTAAAGATGGCATCTGTTGGGTTTGGTTGAACAGCGAAACTCAACTGCGTTTGATCTGCCAGACCAACAGTGAGGGTCAGGTTCAATGTAA
>CAZINO010000032.1:8894-22333 GCA_964540625.1 uncultured Lishizhenia sp. | reverse complement strand
AAGCGAACATGAGTTTACGCGCATCGGCAGTTTCACAGCTATGATATAATTTATAGGCCAAATAAAAGAACCAAATACCCATCATGCTTGCCGAAATTAGGGTTAGGGTTCCGGTAAAGTTGAGAAACCAAGGCATTAAGCTAAAAGGAATAAGTGCGAGCGAATAGGCCATGATTTGAAAGGCAGATGCTTTGCTTTTACCGCTTTGGGAGGGCAACAATGAAAATCCTGCTTTTTTGTAGTCGTCATAGAGCACCCAAGCAATGGCCCAAAAGTGAGGAAATTGCCAAGTGAATTGAACAAAAAAGAGGATGCCTGGTATGAAGCCAAACTGATTGGTGGCCGCAATTGCGCCTAAAAAAGGAGGTATAGCGCCAGGAAAAGCGCCAACGAATACCGCCCAGGGTGTTTTTTGTTTGAGCGGCGTATAGATAAAGACATAACTCACAAATGCGAGTAAACCCAGGACGGCACTTTTCAAATTAATTAAAAAAAGCAAGTAAGTGCCGAACAATAGAAAGAGAAGGACTACTATATAGGCTTCTTTGAGTTGCATTTGCCCAGTGGGCAGCGGTCGGCGATTGGTACGATTCATGATTTGATCGAGGTCGCGTTCCCAGATTTGATTGGCCCCGTTGGAAGCACCGGTGACGAGTGTGCCACCAAGCATGAGGTAGGTGATTTCTAGCCAATTTTGGCCGCCGGCAAAAAGATAGCCGCTCAGCGCCGATAAAATAACGAGGAAAGAGAGGCGGAACTTGGTAAAAACCAAGTAAGTTTTGAGCGTTGATGGTGGTTTTGAAGTGATTTCGGACATCGCTACAAAATTACATCAAATACACTTTGAATGATAAATAATACAAGCCAAATCAAAAGAAAAATAAATCCTATTGCAATGAAAAATGCACCGAGTGGAATACCGATAATGCCCCCCAATAAATAGAAAATAAGCCCTACAACTAAAAAAACGAGTCCGACAACTGCAAAGGCATGGCCAACAGAACCAAAAAAACCTGTAGACCCCATGGCGTCTTTGTCAGGAGTTTGCGTATTTACATGAGACGCAATGGTTTGGGTGATTTGCCGCTTAATTGTTTGAGGTCTGCGAATAGAGGGTTTGGTTGTCAAAGGTTTAATTTCATGAGCAAGGGGTAATGTTAAAGTCGGTGCTTGTTCGGTATTGCTTGCTGCAGTTTGAGATTGAGTTTCCGCAATGTGTGTTTCAATTCGCTTTTCGGGAACCGTTAATTTCTGGTTATTTTCTGGTGTGTATTCAGCGTGGCTTTCCACGACGCGTAGTGGCTTGCTTCGATGTAGCAATTCTTGTGAAGATTGGCAAGCAAATAACACGCAAAGGACAAGAAGGCAACTAAATAGGTTCTTGATTTTCATGATAGTAGTCATTTTTAATAAAGTATTCTAGTAGCGCTTCTTTGAGCAAGTGTTGTTGTTGTTGGTGGTTCAGCGGCGGCAGTTTTTGGTTGAGTGTAAAGTGCGGCCAAAGGTCGGCATCACGGCCGTCGAAGGTGTAGTATCCGTAGGGCTCAAGCAGCGTGCAGATAGCAATGTGCATGAGTTCCATTTTTTGTTGCTTGGAAAAAGTTTGGTGCCCCATGCCGAGTTCATTGACGCCTACTAAAAACAAAAAAGTGGACATGTCCATCCCTGGACCAAAGTCTTTTTCGAGGTGTTTTTGAAGTTTTTGAAAGCGCAATTCAATGTCGTGATCCATATTGCAAAAATACGCATAGAACGGCGATGTAAGACACAAAAAAAGGGGCCTCTTTCGAAAGCCCCTCCTTTTCATCAATCAACTTCTTATTTCTTCACAAATTGCTTGCTGCTGTTACCAGCTGCTGTTGCGATTTGGATCGTGTAGATACCAGCTTTGAGGTTCTCTACATTGATTTCTTGTGTCAAACCATTTCCAGCAAACTGAGCAACTACTTTACCGCTGAGGTCAAGGATGCTGATTTGTTGCATGGCGTCTGTAGCTTTAACAGTCATAACTGTGTTAACAGGGTTCGGATAAAGCGTAACAGTGTTGTTAAGTTCTTCAACACCTGTAGTACAGTCTGTGCAGCTTTCCCAGCATACTTCTGGAAGTGTAGCTGCACCAGCAACAACATAGAAACGGTTGTTGAAACCATCGTTAACTGGGTCAATACATGTTGCTGTAGCATCAAATTGCTCAGAATCGTTCCAGCCGTCTACTGTGAATTTGTATTCAATGTTGCCTGCAGCAAGTGGAACGGTGATGTCCCAAACGTTGTCGCCGTTTGCGTCTGTCATTGGCGTACAAGAACCACACCATCCGTTGAAGTTACCATTAAGGAAAACACCTGGGGTAGTTGAGCCACCTGCAGCGATGTAATCGTTCATGTCAACAGTGAAGGTAACGTCGTTGGTACAAACGTCGCAGCTTGCAAAACAAACGTTAGGTAAAGTAACATCGCCGGCAACTACGTGGTAACGATTGTTGAAACCATCATTAACTGGATCGATACAAGGCTCTGTACCAGTGAACTCTTCTTGCGCATTCCAACCGTCGATAGTAAACTTGTATTCGATAGCACCTGGAGGCAATGGAAGGGTAGTTTCCCACATACCGTTACCCATGTCTGTCATTGGGTTACAAGTACCACACCAGCCGTTGAAAGTACCATTTACAAATACGCCTCCTGTCAAAGAACCAGTGTATTGTGACATATCTACACGGAATTTAACGTTGTAATCTTGAACAGTAAGTGGAACAGTGCGCTGGTAAACAAAACGCCACCATCCTGGACCGAAGTTGATGTCGGCAGTGAGTGTGTTTCCACCGTTAGAGATTGCAACGTTGTAAGTAATTGAACTGGCAGCGGCAGCAGGGCTCGCGATTTCAGCACCGTTAATTACTTTCGCCAAACCGATGTGCGCACCTAAACCATTTACAGTAAGCGTACCAGCAGCTGCATCATATGCATAGGTTGCAGCGCCACCAACGTGTGGTGCAATAGGAGTTCCACATCCTTCTGGGGCACCTTGCCATGCTTCTAGCCACGTTGATCCATTCATGTAATGCGTCATGTTGCCATTGGCTTCAAATTTAATAGAGTCGTCAAATAGACAAGCTCTGGTGGTGACATCACCTGCGCTGTTAGACCACCAGCTGATGTTACCCAATCCTGGGCCAACGCCAAGGGCTGCAGCTTGTGGTGCTAATTTCCATGTGCCTTCAATTTGAGCAGAAAGGCTCAAAACTGGCGCAAAAAGCAAAAAGTACAGTTTTTTCATTTGTTTAATTTTTAGGGGTTTTAGAGTTCAAATTTAAATAGAACGGGTTAAATATAGTAAAAAATACAATAAGCAAAAAATAGCGCACTTAAAGTGCTCTTATTCAGTTAAAACAATAAGTCGTTAAAAAGTTCAAAGGCAACTTTATTTTCTCCACAAATGATTTCAAATGTGCCCTTTTCGGCGCGCCATTTGCCATCGGCACTAATTCTTTTTAGTGTGTGCGCATCAAAAGAAAATTCAAGTGTTTTGTTTTCCCCTGGGCGCAGGGTTACCTTGTAGAAATCAATCAGCCTTTTGTTCTCAGGAGTTGTACTTGCGTATAAATCGCGAAGGTAAACCGGAACCACCATTTGAATGGGCGTGTTGTGTGGATTATTGACATTTACCGCAATTGAGAAGGTTCCCTTTTTTTCGTCTTTGCTTGTAAGTGCCATTCCATTAACTATGCCCGAATGATAGGAAAGCCCGAATCCAAAGTCCCATTGTGGGTTATATGCTGTAAATTGACCTGATTTGGCACGCGCCACACTACCTGGGTGGTCATAGAATTCGATGACACCGTCATAGCGTGGGTATGTGTAAGGTAGGCGTCCGCTGAAATCTGCCTTTCCGATCAGGAGCTCTGCTAACGCAGCACCTCCGTAATCGCCAGGTAAATAGGCCTGAACAATGGCATCACACAATGGCTCGATATCGTTGATAATGCGAGGTCTGGCCTCTAGTAATACCAAAACAACTTTCTTTTTAGCTGCTTTTGCTAAGCGCACAAGTTCTTTTTGTTTGTCGTCGAGTTGTAAGCTACGGATATCACCTGGCTTTTCAGTAGATGGTAGTTCGCCAACACAAAGAACAATAACATCGTGTTTTTTAAGGGCTTTTTTATAGTTGTTGATGTCAATAAACCGCGAAGCTTCAAAGTCATTTTCTAAATAAAGATCTACGCCTTTAGCATAAGAAATAGTGGCATTCGGAAGCTGGTGTTTGAGTGCTTGATAAATATTGAGGACACCTTTTGTATTGAAACTGGTGTCCATTCCTTGCCATGTGTGTGTCCAGGCTCCGTTGAGCATATTGATGCTCGCTGCTCCTGGACCTGCCACCAAAATACGCGGGTTGTTAGCTAACGGCAGTGTGTTATTGTCATTTTTAAGCAAGGTAATTGATTCAAGGGCTGCTTGCTTAGCGATATCTTTGAATTTTTGGCTACCAAAAAGAGGATAGTTGTCAAGGTTGGGTAACGGATTGTTGAATAAGCCTAATTGCTTTTTGACATAGAGTATTCTTCTCACGGCATCGTCTAGGCGTGTCATGGAGATCTTTCCTTCTTTGACCGCTTTTACCATGTCTTGGCAGTACGTTTTGTATTGCGGATTTGATGGAACCATACTCATGTCCACACCAGCATTAAAGGCTTGTATTGCCGCTTCTGAAAGAGATGCGGCTGTGCGGTGAACGGTATGAAGCATGATGAAGTCTTCCCAGTCCGAAACAACGAAACCTTTAAAGCCCCAGTCTTTTTTGAGTGTTTGGGTAAGCAGTTGGTAATTGGCATGGCCTGGTATGCCATTCACTACACCAGAATTGATCATAAGCGTGAGCGCACCTCTCTCCACAGCGGCTTTAAAAGCTGGCAAGTAGAGTTCTTGCATGTATTTTTCTGGGATGAAAGCAGGCGTGCGGTCGCGGCCAGAGAAGCTGGCGCTGTAGCCAACAAAGTGCTTTAGGCAAGCCGCAGCGTGGAATTCATCAACTTGTGCTCCTTTGCCTTGGTAGCCTTCTACCAGAGCTACGCCCATTTGGGTACCCAAAATGGGGTCTTCTCCTAGTGTTTCAAAGTGGCGCGACCAAAGCGGTTGGCGCCCGAGATCCAATACTGGTGAAAAATTCCACGGTATCCCTGAGGCCCTGCATTCATAGGCAGTTACTTCGCCCATTTGGCGAGCAAGATCGGTGTTCCAAGTAGCAGCCAATCCGATCTCTTGTGGAAATAACGTGCCGCCAACCGTATAATTCACACCGTGAATGGCATCAATACCATAAAGTATCGGAATGTTTTGTTGTTTCTTGAGGTAAGGTGAATGGATATCCGTCATTATGGACTTCCATTCTGCACCTGTTAGCGTGTGCCAGCCAACATTAAGAACTGATCCGACATGATATACTTCAAGGGCTTCTTTGAGTTTCGCTTGATCGATGCGAGCAGGTGCCAAAGCCCCACCTTTCTCATCGGTTTGGTGAATGGCATCAAGGGTAATTTGACAAGTTTGTCCTACCTTTTCCTCGATGCTCATTTGCGAAATAAGCACTTCAATATCTGCCTCACTTGGATTGGTAAAATATAGGGATTCAGAACCTTTTAGTCCGAGAAGAATAAGCAATAATGCTAAAGCAGAAAGTATCCTCATGATTGGAATAGAATTTTATTGGAAAACGCGAACGTAGTCGACATACATTTTTTGTGGAAAAACAGTAGTTGCGTCTGGAGAGCCAGGCCAATTACCGCCCACCGCGACATTCATGATGATGAAGAATTTCTCTCTGAATTCAGCCATGTCTGCAGGGCTTGTATCGATGCTATGGTACTCGACGTTGTCCAGTAACCAATGAATTGAATTGGCATCCCAGGTGATAGAAAACACGTGAAAATTGTCGGCAAACTTCCCAGACGGGAGTGTTTTACTGCCGCCGTATTGTGCGTGAGTTCCGTTGTTGCTCCAATGTACGGTTCCATGTACGGTGCGGTCATTTGCGCCCGCGCCACCGATCAGCTCCATAATATCGATTTCACCACATGCTGGCCAGCCAGCTGAAGTAATGTTGTCTCCGAGCATCCAGATCGCTGGCCAAATGCCTTGTCCGTAGGGTAGTGCGGCTCTAACATCAATACGACCGTATTTCCATGATTTGATGCCTTGTGTTTTGATGCGGCTCGAGGTGTAATTGGAGGTGTTGAAGTTCTCGTCTTTAGCAGTAATGGTGAGGATGCCATCAGCCACTACCGCATTGTCTTGTTTGTAGTATTGCAATTCGTTGTTACCCCAACCCCAACTACCGGTACCGATGTCGTAGGTCCAGTCAGAGGAAAGACTCGCGCCGTTGAATTCATCTTGCCATACCAAACTCATGTTAGGATAAGTAAGCGGGCTGATATAGCCGGAAGTTGGTGCGCCCGTGTTGCCAGTACTGATTTCAATCAGCACTTCTTCCACTTTTTCGATATAAGAAGTTTGAAGCGTATGCGCCCTAGTTCTGATTTTATAGGTCCCAGAGGCATTGTAAATGTGCGTAGCTTCTCCGTCCTGTGTTTCTACTGTAACGGTATCGTTGTTATCGTAGAAGGTAACTGTATAAAAATTAGCGCTATCCGCAGAGGCAATTACGTGTACTTCACCGTTGGTGATGGTGAGTTGTGTGTTCAGGTTGCTAGGCAGTCCGGGCGCTTTAGGTTCATCGGGCTGACAAGCCAGGAGCGTCAAACTCAACAATAAGAAGGTCATCATTTTCATGGGGTTGAATTATAAAGTCTTGAGTTTGAGGTACCATTTGAGTCCGCCGGCATGATGGCCATATTGCAAATGCATTGTGGAATCTGTTATAGAAAGTATACGATAGACGCGCGGCCCTGTGAAAAAGCCCATAAACGCATTGCCAGAAATAGTGATCGTGTTATCCGTTCCTTCAGTGAGCAACCAACTTTGGTCCATTTGGTTGTCAAAAGGGGCTGTGAAATCGCCTAGGTTTTGAAAAGAACCAGGAAAAGAAGCAGCGAGGCTATTGTGAATATAAACATCGCCATTAGTAATCATGTCAAATTTGAAGGCATTGAGATGAAAAATGTATTGGTCGTCGTAAAGACCACATCCTGGTTTTTCGCCTGCGCCTGCAGCCCACCATTCAGGAGTTGCGCCTAAGGCACTTTCAGGGTCTGGTCCAACGCCCATGTGTCCAGATGCTGCTGAATCTACGATCCAAACTTTGTAGCCAGGGCCACTCACGCCACCTGTAAGCATGGTATAAAAAGGATTGTTCAATAAGCCTAAATCATCATTGGCAATAGTGACTTGTTGACTAGAACTGCGGCTTCCACCTTTTGCAAAAACAGTCAATTTGATGGTATATGTTCCTGCATACGGATATGTAGCCGTGACGTTGGCGCCTTGCGCTTTGGTTCCGTTGCCGAAATCCCAAACGCATTGAATATTAGGGTTATTTGCGCTTAGTTCAATTATGTTGGCATTTGCCGCAGAAGGCGCCATTGTAAATTGGGCATCTGCATCAGTTGGCGCGGGCCCAAGACTAGGTTCGTATTTCTGACAAGCTACTAGCGCAAGTCCGATACTTAAAATGCTTAGCAATAATGTTTTCATGGTCTTTTTCTTTAAAAAATTAATAACCAGGGTTTTGCGTCCAATTACCACCCGCTAAGTCGATTTCAACTTGTGGAATAGGGAAGAGCTCGTGCTTACCAACAACAAATCCAGGGATATATTGTGCGGCTTGTCCAGTACGAACGAGGTCAAAAAAGCGGTGTCCTTCACCTGAGAGCT
This sequence comes from uncultured Lishizhenia sp., assembly GCA_964540625.1. Classification (GTDB taxonomy): domain Bacteria; phylum Bacteroidota; class Bacteroidia; order Flavobacteriales_D; family Crocinitomicaceae; genus UBA952. The sequence goes on along the minus strand of CAZINO010000032.1, from coordinate 14,507 downwards.
CTAAACGGCGCTCTAGATAGACTTTTTCAATTGAATTAACTGATGCACCTGGGATACCAGCGCGTTGACGGATTTGATTGACAAGCTGGGTAGCGCGCGTTGGGTTACCAATTTGGTAATTTGCCTCAGCCGCCATAAGAAGCACATCGGCATAACGCAACACACGGTAATTAACCGGACTTGTTAAGTCGTTGTCCGGCAAGCCGATTTCTCCTTGTCGTTTGATGTATTTATTGTTGTAATAACCGGTGTGGCCACCTGCACCCACGGCATATGAAATGGCAGCTGGATTTGGTTGTGCCGCAATGAACGCTTCGATATCGAGAACAGTGGCTGCTCTGCGCGCGTCAATAGGTGAAAATGCAGCATAGAGTTCAGGCGTAGGTAAATTGTAAGAGTTGCCATCGCCATAAACCGGGCCGTTGTATTGGCGTATGCCTTGGAATCCAACCGCTGCATTCCCTTCAAGACAAATCAAGCATCCATAGCTTCCACCTTCAAGACCAGTATATTCGATATCAAAAATCGTTTCTGGATTTCCTTCTGCAGCAACACTGAAAAGTTGGCTGTAATCTTGGTAAAGACTGTACTGACCTGAATCAATTACTTCTTCTAAGATGGCAGCTGCTTCATTGAATTTATTCTGATACAAATATACTTTTCCGAGTAGTGCTTTGGCAGCACCGCGTGTTGCACGGCCTTTTTGCGCCGCCACTGGATTGAGAACCGCAGCTGCAGCAATGAGGTCAGCTTCAATTTGTGCGTAAACTTCCGCTTTTGGTGAGCGTGGAATGCTGCGCGCTTCTTCAATGCCAATTCGCTTATCTATAATCAAAGGAACATCACCAAAGAATTTGACGAGCTCGAAATAGTAGTACGCACGCAAGAATTTAGCTTCTGCTAAAATATGGGCTTTACCAGGAAAATCGATGTTGTCTTGGTGTTCAAGGATGTAATTGGCACGTGTGATCCCGGTATAATTCCAGCGAAATAAACTGCGCAGTTCGGCGTTTACACCGCCATGCGTCATGTTGTCGATGTCGTGTAGTCCTTTGCTGTCGTTGACGCTTTCACCGCCAGCGATTGCGTTATCTGAGGCAATTTCGCCGATCCACAAAGATAAAAAGGAGCCTTGCAAAAGGTCATAGGCACCCACGAGTGCGCGCTCAAAATCTTCTGGAGTTTGAAAGAAGTTTTCTGCATCTTGCGCGTACGGCGGATCCACAGAAAGGAATTTTTCACATGACGGCAGCGCAACAACGGTTACGAGCGCCAAAAGGGTATAAATGAATTTTTTCATGATGACTTTGCTTAAAATTTGATTTGAAGACCGCTCATAATTGAACGTGCCTGTGGATACATACCGTAGTCTACGCCCGCAGACAATACATTTGAAGCGCCCAAATCTGGGTCGAAGCCCATGTAGCGCGTAAGGGTAACAAGGTTATTCGCCGCAACATATACACGCAGAGATTCTACATGGATCTTGCGCAATACAGCGCTTGGCACCGTATAGCCAAATTGGATGTTACGAAGGCGAACAAAAGAACCATCTTCGACAAAATAGTCAGAGAAGAGATTGTTGTTGGTTGGTCCTGTTGTAAGGCGCGGATGTTCGTTCGTAGATCCTGGGCCAGTCCAACGGTCAATGACATAAGCAAGTTGATTGGCATATGGTTGTTGACGCTCGTAGTTACGGATAATTTCTTGACCTAATGCGGCATAAACGTTACCCGAGAGGTCAAAGCCATGTAGTTTAAAATTGAAAGCAAAACCCATTGTTAGGTCTGGAATGGCAGAACCTAGATAAGTTTTATCGGAGTCGTCCGAGAAATTGATTTTGCCATCGCCGTTTTGATCAACAAAAATGAGGTCGCCAGGCTGTGCGCCTTCTTGGACAACAGCTGCGTTGTCAATTTCTTCTTGCGTTTGGTACACACCAGCTGTTTGGTATCCAAAGAAATAACCGATTTCGTAGCCTTCCTGGAAGCGCGTTGCGACATCGCCGCCCACGCTAAAGGCAGCACCTGGAATATACTGAATGCCTTCAGGCACGCTAACCACCTTGTTATTTATAGTTGTGAGGTTGAAGTTGAGGTTGGTTTGAAGGATGTTTTTGCGATCTGATTGATAAGCTAGTTCGAATTCCCAGCCTTTGTTGGAAACATCGCCAGCATTAATAATTGGCGGGTATCCCCCTGGGCCGTAAGAACCAAGAAGCGCTGATACATCTGGCTGGAACAAAAGGTCATTGGTGTTTTTGATGAAGTAATTGGTCGTGAAATTAATGGCTTTTAACCAAGTGAGGTCCAGTCCTATGTTGAGCTGACGTGTGGTTTCCCATTTGAGGTCGGGGTTGGCTGGTCGGCCAATTGCGACACCTTGAGTAATGAGGTCGTCAAACACATAAACACCCTCTCCATTGAGCAAAGCACGGTAGGCGAAATTTGGAATCTGGTCGTTACCAGAAACCCCGTAGCTGACGCGCAACTTTAGGTAGTCAATAGATTTGCTCTTAAAAAAGTCTTCTTCTGAGAGCAACCATCCGCCAGAAATGGTTGGGAAAATACCCCAACGGCTGTTCGGGCCAAATTTGCTAGAACCATCGCGACGTAAAATACCAGAGACGAGGTATTTTTCTTTATAGGCGTACTCTGCACGCATAAATGCGGACAACAAGCGCTCTTTGAATTCCCAAGAATTTACGTTGTTGAGGTAGCCACCCTGAGCCGTATTCGCCGATATATCTGCGTAGTCTAATGAGTTATTTGGAATACCAAAAGCCACCCCATTCAAGGACTGTCCTTTGCGCTCAAATACAGAGACGCCAAGCGTTCCTTTTACTTTGTGAACTTCGTTGAAAGTTCTATCGTAGTTCATGAAGGCTTCGTAAGATAAATCCAAAAAGGTGGAGCGCTCTTCGTAGACAGCTGCGCCTCTTTCAATGAAAACGCTATCCGCAATTTCTACTTGAGGAGACTCGAGTTGTGCATTGGCTGCTGTATTTGCATATTTGCCGTCTCCGTACCAAACAAGTGGGGAGAATACTTTGGCGTCTACGTTTGCATAATTGTAATTGAAGCGATTGGTAAGCGATAAGTTTTCATTGAATTCATAGATAAACTCTTCTTTTCCAACGAATTTATTGGCGGTGCTCCAATTGTATTGATTCATCATTTGGGCAATAGGATTGATGATGTCGCTGACTTCCTCCATATAAGAGAAGGTGCCCGGGCTGCTGTAAACAGGCTCATTAGGAAACGCGTTAATGGTGTTGTAAAGTACAGAGCCAATACCGTTTTCGGGAAGTGTACTGCGCATATCAGATGAAAACAACAACACAGAATTTAGCTTTAGTTTCTCAGACATGTCTGTCGCAAAGTTTAAGCGGGCGTTGTAACGTCCGAAATTTGCTTTATCGGCACCAACAATTCCTTCCTGGTTGAAATAGCCGAGGCCAATAGAGTAACGCGTATTGAGTGTTCCGCCATTTAAAGATAAATTGTGGCTTTGTACAGGTGCTGAACTAAATACGGAGTCTTGCCAGTTGGTTCCCGTTCCTAGGTTGGTATTAGAAAAGGGCATGGCCTGACCTCCAAATGCGAACGCTTCGTTTTTAATGACAGCGTATTCTTCGGCAGTAAGTAAGTCGAGCTTCCGCGCGGTCTGCTGAATACCATAATAACCGTTGTATTCAATGCTTGGTTTGCGGTTAATAGCGCCATTTTTAGTTTCGACGATAATGACACCATTTGCTGCGCGCACACCATAAATACCTGCCGTAGCGTCTTTTAAGACGTTAATTGACTTGATATCAGATGGGTTAAGGGCATTGAGACCTTCTGAGTCATAGACGACGCCGTCTACCAAGATTAACGGGTCGTTGTCTCCGAATGTAGATAGACCCCTGATGCGGATATTTGCCGAACCACCAGGAGAACCGGAGTTACTTGATACGGTTACCCCCGAAACTTGCCCTTGTAGGGCTTGGTCCATACGGGTCATGTTCATTTTTTCGAGGTCCTCACCTTTTACTTTTGAGGTTGCCCCAGTGAGTTCTTTTGATTTAGCTGTACCGTATCCTATAACTACAACGTCTTTGGTGTCTTGCGAGATCTCGAGCATGACAACGGTTAAGTTGGTTCTTCCTTGGACGGGTACCAACTGTTTTTGATAGCCCATGGCAGTCAAGACAAGGGTATCTGAATTTAGGTTGCTGACGTTAACTTGAAAAAGCCCCTTTCCATCGGCAAGAAAAGGTTTATTAGTGCTTTTTACGGTGATTTTTGCATAGGGGATGGCCTCAGAGCGCTCGTTCATGACGGTTCCGCTCACAGACTGCCCGTAGACTTGCGCAATACTGATACTGCACAGCAATGCCAGGACTAGATTTCTGATCATGTTGTTATAGTTTTAGAGTGGGATAAATATAAGCAAAAATTAAATTATTGTACAAATAACAATAAGTTTTAATAAGTGTTTGAAAAACAGAATGATATAAAAAGAGAAACGGAGACACTCCTCTCCGTTTCAATTGATTATTAACCTGTGTAACGCCCGACAATGAGTGAAAGCGATGCTCGAAGATACAAACATTATTGTAAAAAATACAATAAGTCATCTTTTTTTACATTTTGAAGCTGTATTCTCCTGCGGCAAGCTGCTGTAGATAGCTTTCTCTATCAAATTTGAAAAGCTTGGCTGGTCTATGCTTCACGTTTTTTTGCTTTTCGTTGAGCGCCATCAATGGAATATGTTTGATTTTCTTGCGGAAGTTCGCTTTATCTAATTCTTGCTCGAAAGCAAATTCATATAATTGTTGGAATTCATGAAGTGTAAAACGTTCTGGAAGCAAATCGAAACAAACGGGCTCATGATGCAATTTTTGTTTGAGCATGTCGTAGGTGCTCTCTAAAATATGATTGTGGTCAAAGGCCAAAGAAGGCATTTCATTGAGTGGAACCCAGCTGATGTCTTCTGCCCAGGACGATGCCTTGACCTGAAAGTCTTCTATACGCACCAATGCAAAATGTGCGATTGTGATGACGCGGCCCTGTGGGTGTCTTTTTGGATGACCAAACGACTGCGATTGGTGCATTTGTATATGATCTAATCCGGTGAGTTCCTTGAGGATGCGTTCAGCGGCAACCGGGAGGTCTTCATCGGGGTAAACCAAGTCTCCTGGTATAGCCCAAAAATTTTCATAGGGTTCCATGGCCCGTTTGATCAACAAGGCTTTGATTTGCCCGGCTTCATAACCAAAAATAATGCAGTCGACAGAGAATGCTGCCGTAAAGAAGTCGTGAAATTCAATTTTATAAATTCCCATTAGTGTCCGCTTGATGCAGTCTCAAAGGTATGAATTCCTTTGTTTTTGAGAATAGTTCGGGTTCTAATCGCAAAATAAATCAAGTAGGCAAAGCACGCAACCCCAACCCAGTATGAGTTTTGGATACCCAATAAGGCATCGTCTGAAAGCCAACCTTGCGTAACAGAAATGACGCCGCCACCCATAATCATGAGTATCATTAAACTTGAGGCAATATTGGTTTTGGTACCCATTCCGGCGATGCCAAGCGTAAAAATACAAGGCCATAGCGTGCTGCAAAACAA
>CAZINO010000032.1:6914-8794 GCA_964540625.1 uncultured Lishizhenia sp. | reverse complement strand
AAAACAAAGGTAGCGCCAAGTATGAGGTAGGGCATTTGAACGGAGGTGAGGTCAAGGGTTGTTTCACCTTTCGGGAGCCCGCCAAAAATTGCATAAGAGATGATTACCGGACCAATGGTAGTGCCAAGGTTGTTGATACCACCAGCCATGCTGAGCCTTACATTTCCTTTGGCTGGGTCACCCATTTGAATGGCCAATGGATTGGCAGCAGTTTGTTGTAGGGAAAATCCCAGCCCCACAATAAATAAACCGCCTAAAAGGAGCGGAAATGAACCTCCATTTGCCGAAGCCGGTATAAATAAAAGCGTTCCGGCTGCCGAAATCAGTAAGCCAAGAGCAAGGCCGTTTCGGTATCCGATTTTGTTAAGGATGTCTTGTTTGAGGACACCCGAAATCGAGAAATAAAGTAATGAACCTACTGTGTATGCGACATAAAAAGCAAACTCAATGAGCTGAGATTGCAATTGGGTTAGCGTAAGTGCTTTTTTAAATACAGGAATGAGAATGGAGTTTGAAGCAGCTACAAATCCCCAGAAGAAAAAGATGACAATGAGTGTCCCGAAGGCACTGTAATTTGTTTTTTGCATGGTAGTCGTTAAAGTTTTGGTCCAAATTACAATAATTTGGTTTTAACCGACGTGCTGCTGCGTAATTTTTTCTGTGTTGAGTTGAAATAGGTCTGAAATTGTCTTCACAATAGCTGCTGTATCGAAGCCGCAATCTGCCCAAAGTTCTTCTTGGGTGCCGTGGTGAATGTACTCGTCTGGAATACCCAAGCGAATGACATCGGCTTTGTATTTTTGATCAATCATGAATTCGAGTACTGCCGAACCAAACCCACCCATTAGGCAACCGTCTTCAACGGTGATGACTTTGTCAAATTTGCTAAAGATTTCATGCAAAAGCAGGGTATCTAAAGGCTTGACAAAGCGCATGTCGTAGTGTGCAACAGAGACGCCAGATCCTTTAAGTTGTTCGATGGCTTTTTGTGCAAAATTACCCGGATGGCCAATACTGAGAATAGCGATGTCGTCTCCGGAGGTGACCTTACGACCTTGTCCAACTTTGATTTCTTTAAATGGCGTTTTCCATTCGGTCATGACGCCGTTTCCGCGCGGATAACGAATGGAGAACGGCCCTTGGTTGGGCAATTGAGCAGTATACATAAGGTTGCGCAGTTCTTCTTCGTTCATTGGCGCCGCAACTACCATGTTAGGGATCATGCGCATGTAGGCAAGGTCATAGGCGCCGTGGTGCGTTGCGCCGTCGGCTCCTACGAGGCCGCCACGATCCAGACAGAATACTACATTGAGATTTTGTAATGCGACATCGTGCAGGACTTGGTCAAATGCACGCTGCATAAAAGAAGAGTAAATATTGCAGAACGGCACTAAGCCTTGGGTAGCCAAACCAGCGCTGAACGTAACGGCGTGTTGTTCGGCAATACCGACATCAAAAGCGCGTTTTGGCATGGCTTGCATCATGATGTTGAGTGAGCAACCCGAAGGCATGGCTGGCGTTACACCCATGATTTTGTCGTTTTTCTCTGCGAGCTCGACAATGCTGTGGCCAAATACGTCTTGGTATTTGGGTGGCTCTGGAGATTTCGGAACAACCTTAACGATTTCACCGGTTTCTTTATTAAAAACACCTGGCGCATGCCATTTAGTGGGGTTGCCTTCCTCTGAGTACTTATAACCAGCACCTTTACGGGTAATGCAATGAAGAATTTTTGGACCAGGGATGTCTTTGAGGTCTTCTAGTACTTTAGCCAATCCAACAACGTCGTGGCCGTCTACGGGGCCAAAATAACGGAAATTGAGTGCTTCAAAAAGGTTGGATTGTTTGAGTAGGGTGCCTTTGAGTGCGTGTGAAACCTT
>CAZINO010000032.1:0-6814 GCA_964540625.1 uncultured Lishizhenia sp. | reverse complement strand
CCTTTGTATTGATTGGCAACGGCCATACCAAGAGCAGCTGAAATAGAGGTGGAGGAGTGACCCACACCGAATGTATCGTACTCACTTTCAGAGCGTTTTGGAAAACCAGAAATACCGCCTTTGAGTCGGTTGGTATGGAAGCGCTCACGGCGGCCAGTCAGGATTTTATGGCCATAAGCCTGGTGCCCTACGTCCCAAACAAGTTGGTCTTCAGGGGTGTTAAATGCGTAGTGTAAGGCAACGGTGAGTTCTACAACGCCCAACGAAGCACCGAAATGAGAATTGCCTATTTCTGAAATAACATCGACGATATATTGACGTAACTCCTGGGCTACTTGGGGCAGCTGTTCTTCGGTAAAATTTTGACGCAAATCGCTCGGAACTTGAATTTGAGAGAGGTACGGACCGGGCTTGTAAGGATGATTTGACATATAAGCAAAGTTAAGCGTTTCAGTAGCTTATCAAACACCCTAACGGCTTTTTTGTTCAATTAGTGTGTGGTGCTGGACTTTAGATTGCTTTTTTCCATCACAAATACAAAACCAACAAAAAGCAAGACCAATAAATTATGTAAGAAATGATTGATCAAGGCTTTCTCAAACTGGATTTGTTGCCCAATCCAAAATAAAAGCAAGCTACTACTGAGGTAAAGAAAGAATTTTTTCAGGTTATAGGGAATGGGATAATGCCGCTGCCCCAAGAAGTAAGATAAGGTCATTTGTGTAGCATAGACAATGAGTGTAGCCCAAGCACTGGCCATGTATTGGTATTGAGGGATGTAGTATACATTGATCGCAATAGTGAGAAGGGCACCGACAATAGTGATGTAGGCACCGTATTGTGTTTTGCCGCTTAACTTATACCAAATACTCTGATTGTAGTAAATACCTAAACAAACATTTGCGAGCAGTAAAATGGGTACCACTTTAAGGCCTTCCCAATAAGCTTCTTTTTGGATAAAATGTTTGAATATGTCCAAATTGAGGCTCACTACCAAGAAAACAGCGCAAACCATAGCAATGAAAATGTTCATGACGCGCACATAAACAGTATTGCGGTCTTGATTTTGCATTTGTTTGAAAAAGAAGGGTTCGGCCGCATACCGATACGCTTGTAAGATGATCGTGACCAACATGGCCAATTTGTAGCACGCGCTATAAATACCCACTTGTGACTCTGCATAGCTGAGCGAGTCCGGAATATTTGGATCGTATAGAATGTGTTTGATTAAGATGCGGTCAAAAGTTTCGTTGATTATTCCCGCAAAACCCGCAATGACCAATGGTATTGCATAACGCCACATTCGTTTGTAAAGGCCCCAATCTTTAACAAATACGACATTGAAAATGCTATCGTAAAGTAAAAGCGGTTTAGCGAGCGATGAGATGAGGTTGGCTAATAGAATGAACAAAATGCCTTCTTCAGGTCTTTCGGCGCTAAAGAAGAAGACCATTGCAATGACATTTAGTGCTATGTTGAGCCCAATGCTCGTCATTTGGATAGCTGCAAAACGCAGTGCTTTTTCTTCGGCGCGCAAACGTGCTAATGGGAGCGCTGTAATGGCATCAATCATGACGATGGTGCCCAATAGAACGACATACTCGTTGTGCCCTTCGAAGAGCAGTGCAGCAGCAATATCATTATTAAAGTAGAGTAAAATCAGGTAAAACAAACCATTGATGCCTACTACTGACCAAAAAGCAGCACTGTATGCTTTTTGCTTATCGCCTTCATTTTGCAGAAAGCGAAAGAAAGCGGTTTCCATGCCGAAAGTAAGCAGCACGATCAAAAAGGCGACCCATGCATATAATTCGGATATGACGCCGTAGTCGGCGGTTTGCGCGAAATAATAGGTGTGTAATGGAACCAGCAAATAGTTGAGCAAGCGCCCTATAATTGAAGGGAGCCCGTAAATGGCTGTTTGGCCAACTAATTTGCGGATGGGATTGCTCATTTTAGCCTCGGAAGTTCGGCTTGCGTTTTTCTAAAAATGCGGTGGTGCCTTCTTTGAAGTCTTTGGTGCCAAAACACTTGCCAAATTCTTCGATTTCGGTGTGATAGCCATTGACGCCACTTTGAAAACCAGCATTGACACAACGAATAGCCGCAGCTATTGCCATTGGTGAGTTATTGCAAATTTTATCGGCCATTGCCTCAGCGCTTGCTAATAAGTCGGCTTGTTCTACCACGGCATTGACTAATCCCCATTGTAGTGCTTCTTCGGCTTTGAGCATACCGGCCGTGAATATAAGTTCGTTGGCTTTGCCGCGTCCGACGAATTGTGCCAAACGTTGGGTGCCGCCGTAGCCTGGAATAACGCCCAAAGAAGTTTCTGGCAGGCCCATTTTAGCATTGGCACTTGCAATACGAATGTGCGCAGCCATGGCCAATTCCAGGCCGCCGCCCAGCGCAAATCCGTTCACTGCAGCAATAACAGGCGTATTCAGTTGTTCAATAAAGTCAAAAAGAGTGGCTTGGCCGCGCTGGGCCAACTCACCACCTTGCGCAATATTGAAGTCAGCAAACTCTTTGATGTCGGCGCCAGCCACAAAAGCTTTTTCTCCGCTGCCTGTCAAAATAATTACCCCCACATTTGGGTCTTCATTGGCCGTTTTCAATGCGTCGTGAAGCGCTTCAATGGTTTGTTTATTGAGGGCATTAAGTTGCTGCGGGCGATTGATGGTGATGAATGCAATTTGTTTGCGGATTTCAGTAAGTACGAGCGCTTCCATATATAAATATTAATACGATAAAGATAGGTAGAATAATCTTTGTGGGGCCTTAGTGCGGTATGCTGATTCGAAAAGTGGTTCCTTTGTCGGGAGCAGATTGCAGCACAAAGACTTTGCCTTTGTGGTATTCTTCTACAATTCTCTTGACAAGTGTAAGGCCGAGCCCCCAGCCTCGTTTCTTGGTAGAATACCCGGGTTCAAATATGGTTTTGAATTGTTTGGGAGTCAAGCCTTTGCCGGTGTCAGTGATATCAATATGAACCCACTCTGCTACTTCGCGAATATGAATGCGTAATGTGCCAATTCCTTCCATTGCGTCCACGGCATTTTTACAGATGTTCTCAATAACCCACTCCATAAGCGAAGCATTGTGAAGCACCATCAAAGGACGTTGCGCATCGAGTTCAAAATGCATTTCTACTTTTTGAGAAAGGCGTGCTTTAAGGTAGTTGAGGTTGTTTTCAATGGTGGCTGCCAAATCTCCTTCTATGAGCTTGGCACCGGAACCAATTTTGGAAAAGCGATCGGTAATTTTCTCGAGGCGTTCGAGGTCCTTGTGCATCTCTCTTGGGATCATGGGGTCAATGTCTTGTTGTTCGAGGTGCGCCACCCAAGCCATCATAGAAGAAAGTGGTGTGCCGAGTTGATGCGCGGTTTCTTTGGCCATTCCGGCCCAAACTTGGTTTTGTTCGGCTTTTCTGTACATTGAAAAAAGGAGGTATCCGACCAAAACAAGCAATCCTAAGACGCCAAATTGCAGATAGGGCAGCCAATAGAGCTGTTTAACCTCCTCGCTGTCTTTAAGGTAAAGTAATTTCCGATTCCCTTTAATTGTGAGCTCTATGGGCTTATACGCCGCTGTCATTTGATGAATTGTTGCCTTTATTTGAGTTGGTGCTAATTCTTTTTCAGACAAATTACTGGCTTCAATTTGTTTTGTGTTCGGGTCATAAAGCAATACAGGCACAAGGCCTTTCTGATCGGTTAGGTCGGCATTGAAAGAGCGTATTAAGGAATCGGTTTGCGTTTGCAAGCGCAATAATTCTTTGGAAAAACCGTAGCAGAGGGTCATGTACATGTCATCAAAAACCTGGATTTTATAACTCCTTCCTTCTTGGATCCAGTTTTTTGCGAGATGTAGCATCATCTCTTTTGAAGTGGTTCGGACAAGATTTCTGGATTGTGATACACTGCCATCATCGTTGAGCAAGATAAAGGGAATGTCCTTGTTTGCCTCAATAATTTGAAGTGCAAAATCGACATCTTGACTTACATTCAGGTCAGACGCACCAAGCAGCGTGCGGTTGGCTTGCACAACCAACTCCATCTTTTGTCGTTCTTTTTCTTGTAGTGCGCCAAAAATTTGGCTGCTCAGCTCAACGAGCTCTGCTTTTTTGCGTAACGCCAATGCCCACTGTTTGGCTTTGCTGCGTTCGCGACTTCCAATTTTTTGAATGCTTTGATTGGAATAAAATAAGGATGCCCCCACTACTAACAAGGCGAGAATAACAAGTAAAAGTTTCCAACGTTGTTTGGATGCGTATAAGTCCATTGAACGAATTTACTGAAAATTCGGCGCGGGCAGCCCCAACACGTCTTTTTCTATTTGTGCGCAAACGCGGTTGAAGTCAAAATGTTGTCTGAATGCTGTATTTTCTAAAGAAGGGAAATCGCCGTCAAGCAAAAGATCAAGGCACTTGTTTAAATCCTGAACATTTTGACTTTCAAAACACCTACCGCCTCCAAATAATTCGATTATTTCTTTGCTGCCCCCGCTATTAGTGCCAGCAACAACGCAGCCATGTTGTAGTGCTTCTAAGGTGGCCATGCCCACGGTTTCAAAATGGGAAGCCATGATGACCAGATCGGCACCAAAATAAACCGGCTCCATATTGTTGTGAAAGCCCGCCCAAATAACTTGTCTATGTTTCGGATGTTGGTCAATAGCTGCTTTCAGTTTTACCGCATAGTCATCCGCTTCATCAAGGGTGTGGGCGCCTACAAACACTAATAGTTCGTTGGGATCTTTCCTTTTTGAAAACGCATCCCATATGAATGCTTGTTGCTTTTTTGGATCAATGCGCCCCGGAACCACAAAAACAGACGCACTCAAAGGCCATCCCAATGCTTTGCGGGCTGTTTCTTTGTTGAGACTTGCAGTTGTTTTGAATTCAATGCCGGAAGGAATATCTTTTACTTTAGAAATAGTTATTTTGGTGTTGGACTCCACTTGACGTTTTAGATAGGGAAGGGGGCACACCCACGATTCGAAAAATGAATAGCGCAGGGATCTAAAAAACTGTGTTCGTTTTCCGCCGAGTGCCATTTCCATGAAATAGTGCACTTTTATTTTTCCTGCGGAAAAAAAAGCAATAGAAGCAGCAATGCTTTGTTCGCGGTTGTTTCGGAAAATGAGTTGCGTGAAATTTTCGCGATTCAAATAGCGGCATAACTTCCATGCAAATCGCCATTGATAGTGTTTGGCTTTTTGTGCTACTATATATAATGGTATATTTTGTGCCAGGGCTTCCTTGGCTATCGGGCTATTAGCATTTGCGATACACAAAACGGAATGACCGCGCAGGTGCATTTGCCGGGCATTTCTGAGCTGATTCATTTCCAAGCCCCCCCAACCTTCAGACAAACATAGATAAGCAATGCGTTCCATAGAGCCCCGCGAAATTACCTAGATTTGACCTAAATTTGCACAATGAAAGATTTCAAAGCGCTTTTGCTCAAACCTTGGTTTGTTTTTGTATTCAGTTTTATATTGATCAGTGGAACGCTCATTGTGGTTAGCCCTAATTTGTTTGAAGGAGAAATAGTGTACGCTCAAAACGGCAAAAAATACGTTTTAGAGGCACCGCTCAGTTTGGCCTATTTTGTTGGATTGGGTTACGAAAAAACCGATATGGAACAGGTCGTTGATTTCTATTTAACGCGTCGGGGTTACATGCTTGCGGCAAGCTTACTGTTTGGCTTCCCAACCTTGCTGGCTTACCGGTCTTTTCTTGCAAAGAAGCAAAAATAGGGCTTCACTAAAAAATAGGATTACAAACTTTTGGTGCGCCCGCCGTCTACAGGCACATTTATACCGTTTATATAAGACGCCGCCGGCGAAGCCAAAAAGGCAACAGCTGCAGCCACCTCTTGCGGCTCGGCAATTCTTTTCATGGGGCTTTCTTGTCCCATTTCGTTCAGAATGTCGGCAACGCTTTCACCTGTTTTTTCTGCTTTGGCTTTGGCAATTTCGGTGAGGCGTTGGGTGTTGGTGGCACCGGGAAGCACGTTGTTTACTGTAATACCAAATGGCGCTAATTCGTTAGCTAGGGTTTTGGACCAATTGGCCACAGCACCGCGAATCGTATTGGAGACCCCCAAGTTAGGCAGCGGTTGTTTGACGGAGGTAGAGATGATATTGACAATGCGGCCATAACCTACGGCTTTCATGCCGGGAACCAGGGCCTGCATTAAAATATGATTGCAAATGAGGTGTTGATTAAACGCTGCTAAAAATTCTGACGTTTCGGCAGTAACAATTGGCCCGCCTTTTGGCCCCCCTGTATTATTGATCAATACATGAATCGGACCATAATTTTCTATAAATTGATGTATTGCGTTTTTTAATTGATCAGGTTGGCTAAAGTCTGAAACAAAAAAACGGTGTTTTTGTCCTTTGCTGTCGTCAAGAGTTGACAATGCTTCTTTTAACTTGGCTTCGTTTCTTGCGGTAAGAATAACAGAAAATCCGTCTTTAGCCAACTGTTGGGCAATAGCGAGTCCAATGCCTTGAGTGGAGCCACAAACGAGCGCATTTAGGTGTTGTGAAATCATTTGATTGTGGAAAGTAATTTTTTGTACAAATAAAATTTTATTTACATTTGCTAAATTACGAATACTAAAGTTATAACTATGAAAAGTTTTACAAGATTAATTCTTACGACTTTTGCACTACTGACAATCGCCTTGAGCACCGCTTGGGCACAGGTTTCAGTTACTGCAACTGGAGGTACTGCGAGTGCAACTTACACCACGGTCAGCGCGGCGTTTGCAGCAATCAATGCAGGTACTCACCAAGGTGT
>CAZINO010000031.1:19177-22963 GCA_964540625.1 uncultured Lishizhenia sp. | reverse complement strand
GTCTATTTCTACAATGTAAAAACCATTTGGAAATCCAGTGGTAAGCACATTGGCAACGGTTGCATTGCGTGTTCCTTCGAAGAAAACTTTACCATCTAATTGATAGATTTTGATGTGTTGGAGCGCAGTAAGCCCTTGGATTGAAAGTTGATCTTGTCCTGGATTTGGATAAAGAGAAAGCGCAGGCTCTAGGTCTTGAAGTGCTAAAATAGATTCATTGCTGATGCTAAAATGATCAAACGCCGCCTCGGTGATATTCGGATTGCCAGCGTAGTCTGCAGTGCGCACAAAAAGCTGCATATTATTGGTAAATGGCAGCAGACCAGTTAACGCAATACTTTTATAAGCCCAAGCCATTGGATCGCCTTGCGGCGCTATGACTTCTTCCAATACGACTTGGTCAATGCCATTACTTAGTGTGATCAAAAGTGTATCATCGAAATTGCCTGGCCCATGAAAACAATAAAAGGAACGCGCGTAGTTCAAATAAGGTGTGCTCAGTCCATCGAGATTAAATACAGGAGAGATCAAGGTTGTAAATCCGTTATCGACATCGTTTTGATCTGGATTAGGTGTTGTTCCATTTCCTGTGATCATGCATTCATTGAAACAATCAAGTGGCGCATCTTGATCAAATACTGTATTGGTTGTGGGATTTGGTTTGGCGCGTTCCCAAGAACCGGTTTCGGCACTATTGATGGTATTCCAACCAAAATCAAAGGTAAAGTCATCGTAATATCCTTTTTTTAGATAGACAATGAGTTCTTGTGTAGCGGCATCAATGAGCGGTGAACTGCATTTGGTTTGAAAACCCCATTTACCAACGACCAATTGATAGTCGTCTTGATAAAAAAGAGTGAGGTCCTCTTGGCCAATTCCGTTGGTGATACCGACATGTGTAATTTGCGGGTGTACGAGTTTAATTTGGGCATTGGTTACAGGCAAATTTGTGCCTTCTTCTAAAACCTTTACACTGAGGTTAAAAGGTGGTATTGGCAATAAATTAAAGTTCTGAGTAGTGGTGGTGCCTTCGATCAAACTGACTTGTACGGTTTGTGGATAATAACCGGGTTTGTTTACTTCGACGACATAAGTTCCCGAAGTTGCCATTCCTGTTTTGTAGACACCTTGCGCATTGGTTTTTTCGGACATTGCTGCCCCAAGCAAAGAAACACTGACCTGCGCCAGTTCTTGGCCACTAACTAAGTCCTTGACTACACCAACTAAAGTTGCAGCAGGCGCATAATTGATTTGTAAAACAAATAAGCCTTCAGTGATGTCTGCCGCTACTGCTTTATTGGAGGCAAAAAAAGGATACACACCCCAGCAGCCATCAAAACCAGGTGTTTGGCCGGGATAGGTGTCAAAACTTCCTAGTTTAATGAGATTGGACGGGTCGTGGGCGTCGTGAACCACAACGCCATCACTGTAGTAACTGGTTACCAAATAAGCCCCTTTGACGTGAGTGTTGTGTGGAATAACTGCTGTTCCTTCTTGACTTTGGACGCGATCTAATTCTTGAATTTGCTGAAGATTTGAGATGTCGTAAGCCGCTACAAAAGCACCTGAGATTTCGTCGGTGGTGTATACAGTAGCGCCATCGGCACTGGGCCAAATATTATGTGTAAATAAGTTTGGCGTTCCTTGAGTGGCAAGCAGTACAGGATTGCTGTGGTCCGAGACATCTACAATACAAAAATAACCATCATAAATATGTGCAGTATATAGCGTATCGTTTCGTTCAAATCCGTCGTGTACATATGAAATATCAAAGGTGCCAACTTCTATTGGCTGCATGGGGTCTGTGTTCAGATCTAAAATAATCACACCGCCTTCTCCCCGATTGGCGCCAAAAATGTACGCGTAACCGTTACTTGAGGTAAAGCAAGTATGCGCACTTTGCCACGGATTGGATGAAGGCCCAGTGTAAAGCGTGGTAGGTAGATTGGTCGACTGCGGTAAAGGACTCAGATCGATGATCAGTAAACCGTCTTCGGCTTCGGTTGTGACATAGGCATGGTTGCCGTAAACACAGGGGTCGCGCCAGATGGATTCCGACCCAGGCAGCCAAAATACCTCTTGCGGTTGTGCACCATTGGTAATATCTACAATTGAGGTTCCTTTTGATGTCCCGACAATAGCATATTCATTTCCGAATTCGTCGGTGTAGCCCCAAACATCATTGAGATTGGCGCCATGTAAGGCCTGATAGTCGATATGAGACAACGAATCAATGGAGAATTGGCTCCACACATAAGAACTAGAAAATGTGCAAAAAACAAAAGCAATAATGCTGAACATCCTTCTCATTTACTGTCTGATATATTTTTGAGTGTAAGTACCTTGTGGGGTGTCAATTTGAAAAAGATAAGTTCCGGAAGGATACCCACTCATGTTTATGAAACTTTCGGCAAAATCAGCTGTCGCTTTCATGTCCTCTTGATATAAAATCCGCCCCGTAAGATCTACTAATTGTAACTTAGCTTGTCCATTGATTTGTCCATTTAACTCTACAGTCGTGAGGCCTGCACCCGGATTAGGATAAATAGAGATTTCTGGCGTTTGCGCGTATTCAGGAACATCGAGCGTGAAACCTACCGTGAAATCGTAACGGTGGTAACGTCCAAAATCTCCTGGGAAGAATTCAATATAGCTCCCTCCTACTTTTCGCAAACGCATTTGCCCTGAGGTCTCGCCTTCTACCTGAGCTGAGTACCAGAATGCCAAACCGTCATGATCGGTATCTTCAATAATGATGGAATAGCAACCAGGTGCCAAATCAAACGTGTCTTTGTATTGAGTCGTGTTTTGTAAGTTGGTGCGCTCAAACAAAACATTACCGGCGTGGTCTAGTAATTGATAACTGTTTTCGGTGGCTTTATTGTTGGTGGTGAGCCAAATAAAGAAAGGACCATCGATGCGCTCAGGCGCGTCGTATTTGACAGTCATTAAGCTGTTTTGATTGTACTGATCTGGTCCGATGATCCCGTTGACGTCGGCAATCCAGGCTGTAAAAGTATAAGAACTGTCTTGCTCATACCACCAATTCATGTCGGTCACCGGAATTTCTACAACCGCTTGCTCCAAAAACCCAAGATTACCTGTCCAATCGTAGACTAAATTAGAACCGTAGTCGAGCCAACAAAAAATACGACAAGATGTGAGGGGTTGTGCACCTGTATTTTTAATGATGATTCTTGGGTTTTGACACGTCGGATTCCACTTCGAATAATATTCGTAGTTATTCGGATTGAGGATATCCACCACCGCCGCATCATTTTGGAAATTAGGTGCTGAATAAGAAATGAGGTCATAAGCTGCGATGTAGTTGCCACCTGCTTGGCCTGGGTCAGTTGTGGGAACGGCATTGATGGCGTAGTCGAGTGTAACGGTATCTCCGGGCGTCACATAAGGCGTCAGTTCGAATTCAAACTCTTTGACCATGTCTCCTGGGCACCATCCTTCTCGGGCATAGGGCCAAGTTCCACCCTGTCCGATGTTTGGGTTGTCGCCACAAACCATGGCATCCCAGATGCTCCAGTTGAAACGCGGCACGCCATCCACTTTGATTTGATGACTGTTATTGACCCACTCGCAACACGCGTAATCACCCACCTGGCCGTGACCAGACATACGCGTCTTGATTTTAAACATATCGGCCGTGTCGGAAAGCACGACAGGTTTTGCTTGCAATACTGCATCTGCGGCCATTTGCCCAAAATTATAGGACCTGAAGTCGGCCCAGATAGGTTCTCTATTGAGTACATCGCGCGGCGGCGTTCCTTT
>CAZINO010000031.1:0-19077 GCA_964540625.1 uncultured Lishizhenia sp. | reverse complement strand
GTTCCACTTGGTACCCCGATATATGATTGTATCAATTCAAAATGGTTGTGTAAGGGGGCTTGTTCGAAAACAACAATGGGTTCTTTTAATTTAAATTGATTGACGTATTGTGTGGAGAAATTAACTTGATTTGAACCTTGGCCTATTTCAACGACCGGGCGCACATTGAGACCTTGACTTCCGGCGTACAAGCTATTATTTGTTTTGAACATTCCAAATTCAGAAGGCATCAGCGTGTGGCTATTTGGACTTAAGTCTCGGGCATATTTAACGTTATCAAAATCATGATAGAGAACCAAACTACTCCAATTGGGATGGCTGTTGTCAATTTTTTGCTGGTAATAAGCCGCAATTGTACCCTGACTTAGCGCAGCTTTGTAGATGCGGATTTCGTCTAAATTTCCTCTCCACGATAAATTTTGATTGCCGCTGGCCCCAATGATGAGTCGGTGGAAATAGCCCATTTCACGGTTTTTATTGGTACCAGAAAGCCATAATTGCCCATTCTTGTAAATAAACATTTGACCACTTGTTTGGTCTTTGACAAAAGCCCAATGGTTCCATTCATCGTCTATTTCAGTGGGGCTCGCTGCCTGATTGATGCGGTCGTAGCCTGTTTCATCACCGGCATCAAAGTAAATATTATTGTTGCTCCAAGGCATATGGATATTAAAGATTCGGCGACCTGCCGTATCGAGCGCCTCCATTAAAGTTGTATTTTGGCCGAGGTTGCTATTTCCTTTGGCCCAAAATTCAATCGTAAATGCGTTTCCAATTTCTTCGTTGGCAAAAGATGACATCGTGTGGTTTGAACCATTAAGCGCCAACATACCATTACGCCCAGCATAGGATATTGATAGCGGCACTGTTGTGGTCTCCATGGCAAATTCCAAGTTTTGCATAAGCGGCAGGTCGTTATCCACCGATAATTCCACAAGTAAATTCCCTGTGCCATCCCAAATAAAATCTTGGTAAAACACAAAGGTATTCCAACCCGGCAACAACGGGGGGTTAGACATCCCCGGGGCAAAAGAAGCGTTGTAAACTTCAGTGAAGTTCGCTTGTTCGAAAGAATTTAATGACGTAAGCGAGGTTGTTGCCATTGAAATAACAGGATGCAGCAACAACCCTCCAGTAGGAATATTGAAACGCAAGGATTTGATGGCGCCTGGCTGAACACCCGCTGCTACTAATTCTTGAGCAGTAAGAATAAATTGAAAACGGCTGCCTTGTTGGGTAGTTACAAAAGGTAAACTCGAACTCAAACCTCCTGCGTTAATAGCAAAATGAGCAAGACCCGTTGCCGTTTTGGTCATTTCTTGAACGATGTATTGATCGGCTTCTGTATATGGCAAAGGCTTGATGTTCACTGTAGCAGGACTGGCCCAATTAGCAAGAAATTGCATGCCATTGACTGCAGTCGAATCAAAAATGCCAGTGTGGTCAAAAACACGCGTGTAAGTGAGGTAATCCCACTCGCCGCAGTCGTATTGATCCCAGGTGGTGAGGGGTGAGCACTTCAGCTTATAGTACATCTGTACTTTTTCAAAGCGCTCGGTGTCTAGAGAAGCCGGGAACTGAAAATTAGCCCGACGCGTAGTAATCGAGTCAAAAGTAAACGTTTGTACCCAAGTCGTATCTTGGGCAAAAAGTTGCAGCTGGGTAAGGCAAAAAAGTAGAAAAAGAATGTATTTCATGTTGAGAACTTATAGTAGTCCTCTAAAATACAAACTATTTGAGATTAATTGAAAAACAATTTGAGCGAAAGCCCAAGGGTTTCGCGCAAAGCGGTCCTTTCGATGATGTAATCTAAAAATCCATGCTCGAGAAGAAATTCACTGGTTTGGAAGCCTTCAGGGAGGTCGCGTCCGATTGTTTCTTTTACAACCCTCGGCCCTGCAAAACCAATGAGCGCACCCGGTTCAGCAATGTTGATGTCGCCGAGCATGGCAAAGGAAGCGGTCACGCCACCAGTGGTTGGATCGGTGAGGTAAGAAATGTAAGGAAGTTGCGCCTCGGCAAGCTGACCGAGCTTACCCGAAACTTTAGCCATTTGCATCAGAGAGAAACCGGCTTCCATCATGCGGGCACCTCCAGATTTAGAGATGATCATGAAAGCCGCTTTTTCAGCAATAGCTACATCTATGGCTCTAGCGATTTTCTCGCCCATTACCGAACCCATAGAACCGCCAATGAAATTGAAATCCATGGCAGCCACTACTAACTTATGACCTTCTAGATTCCCTTTGGCGGTGCGAATGGCATCTTTGAGACCGGTCGCTTTTTGCGTTGCTAACACGCGATCAGTATATTTCTTGGTATCGACAAAGCCAAGCGGGTCGCCAGATTGCAAGTTGGTATCTAGCTCTTCATATTGTTGGTTGTCAAAGAGTAAATTGAAATATTCAGCTGCGCCAATACGTTCGTGGTGCGAACAACGATCGCAAACGTAGTTGTTGCGCATGAGGTCTTCACTGGTGTAGAGTGTTTTGCAATTTGAGCAACGAACCCACAAGCCTTCGGGCACTTCCATTTTTTCGGAAGTGGACGTTGTGATACCTTCTTTATTTCTTTTAAACCAAGACATAATATTAGTTCAGTGTATTGATATTATTGAGATCGGCAAAGGATTGTTCGAGGCGTTTGACGAAAGTAAGTTCGCCTTCGCGCAACCATTTGCGGGGATCATAGTATTTTTTATTGGGTTGGTCGTCCCCGTCGGGATTTCCGATTTGAGTGCGAAGGTACGCGATTTTGCTTTCAAAATAATCACGAACACCTTCCGTAAATGCAAATTGCATATCGGTATCGATATTCATTTTAACGACGCCATAACCGATGGCTTCACGGATTTCGTCTAGGCTAGAACCCGATCCGCCATGAAAAACAAAATCAACTGGATTCGGACCTGTTTGGAATTTCTCCTGAATATAGGTTTGGGAGTTTTTCAAAATAACGGGCGTCAATTGAACGTTTCCCGGCTTATAAACACCGTGTACATTTCCAAATGAGGCCGCTATGGTGAAGCGCGGAGAAATTTCCATGAGTGCTTGGTAAGCGGCAGCAACTTCTTCTGGCTGGGTATACAACTTGGCGTTGTCTACATCGGTGTTGTCTACGCCGTCTTCTTCACCGCCGGTAATGCCCAACTCGATTTCGAGCGTCATGTCCAATTTTGCCATACGACGCAAATACTGTTGGCAAATTTCAAGGTTTTCTGCAAGTGGTTCTTCACTCAGGTCTATCATGTGCGAGCTGAATAAGGGTTTGCCCGTTTCTTTGTAAAAAGCCTCGCCGGCATCGAGCAGGGCGTCTATCCATGGCAATAATTTTTTGGCGCAGTGGTCGGTGTGTAAAATGACCGTTGCACCGTAGGCCTCGGCCAATTGGTGAACATGGCGCGCTCCCGAAATGGAACCTAGAATTGCTGCTTTTTCAGCTTCATTTGAAAGACCCTTACCTGCAAAAAACTGTCCGCCACCGTTAGAAAACTGAATAATTACGGGTGCATTGAGCTTAGCAGCCGTTTCCATTACTGCATTGACGGTACTACTACTCGTGACGTTAACGGCAGGCAACGCAAATTGCTTTTGCTTGGCAAGTTGAAAAATAGCTTGAACTGTATCGCCTGTAGCGACTCCTGGCTTGATCATGATGGTTGTGTTGTTGTTGATTGATAACACAAAATTAGAAATTATCTCGGATAAAATATTTTTGAAAATCTTGCGTTATAAACCAAATATTTTACTGCCTATGATTAAAAATACTTACTCTTCAAATCCGAATCCAACAACAAATTTACTTCCCAACCCGAGTGTGCTTCTCTTTTTAAAGCAGTACAGCCAATCTGTAGAGGCGCTGAAAGGTAAAAAAGGAAGCTATTTGTTAGCAAAGAATTAATCAAGCGCCGCAAGGCGCTTTTTTTCTGTGTTACTTTTTACAGAGATATGCTAAAATTTGGGTAATCAAGGTAAAGGGCAATTCCGTCTTCAAGTCAAACTGAACCGCTCCTTTGGAATATTTGTAGCCCTTTTGCTCAAAAATTGTTGCAAAGTGCGCAATAGCTTTGGCTCCCGGATATAATCCGATATGTTTAGAATAACCCGCATAATGAATGAAGTTTTTTCCGTTGCGCTGAAAAGTCGGAATGCCATAGCCAATTTTTTGGGTCAAGCCCGGGATTTGTTTTTCTATGTGGGCATGGAGCGCTTTGAGCTGAACTTGCGTATGAGCGGGAAACTGCGCAATGTGTGCTTTAATTTCAGGATGCATTATTGTTCACAATACGTTTTGAACTGATTGAGGATGGCTTGCCAACCTTGCTGTTGTAGTTCTCTCGGATTTTGGTCTTCGGGTTCAAAGCGTTGCAAGACGGTGACAAATTTTTCTGACATCATAAACTTTACTTCTACTTTCCGACCATCTTCGAGTTCAGATGCAATAAAAGTTGGTTCTTCGATGGCGAGAAAGGTGGCGATTAAATCAAATCCGAAACTTCCGTCCTTGGCCTCCATTCTATAATTCGAAGAACCCCCTACTCGGAAATCTACTTCGGCTTTTGGGCAACACCATGACTCGTGGGCGAAATTCCAATTGACAACGTGTTCGGGTTGGGTCCATTTTGCCCAAATTTGTGTGAGAGGTGCTGAAATGTTGGCTGAGACCTCGATATATTGACTGTTTTCCATCTTACAAATATAAATTATCAAACATTTAATTCGGTAATTTTGAGCCATGCAATTTGAACTTGTTTCGGATTACCAACCCACCGGAGACCAACCCGAAGCCATCAGACAACTCGTCGATGGCCTCCAAAGTGGCCAAAGTCAACAAACCCTACTGGGCGTAACGGGTAGCGGCAAAACCTTTACGGTAGCAAATGTCATTGCCCAAGTGCAGCGCCCAACGCTCATCTTATCACACAATAAAACGTTGGCCGCGCAACTCTACGGCGAATTCAAGCAGTTTTTCCCAAATAATGCCGTCGAATATTTCGTGTCTTATTACGACTACTACCAACCAGAAGCATACATTCCTTCTACCGGGACATTCATAGAAAAAGACCTGCAAATCAACGATGAAATCGAAAAACTTCGCTTGGCCGCCACCTCTGCCCTGCTCTCGGGGAGGCGCGATGTCATTGTGGTGGCCTCGGTGAGTTGCATTTACGGGATTGGTAACCCTACTGAATTTAAAAACAGCATCTTACACCTCAAAGTCGGCGATGTGGTGCTGCGCAACAAGTTTTTATTCAGGTTGGTCGAAAACTTGTATCAGCGCTCAGGAAACGATTTTGAAAGAGGCCAGTTTCGGGTTTCCGGTGATACCGTTGACATCTATTTGGCGTATGCCGACTACGCCTTGCGCATTGGCTTTTGGGCCGATGAAATTGAAAGTATTGCTGCAATAGACCCTGAAAGCGGCACCACGCTTGAAACTTTTCAGTCCATCGATATTTTTCCGGCCAACCTATTTGTCTCAAGCCCAGACAACACGCGCCAGGCCATTCTTCAAATTCAAGATGATTTAGTCGAACAAGTCGCCAATTTCAAAGCAGAAGGCAAGCTCGAAGAAGCCAAAAGACTCGAAGAGCGCGTCAATTACGATTTGGAAATGATCCGTGAATTAGGCTATTGTTCGGGCATCGAAAATTATTCCAGGTATTTTGATCGCCGAGAGCCCGGTGAACGCCCTTTTTGCTTGCTTGATTACTTCCCAGAAGATTTTTTAATGGTCATTGACGAGAGCCATGTGACGCTGCCTCAAGTCCGCGGCATGTATGGCGGAGACCGCTCGCGCAAAATCAATCTTGTGGACTACGGCTTTCGCCTACAAGCTGCCATCGATAACCGCCCGCTGCAATTCAATGAATTCGAAGGTTTTTTATCTAATGTCATTTACGTATCGGCTACACCCGCCGATTACGAGATGCAGCAGTCCGAAGGCATTGTTGTCGAACAACTCATCCGACCTACTGGTCTGCTCGATCCAATCATTGAGGTACATCCAAGTAAAAATCAAATTGACCACCTCATTGAACAAATTGAACAACGACGCCAACGCGACGAACGCACACTTGTCACCACACTGACCAAACGCATGGCCGAAGAGCTCCAAAAATACCTCGATCGTTTGGGCATTCCTTGTAGGTATATTCACTCTGAAATCGATACAATCGAAAGGGTCGAGATTTTACGTCAACTCCGGCTAGGCGATTTCGATGTTTTGATTGGCGTCAATCTACTTCGCGAAGGCCTCGACTTACCTGAGGTATCTTTGGTAGCCATTCTAGATGCCGACAAAGAAGGTTTTCTGCGCAACGAACGCTCTTTGGTACAAACTGTTGGGCGGGCCGCGCGCAATGTGAATGGAAAAGTGCTCATGTACGCAGATAAAATCACCGATTCTATGCGCCGCACCATTGACGAAACAGTCCGTCGACGCCAGGCCCAAGAAGCCTACAACCTTGCGCACAATCAGGTCCCAACTGCGCTCAATAAATCCAAAGACAAAATCCTAGAAAGCACTAAGGTTGCAGACGGCGATCAAACCACCAGACAAGCCAAGGCGCTTCAAGCCGAGAAAAACACAGAACAAACGCGCCATATTTCACCAAAGTTTGAAAGCCCTGAAGCCCTCCAAAAAGAAATCAAAGCGCTCAAAAAAGAAATGGAACGCGCAGCCAAAGACCTCGACTTCATCGAAGCGGCCCGCATCCGCGACCTCATTAAAAACATCGAAAATCAAAATCAATGAATGCACTCAAACAATTTAGAATGGCAGCCATCGCCGAAGGTATCTCTTGGCCAGCTCTGCTTTTTACGATGTATCTGAAATATGGCCAAAATATGCCAGAACCCAACCAATGGGTGGGCATGATACACGGTGTACTATTCATCGCTTACTGCTTTTACATCGCCTATTTCTACTTCGAAGAAAAATGGGCGCTTCAAAAATGTATCATCCTGTTTATCACGGCCTTCCTGCCGTTTGGAACCTTTTGGGCGGAGCGAAAATACCTCAGATAGTGCGCACTATGAATTAGGGAGAATAAGGTTACCCTAAAGAAGTTCAGGAATTGTGTTCGCTATGTATCGAATTTAACTACCTTTCGATAAAACCAACTGAACTACAACATGCTAAAACTACTTAAACGCCTTTTTTATTGGCTTCTCTTTCTGGTTATTGTGGCTTTGGTTGTCGCTTTATTTTTGCCGACCACCTTTAGTGTAGAACGCAGTGCCATGGTCTCGCAACCCCGCGACTCCGTCTTTAACTACATTAAATTACTCGAAAATCAAGAGGAATTTGGCGTATGGTGGAAAGCCGACCCCCAAATGCAGGTGAGTCATTCAGGGACCGATGGCCAACCTGGCTTCACCACTACTTGGAAAAGTCAGAAAGCCGACGTTGGGTCGGGTCAACAAAAAATTATGGCCATCCAACAAGGCCAGCGCATCGACCTCGAACTCAAATTCATCGAACCTTTTGAGAGCACCAATAAATCCTTCATGAGTACCCAGAAAATCGACTCCAGTACCACACGCGTATCTTGGGGCATTAGCGGAGAAATGCCGTATCCTGGAAACCTAATGACCCTCTTCATCGACATGGAAAAACAACTTGGGACAGACCTTGAAAAAGGACTAAAAAATCTCAAACGCATCCTCGAAAAATAAAGTTGTTAACTTTGTTGAAAATTGAAGCACATGTCAAACCAATTATTGAAAGGAAAAAGAGGCATCATCTTTGGTGCATTGAACAATCAGAGTATTGCATGGAAAGTAGCTCAGCGCGCTCATGAAGAAGGCGCAACTTTCGTACTCACTAACGCCCCCATCGCCATGCGCATGGGTGAAATCAACGAGTTGGCAGCCGAAACAGGCAGCCAAGTAATCCCAGCAGACGCCACTAACGTAGCAGACCTCGAAAACCTCGTTACGCAAGCTCAAGAAATTCTTGGCGGTAAAATTGATTTTGTTTTGCACTCTATCGGGATGTCGCCAAACGTGCGCAAAGGCAAACACTACACCGAAAACGACTACAACTATTATGGTCAAACCATGGATGTATCGGCCATGTCTTTGCACAAGACACTCGCCACCCTATACAAACACGACGCCATGAACGAATGGGGTTCAGTAGTTGCGCTTTCTTACATCGCTGCACAGCGCATCTTCCCTGACTACAACGACATGGCCGATGCCAAGTCTTTACTCGAGTCTATTGCACGCTCTTTTGGTTACCATTACGGCATCAAAAAGAAAGTACGCGTGAATACCATTTCGCAGTCACCAACGGTTACCACCGCAGGGCAAGGCATCAAAGGCTTTACGGAGTTCATCAATTTCTCTGAGCAAATGTCGCCACTTGGCAATGCCAGCGCTATTGCTTGCGCAGACTACTGCATCAGTATGTTCTCTGACCTCACGAAATACGTCACCATGCAAAACCTTTTCCACGACGGCGGTTTCTCCAACACAGGCGTTACCCAACAAGTCATTGAGCGTTTTGGCGATCAGTAAGTCAAACTTTTAATTCATTGAAAAAGGCCGCTTTCGCGGCCTTTTTTGTTGGTTTCCAAGCAACTACTCCAGAAAAGCTTCGTTTACGTTGTATAGCACTGGTAAATAGAAACTTTAACTCCCAAATCATGACTAAAAATCTACTTCAAACAATTTTGCTGTGCATGAGTATATGCCTTACTACGCAGCGTGCCTTGGCACAAATTGACGTTGTTCCGGCCAGCGCTGCAGGCGTTTGTGACGGTACGGCAACACTCAGTAACTCGGTTTCTGTTATTCAATCTTCTGTGACTTGGTATAGCAATGGCGCCGTGTTGGCAAGCAATACCTATCAAATTGGGAATTTATGCCAGGGCTATTACGGTGTTTCTTTCGTGCAGAACAACCCCGCTGGTGGTTTGGATTCTCTCAATTATTCATTTGTAGTTGGTGTTGGTGCCAACCCTTGTTCTACATTAAGCGCCACGATTTCACAAACGCCAGCTTCCACCCCAACATCCAACGACGGCGCCATGACTGGAAATGCCACAGGAGGCAATCCACCCTATATGTATTCTTGGAGCAATGGTGAAAATGTTCAAACCATTTCCAATGTACTTCCGGGATACAATTACTGTTTATATGTGCAGGACATGGCCGGCTGTAGTTTCCTTGTCTGCGACTCCCTTCAAATACTGAACCCAACAATGGGCGATACGCTAGTGGTGAACGGTGCCAACTGTGGTTCAACTAATACCACCTTATTTACGCAAGAATTAGAAGACTGTAATTTTGATTTCAATGCCTGTGCGAGTGCAAATCTGTACTTCATCAGCTTGTTGGGCAATGATTCCATCCAAGCCAACTGGCATTTCATCGATACAAATGGGCTAATTACAACTTATACCATCAATTATTATGCACCAAATACCTGGGGGACACTTTGCTACAACTTGCAATTTACGTTGTTCTGCTCGGTGATCAAGTCTTCGAATGTCAAAACAATCATTGTGACTGATGCGGTACAGCTTGGTGGTATCCAAGAAATTGGCAAGAATCCGTTTAGCGTCAACAACCCAATGGGCAACGAGCTCAGTATTGTCTTCGAGAAAGCTACTTGCGGGAGCTTGACTTTATACAACATGTTTGGGCAAGTTCTTCGCACTCAAAATTTAAACGCTGTTGTCAATACCAAATTGCAAACCAATGACTTACCAGCAGGGAATTACCTCCTTCAAATTGTTGATGAATCTAAAGTTTACACGCAGAAAGTTATCAAATAATTTGCGCATTTTTTATTCGTTAAAGCCCTGATTTTTCAGGGCTTTTTTGTTTTTTTTAGATTTATACCACCCCGATTTTTAAATTTAAGCGTCATATGGTTGTACACAATTTGCGCAAATTCGAATTATTTGAAACTCACAGAGGCTGACATTCAACGCATCATAAAACAAGATGAGCGTTTTTTAATCGAGATCTACAACGGAGTCTTTCCGTTGATGATGTCGGTTGCCGTTCGCTACAAAAACAATCGGGAAGAACAACACACCGCTATTCATAATTCATTTTTAAAAATGATACGGTCTATCGAACAATTTAAGGTCAATAGTTCTTTTGAGGCTTGGATCTTGCGTATTTTACGCAATGAACTCATTGACGACTTCCGCCGGACACACAAAAAATCGGCTTTGCAATTTACTGAACTTACAGATAAAATTGCAGACCACAATTTTGAGCTCATCCAACTCGAACAGACACCTCCAACCCAACTACTGCTCTTGCTCAATGAATTACCGCCAGCATCCAAAGTAGTATTCAATTTATACGCCATAGACGATTTCAATATCAAGCAAATTAGCGAAGCTTTAGAAATTTCAACTGAAACCGTTAAGTGGCACCTGAAAACAGCACGTAAACAATTGCGTGCGCGCATCTCGAACCTCAAACAACAAAACCATGACATCGAGTAAGCAACAGTTTGATAAGCTGTTCAAACAGAAAATGCAAGCATTGCAATTCGAGCCGACAAACAACGCCGCCTCGAAACTGCTTGAAGACCTCAAGCAAAAGAAAAAACAAGTGCGCACGAAAACTTGGGGTAAACTCAGCATGATCCTCATTGTTATCAATACACTTGTGGTATTGCAACTCAACATCCGCTATAACCAAAAACCAGCGCTCTATCAAGCCAGAAACAATTTTGAAAATGTAAATGCTTTCTCCTTTACGAGCGAGCCTATAAATGTGGCATCAATTGAACAACATTTTATTACAGAACAAGAGAAATACTTTAACTTGAATGATTTGTTCGAAACAATAAACCCGGAGGCGAACACAAAAACTACTGAAACCTGGACCATGCTCTCAAAAATGGCGGCAAAAAACAAAGCTGGCCTGCACCTTTATCATTTCAAAACTGCCCCACCTATTGCTGCCATATTTGAATTTGAGGGCGACGTACTGAGCGATCAAAAAACGTCTGTTTCTGAGACGCTCATTTGTGGCCAAAACAAAGAAAAAACGAAATTGGTCATTGCGCGTTCGAGAGTTGCTAATTTTCAAGCGGATAGCTTAGCCAAAGACAAAGAGAAGGGTATTTGCAGACCGAATGGTTTTGATGAAGACGCAGTTATTCAATACAATGTCTACGACAAACGCACTTTGTTCAGTAGATTCCAAGCGGAGCAAATTCATTGGGGAATGGTCCGAACTACAAAAATTGCCAAACCTGAAAAACAGGTCAAAGAAAAACAAGAACCCAAAAAACAAGAACCCAAAAAACAGGTTCAAGAAAAACAAGTTTCAAAAAAACAGGATCAAGAAAAACAAAAGAAACAAAAACAAAACAACTATACTGCACCGGTTCAAAGACCGCAAGTCCACCAGCATAGTATCCGACAATACGATGAGCCCGAATACGAAGAATACGATTACTTCGTCAAAAACGACAGCCTCATTTTTATTAGTGAAGGCGTCAATTTTGTGGTCATGATGCAACCAGACGGCACCATATTATCCAAAGCACAAATTGAAATCACCCAACCGTATGCCTATTATTTGGGAGAAAAGCGCGCCTTTTTTGACCAACAAACTGGAAAAACATATATGTGCGTGGCAACGCTCTACCATTTCAATTTTTATGAACTAGAACCAGCAAACGGCCAAACGAACTACCTATTTCAATTAGATGACGTTTGGCCGAATCCTGATTTTAAAGTAAATAATGGAAAGTTGAGCTACACTTATAAAGGTAATACGACCGAACGCAGCTTATAAATTTACTCCCCTTCTTTCCAATCGGTTCTCGATCTCGTATAAGGAATATTCGCTTTTTGAAGCGCCTCATGGAGCTTAAGAACACGGGTCTGATACACATTCAGCGCCTCTTTAAACCTAGCGTATTCTTGCTCCACCATCTGGAAATTGGCTTTGTGCGTGTTGCTCACGCCGCTTGTGTTTTCGGCGAGCTGATACTCGAGCATACCTAAACGGCCAGTGAAAGTTGGTGCTGTTTCGAATTCGTGCTTGGCACGCATTTCGTCTCCGTAGAGTTGCTCGCGCAATTGCGCTTTAAGCAATTTGAGTTCACGAATTTCCTTGATTAAGTTCAGGTCTGTGTTCGGATAATTCAAGACGGCCTTTTCGAGTACGGCGAGTTCTTCGTTGAGTTCTTCAAAGCGTTTTTCGGAACCGCTTACTTTGCGGTTGAGCTCCGCAACTTTAGCGCGGAAGGCATCTAGTGCGGGCTGGTCTTTTGCCAGTAAAGTTTGGTTATTGAGCCCTTTGACTACAAACGCGGTATTTGCGACCAATTCCTCGACCTTGCCATTGTGTACCATGACAACTTTTAGGTAGTAGTTACCCGGCACCACGAGCGGGCCGCGGCCACCGTTTCCAACAGGGTTGGTACTGGCTTTACGCAAATTCCATTGCTGGCGCTGCAAACCCTTTTGCGGACTGCTGCTCATGCGGCGAATCTCGGTGCCATTGGCATCAGAAATGATCCAAATTAGTTGCGCACTCTCATCAAGTGCCTCTGCTTTAAGCGCTTCAAAACTTGGGTAGCTGACGTCTTTTTTGTCTTTTTCCAACTCTTTTTCTTTGGCCTGACGGTCGCTTTTCAAAGAACTTGGTACCTCTTTGAGATAAAGCGTAAAGGTGGCGCCGTAACTCGGGTTTTTAGCAGACCACATGTTGTGCCCTTGAAAACCGGTGCCTTCCAAACCAAGCGGATCCGCTTCAATATAAAGCAACGCATCTTTTACAGGGAATAAATGTGCTTTTTTGTCTAGGTTTTCTTTACTTAAGGTACGCAGAGGGCTGTAGTTATCCAATACATAAAAACCGCGGCCAAAGGTTGCCGCGACGAGATCTACCTCTCTTTCTTGAATATCAAGATCGTAAACTGCGGTTGTAGGCAAACCGGAAAGTTTAGTCCAGTTGAGGCCACCATCTGTGGTAAAATAAGCGCCGAACTCAGTTCCAACGAACAACAGATTTTCAACTACTGGGTCTTGTTTAAGACAATAAACAGTACCGCGTGTTGGCAAATTAGCTGCTATGTTGGTCCAGGTCTTGCCTTTATCTGAGGACTTTAGTAAATAAGGCTTGAAATCACCTTGGCGCTGCGCATTGAAACACGCATAGACCACATTTTCTTGGTGTAAAGATGCGGTGAGCATGTTTACCCTGGTGTTGATCGGAATGCCCGGAAACATTTGGTATTTAGTCCAGGTTTGACCGTCGTTTTCGGAAACCTGAATGAGGCCGTCGTCGGTACCGACATACAATAAGCCTTTTTTCTGAGGTGATTCGTCGAGGGCAACAACATTGCCATAGATGGTCGTGGAAGCGTTTTTCATGACGGCGTCAATGGTCCAGACTTGGCCCATGACTTCAATTTCGTTGCGATCGATTTGTTGCGTTAAATCAGGGCTTATTGTTTGCCAGTCATCACCGCGGTTTGTGGATTTAAACAACTTGTTGGCCGCAAAATAGAGCGTACTTGCATCGTGTTTAGATACGATAAGCGGTGCATCCCAGTTCCAACGATAACCTGGCTCTCCTGCAGCCGGCATAGGCTGAATCGGTACTTTTTCACCAGACACTCTGTCATAACGCACCAGCCAACCATATTGGGCCTGCGCGTACGTGATGTTTGGGTTGGACCAATCGGTTGCCGATTCGAAACCATCGCCACCGTTGGTGATGAACCAGTCGGTATTGAGGATGCCAGACACGTTCTGCGTGGCCGAAGGGCCACCCATTGAGTTGTTATCTTGGGTGCCGCCATAAATATTGTAAAATGGCGTGGCGTTGTCGGTTACGACTTTGTAAAACTGAATGATCGGTAAATTGCCAAAAAAGCTCCATTCTTTGGCGTGCGTATAGGTTTCGTATAAACCGCCGTCGCAACCCACTAACCAGTGGTTGGTATTGTTGGGATCAATCCAAATGCAGTGGTTGTCAACGTGTTTGTTTCGCTCACCTGTCGGGACAAACGTTTTACCACCATCGGTGCTGTGGTGCATATAGGTATCCATCGCAAAGACTTTGTTGACGTCTTTTGGATCGCAGAAAATTTCTTGATAGTAGTTGCCACTTGTTGAGAATCCACCTTGCTTGGCCCAGCTTTCGCCTTTGTTATTGGAGCGGTACACACCACCTTTTTCGTAGCGTGCCTCAACAATGGCATAGACAACATTGGCATCGGCAGGCGAAACAGCCAAGCCCACGCGGCCCATATCGGTTTTTGGTAATCCGCTATTGATTTCTTTCCAAGTAAGACCACCGTCTGTCGACTTGTAAAGTCCGGACTCTGGGCCGCCACCAATGTAGGTATACTCGTGACGGCGACGCTGATGCGCCGATGCGTATAAAATATCGGGATTGGTCGGGTCGATGGCGATTTCGGCTATTCCGGTGTGCTCCGAGACAAATAACGTGCGTGTCCAGGTCTGGCCGCCGTCGGTACTTTTATAAACCCCGCGCTCGCCGCCACTACTCCAAAGCGGCCCATAGGCAGCTACCCAAACAATATTTTCGTTGGTCGGATGCACAATTATTTTACCGATATGTTCCGAGTTTTTGAGTCCCATATTGGTAAAAGACTTACCCCCATCTACAGACTTGTATACGCCATCGCCGTAAGAGACTGAACGCTGGTTGTTGTTCTCACCAGAACCTACCCAAACCGTATTTGGATTGCTAGGTGCGAGGGTAATGCAACCTATCGAATAAGAACCGTAATGATCAAAAATGGGTTCAAAGGTAATGCCATGGTTTTGCGTCAACCAAACACCACCAGAAGCTGCCGCTATATACCAAGTATCTTTGTTTGTGGGGTGCACCGCAAGATCGGCAACACGACCTGAGGTCAATGCGGGGCCTACCATTCGAAACGACAACGCACCTACTGTGCCGGCGTCAAAAGGCGGCTTTTCAACTGGCGTTGTTGTTTTCTTTTGTGCAAAAGTGGCACTGGCTAATAAGAGGGAAAACCCTAGAAGAAGTCTCATATCCTAAATTTTTGCTAAAAATACATTAAATTCGTGCAACCTCAAACCCTAAAATAGCGTCCTATTCAGTTAGGTCTAAGCCCTTCTACTATGTCTAAATTGCTACTTTTTTCCGCCCTCTTGTTTTTGATCCAAATGGCTTCGGCACAAGTTTTAGTCGATTCTCCACTTTACCAACAACTCAAAGGTTCTGGTCAGCTCGGTACGGTCAACACGACCGCAAATACGTCCATACAACTGCCGGTGGCTCCTGTAAAGCCGGCCACCTATAACAAAGCCAACGCCTGTGACTGCTACATCACACCAGATTCGACTTACTCTTTGGCTATGCAACCCAACGACGACGGCTCAACCGGTCTTATTCCGATTCCATTTACCTTCAATTTGTACGGCCAATCTTACAACGCCATTTACATCAACAACAACGGTAACGTCACCTTTACCGGTCCTTTGTCTACCTTTTCTGCAACAGCTTTTCCATCGGTCGGCAACGGCATCGTTGCGCCATTTTGGGCCGATGTCGATACGCGCAACGGCAATGGTCAGGTGCTTTACAAGATCACACCAACAGCCGTTTATGTCAATTGGGTAGCGGTCGGTTACTATGCCTTTCATGGCGATAAACTCAATACCTTTCAATTGATTATCACCAACGGCTCCGACCCCGTCATTGACGGCGGGAACGTTGCCTTTTGTTACCAAAACATGGACTGGACCACCGGCGATGCCTCTCAAGGCGTGAATGGTTTTGGCGGGGTTCCGGCCACCTGCGGTGCCAACAAAGGTGATGGCGTAGCTTATTTCTTGATCTCGCGTTTTGACCACGCTGGCAATGATTTTGACGGCGCCTTAGGCAATCCGGACGGCATCGATTGGCTCGACTTCAAAAGCTTTGCTTTTGACGCATCAAACGGCGGAAATATACCGCCAATCCCGGAAGGCATTGCCTCCTGTGACACCTTCAAAATTTGCGCCCTCGGAGACTCCGCCGATTTCAGCATCAACTTTTTATCGCCTGAAACAAGCCAAAGCACCAGCATTACCTATACGAATGGTGGTCTTACCTCGTTGCAACAAATTTCCAATACACCCGGCAATACCGCAAATATTGTTCTTAGAGCTGTCGGCTCCTTGGCCTTAATGGGCACTTATAATATCACCGTTACTGCCACCGACAACAACCTTCCTACGCCCGGCGTCACCGCACTCACCTTTGTGGTCGTCATTGACACCATCGTCAACAACCTCGACTCCGCAATGCTTGTTGTAGCCAACTCCTGCGGTAGCATTGACCTAAGTGTATCCAATGGCCCCTATGACAGCTACCTCTGGGACGACTTCACAGTTACACCGACCAGCAGCATCAATACCGATCAAATCTACGGGGTAACCGTCAGTAAAAACGGCTGTTACAAACATATCTCGGATACTTTTGACATCATCAATCCGCTGCCAATCAACCTGCAAGGCCCGTTGGCATTTTGTCCGCCAGATACTGCCGTCACACTGACCATTCCAAATGCAGGTGCGTACTCAACTGTGAGCTGGGGCTTAGGTAACCCGGCACTGAATGCACAATTCAGCAATGTCTTGGGTGCAGGTACCTACACCATCAACTTACTCGACTCAGCCGGTTTGTGTAGTACAGACACAACCTTTACTGTTTTTGGAACAAGTTCTTCTACCATTTTTAACGATACGCTCACTTGCCAAAACACCTTTCAGGTACAAGGCACGGTCTCCCCGGGCGGGCTCTGGACAGCTTCTTCGGCCAACATCAGCTTCAGTAGTACCACTGCACTCAATCCATTGATTTCGATCAGTGCGCCGGGCACCTATACCATTTCTTTCACCGACAACGTTTGTCAGCAAACGCTGAGCGCAACCCTGACGTTCCCGCCCAACCCGCAAATTTTTGAAGATACAGCCTTGTGTCAACTGAATTATCAGGTGAGTGGCACAACTGCCGACCTTGGTGGTGGTATCTGGAGTTACACCTCTAACAATCCACAGGCCACCTTGCTTTTCTCACCGAATGCCAGTTCACTTAACCCGACAATAAATGCGAGCGAATCAGGTATTTTCACCCTCACCTTTACCGACAACGTTTGTAACCACAGCGCCACAAGCACGCTCGAATTATATGCGCAACCTTACATTTATCTAGACAGCATTGGTTGTAATTACCAAACCCAAGTAACCGGAACGCTTTCTGCCCTAGGTGGTACCTGGAGTTGCCCAGACAGCACCATCGCTTTTTCGAATACCACCGCAGAAAACCCCTTAATTATGGCCAACTACGCCGGTGTTTACCCGATCAGTTTCACGGACAGCGCTTGCGGCATTACCCTCACTGAGTTCATTGAGTTCCCGCCTTATGTTTATGTGCAACTGCTCGATACCAATATCTGCCAAGGCTCTAGTTTTTCATTAGACCCTTACACGCTCAATGTACCCAAAGACAGCACGCTCACTGAATGGACCCTCCAGGGTGCCTACAACCCCATTACACTCGGGGCTTGGCAAGACGGCAACACCGACGACCCGCGCGTCATTAGCGCAGTTGGCAACTATATCTACACGATCAGCAATGTGTGCTACACCTACACCGATACCGCTACCATTGGTTTTAAACCCTGCGATGTCATTGCGCCAAATATCATCGTTTTGTCGTCTACCAATGGCAATAGCTCCTTTTTTGTGCAATACAGCGGCATTTCGGACTTTGAGTGCACCATTGTCAACAGATGGGGTAACACCATTTACCAATATACCGACCCAGCTGGTTCTTGGTCTGGCCTGACGCAAAACGGAGATAAAGTAGAAGAAGGAACCTACTTTTATATCATCAAAGCAACCTACGAAGGCGGAATACCTATCGAGAAACACGGTTTTGTCGAGGTGAAGTATTAACTTTGCCAAATGAAAACCGCTAGCGTACGTTATTTAGGTGAACTCCGAACAGAGTGTACACACCTCGGCTCAGGTACTAAAATCATCACCGACGCACCCCTAGACAACCACGGCAAAGCCGAGGCGTTTTCTCCTACAGACCTCGTTGCCACTTCTTTGGCTTCTTGTGTCATGACCATCATGGGCATTTACTGCCAAACCCACAACATTCCATTCATCTCCGCTGAGGCCACCATCGAAAAACAAATGGCTTCCGATCCACGCCGAATTTCTAAAATTATCCTCGACATGGACCTTAGCGCAAACAATTGGGATGAACGCACCAAACAAAAAGTCATTGCAGCCGGCAAAGCATGTCCGGTGGCACGTACCCTCGAGGGCAATGTAAGCCTCGAACTTAATATCCACTAATGGAAGAAAAAAACCACAACAACGAGCGCGCCGCTCGAAAAGATGCAAAAGAACGTACTTACCAACGCAAAGAAAGAACGGATATCATTTTTGGTGTTCATGCCGTTATAGAAGCCATTAAAGCAGACCGAGAACTCAATAAAATTCTCATTCAAAAAGGTATTAACAAAGCCATCTTCGAAGAATTAAGGGCTTCGTTAACCGGTAAAAATTACTTTTTACAGTACGTACCCAATCAAAAATTAGATTCCCTTACCGCAGGCAATCACCAAGGTGTCATTGCCATGGTACCGCCAATTGCCTATCAAGAAATTGAAACACTTGTCGATCAATGGCTCGAAGAAGGTAAAAAACCAAGTGTGTTGGTCTTGGACCGCATCACCGACGTTCGCAACTTTGGCGCCATTGTGCGCAGTGCCGAATGCATGGGCATAGACGCCGTCCTGATTCCGAGCAAAGGCTCTGCACTTGCTACCTCAGACGCCATGAAAGCTTCTGCTGGCGCCCTCAATCGGATTCCGATCTGCAAGACCGAGCAACTCAAGCAATCGCTATTTTATTTGCAACAATCCGGATTGCGTATTGTCGCTTGTACAGAAAAAGCTTTGGTACCATTGCATGAAACCAACCTCCGCGGAAGTGTGGCAATCATCATGGGTTCCGAAGAATCAGGTATCACCCAAGACCTCATCAATTTAGCCGACATCAGTTGTAAAATTCCAATGAAAGGT
>CAZINO010000030.1:15725-23460 GCA_964540625.1 uncultured Lishizhenia sp. | reverse complement strand
AAATTTCGTTTTGAAAAGGGGCTAAAGTTTTTTTATATTTGGCGTTCAATTGTAAAAATGAAAAATTAAAAACGATCATTATGGACAAAAAACAAAAAACCGCCGGGGGATTTTCAGCAATTGTTGCGTTTCTGGCTATTGCGCTTGCACTCATTGCAGGTATCTTAATTTACAAATTTATTTTTGGGGACCCGAATAACTTCGTAGACAAAAACCCTGAAGCGGAACCAATTGAAGGAAACCTTTTAGGGGTTATTTACAAAGGTGGTTTCATCGTACCCGGATTGGTTGCGGTCAACCTCATCGTATTGATCTTCACAATTGAGCGTTTGGTTACGCTTATGCTAGCAAACGGTAAAGGAAAAGCAAACCAATTCATTGAAAAAATCAAAGAATTAATGGCTGCCAAAGATTTCAATGGCGCTATTGATGCTTGTGACGCACAGCGCGGTTCATTGGCCAATGTGGTTCGTGCAGGTTTGGTAAAATACCAAATGATGACCAAAGACGCCCACATGGACAAAGAACAAAAATTAGAGGCTTTGAAAAAAGAACTTGAAGAAGCAACTTCTTTAGAATTACCAATGTTATCTAAAAACTTACCGGTTCTTTCTACTACTGCATCGATTTCAACACTCATTGGTCTAATCGGTACCGTACTTGGTATGATCCGTTCATTTGCCGCGATGTCACAAGGCGCACCAGATACAGCAGAACTCTCTACTGGTATCTCTGAGGCCCTTATCAACACCGCATTTGGTATTACAGGTTCAACCATCGCGATCATCGCTTTTGGCTTCTTCTCTACTAAAATCGACGCCATGACCTACGGCATCGACGAAGCAAGCTTTACGATCGTTCAAGATTTTGCAGCCAACAACTAATTGTCAACCTTAAGTTAAAACTCAAGCAATGCCAAAAATCAAAATGCCCAAAGGCACTCCTTCCATAGACATGACGCCTATGGTGGACTTGGCGTTCTTGCTTGTAACCTTCTTTATGTTGACCGCTTCTTTCCGAAATGCAGAACCCGTTACCGTCGAAACCCCATCTAGTATCTCCGATAAAATCATTCCAAAGAATATTTTGATGGTTACCCTAGACAGAGACGGCCGCGTGTTTTTCAACCTCTCGGATCCGGAAGCCCGCAAAGAAATGCTCAACAATATGCTCGGCAAATACAAGGTATCCCTTAACGAAGAGCAAATCGAAGAGTTTTCTTTTATGTCAACCTTTGGTTGTACCATGCAAGAACTTCCTGCATACATGAGCACCGAAGCAGCAAAACGCGCAAGTTTCCCAACAAAAGGGATTCCTACTGATTCTACCAAAAACGAACTTTTAGACTGGCTTTCCTTTGCTGCAACGGCAGCAGTTAACTCTGGCCGTACCGCTTTTGAAGCAGCCAAGCTCAAGGGCGACGAACCTAAAATGGAAGATTTCAAGCCTAAATTTGTAGTTCGCGTAGACTCCAAAACCTTGTACAAAGACGCTGCAACTGTGATTGACGTATTCAGAGAATTGAATCTGAACAACTTGAATTTCGTAACCTCTGCGGAAGCAATTCCCGTAAATTAATTAGCACATGGCACAAATCGCAGAAAGCGGCGGCGGCGACCACGGCAAAAAAGGGAAGAAAAGAGCCAAGAAAGGGTCTACTCACGTAGACATGACACCAATGGTGGATCTCGCCTTCCTGCTACTTACCTTCTTTGTCTTGACCTCGACCTTTAGCAAACCTAAGGTCATGCCGCTCAACTACCCCGCAAAAGTAGAAGACCCAGGTAAAAAACCACCAAGGGTAAACAATGCCGCCACCTTTATTTTATCTGGCGACAAAATTTATTACTACCGAAACGAGTTTTACTCAAAAGCCAAGCCAGGTCCTAACGGCCCCACAGTTCTTGAAGAAGCTAATTTCGGTTCCGGTGAAAATAGTGTCAGAAAATTGTTAGCTTCTTGGAACGAATACGTTATTAAGAATAAGGTGGCTCTAGACAAGCAACTCGACAAGAAGCAAATTGCAGACACTACCTACGAACGCAAGCTCAACGAACTCACCGTCAAAAGAGAAGCGGTCAAGGTACTCATTAAAACCGACGACAAAGCACTTTGCAAAAGCTTCATTGATTTAGTTGACGAACTCAAGATTGCCAGTGTGGGCGTCATCGCTCCTACCGACTTGTCACCTGGAGAAAAAGAGTTATTAAAAGAAAAAAACTAACGCCATGACAGTCATTTATGTAATCGTCGCACTCGTTACTGCTTTCTCTTTGTTTGACTACTATGTCAACAAAAACTGGGAAGCCATTACTTCAGTAAGTCGCAACGAAGCCGTCTTTGCACACCGCAACCGTGCCTACGGCGCCTACGTGCTTCGTTCTGGCTACAACAAACGCATGTCTTTGATTTTAGCTGGTTTAGTTGCTTTTGCAGGTCTTGCTTTTACGGTTTCTTTTATCATCAAGAACTTACCGAAAGAAGAAATCAAAAAGCCACGCGTCAGTGAAAAGAACTTTACCATTGAAACGCCAAAAGAAGACGTTCCACCGCCACCGCCGCCAACGGCTCCACCGCCGCCACCCATGACACAAACCCAGGCATTTATTGCACCGGTGGCAGAAGATGACTACGTTGAAGATGAATTGCCTTCTCAAAATGAACTCAATAACATCACTATTTCGACTGAAACAAACGACGGAGAAGAAGGCTGGTTGCCAAGCGACAATCCAGACGAAGGCCCTGGTATCGTTGATACACGCCAACAAGAAGAAGAAGTTGTTGAGGTAGCCGAAGAAGATGCTGAATTTCCTGGTGGCTATGACAAGCTCAATGCGTTTATCAATTCCACTTTGAATTACCCAGACGAAGCCATCGAACTCGGTGTTAAAGGTCGTGTTGTGGTGCGCTTCGTAGTTGAGAAAGACGGCCGCATCTCCAACGCCAGCGTTGAGCGTCCAATCGTAGAATGCCCATCTTGTAACAAAGAGGCCCTTAATGTGGTCAACAAAATGCCCGCCTGGACACCCGCCAAAACCTCTGGCCGTCCTGTAAGACTTTGGGTACGCGTTCCAATCATCTACGATACGCAATAGTCTCTTACTTACTATTTTTAATCCCCATCTCGATGGGGATTTTTTTTCCTTCATAATATGAAATACATTCAACTTTCTTTGGGCTTATTGGTCGTTGTACTTTGCTTTGTATTTGCAATTGTTTTAATGGGTACTGACCTCTTTGAAATGGAAACCTGGAGACGATCTATCCTCACGGCTGTATTCATTGGCTACGGTTTGTTTCGCGGATGGCGCGTTTATAATGCTTTTAAATCAAATCAAACGCTATGAAAACTTTGTTTTTTATTCTTTTCGCAATAGTCTTTACCGCTTGCGACAACAACAACAATCCGTTTGTGTACCAAAAAGATGCCCACGGGCGCGGCAAAACACATTTATACATTGAGGAATCTTTCAAGCCACTCTTCACAACCAGTATCGAAACCTTTATGAGCCAATACCCCAAGGCAAGGATAACAGGTTATTATGAGGCAGAGGATAAAATAATTGAAGCCTTCTACAACAACAAAACCAAAACAATCGTCATTACACGTGACTTCAACGACCAAGAAAAGGCCTATCTCAAGAGTAAAAATGTATCCTACCGCAGTGACAAAATTGCGACAGACGCCGTAGCTATAATCATGCATCCTGGTATGTCAGATACCGTCTTGAGTGTAGCGCAAATCAAAGCGCTTCTTTCCAACAACAAAGCCATTTTGCCATCAAAAGCGGAACTGAAACAAATTGTTTTTGACCAAAAAGGATCTGCCAACTTCAATTTCATGACCAATATGCTTCAAATAGAAAAATTGGCAGACCGTGTAGCCGCACTCAATTCAAATGAAGAAGTAATCAATTACGTAAAAACGCATCCGAACACAATAGGTATTATTGGCCTCAATTGGATTTCAGACCAAGACGACCCCACTTCTCTAGCATTCATGGATGGCCTGCGCGTTGCGGCAGTATATGATAAGGATCCCGAAACAGCATACAAGCCTTATGCTGGCATGCTCTACACCAAAGAATACCCGCTCATCCGCGATATTTGGATCATCAATAAAGGACGTCGATCTGGCTTGAATACCGGTTTTGTTCTTTTTATGAAAAAGGACGACAAAGGACAACTCATCATTCAAAAGTCGGGCTTGGTGCCAGCGCTCACACCCGTTCGGCTCGTTTTGCAATAATTCAAGAAATAATAACAGGCACAATTTTTGTATCCCAAAAAACTAGGCTATTTTTGGCCCGAAATTAAAACGCAAATCTCATGAAACGCATCTTACTCCTCAGCACTATTTTGCTTACCGGACTCAGCTATGCCCAGACCCTTCAGCAAGCAATTGCCAAAACAGAAAACGAGCGTTACCTCGACGCTATAGCCGACTACAAAAAATTAGTTGCAGCAGACCCTATCAACGGTGAAAACTATTTTTATTTCGGTGATTGCTATTTCGAAAAAGAAGAATTAGATTCTGCTAAGATGATGTGGAAGAAAGGTTATGAAGTCGATAAACTTCGTGCTTTACCCATCGTTGGATATGGACGCGTTCTATGGTTAGAAGGCAAAACTGCCGAAGCAGAGGCAGAATTCACTAAGGCCTTGCTCATGACCAAAAAAGACAAGCTTAAAAAAGCAGAAGTCATTCGTGGTATTGCCGAAATCTACATTGAAGCACCAAATAAAAACTTAGATAAAGCACTCATTATTCTAGAAGAGGCGATCTTAAAAGACCCAAAAAACGAAGACAACTACTTGCTTAAAGGCGATGCTCTATACGCACGCAATTCTTCCGATGCATCAGAAGCACTCAAAGCATACAACCAAGTGTTGGTACTTAATCCTAAATCGCCAAGAGGAATTGTACGTAAAGCGCTCATTTACCAACGTGCGAAAAACGAGCAAGAAGCCAACAAAATGTACAACGAAGCAAAAGCTATTGATCCTACTTATGCGCCTGCATACCGCCTCAATGCTGAGCTTTACCTGATGTTTGGCAAAAACAAACAAGCCATTGAAAACTGGGAGAAATACCTCGAGCTCAACAACAACATTGAGTCGCGCTACCGCTATGCAAACGCCCTTTTTGCAGCCAAGGAATACAACGGCCTTTTGGGTCAATTAGAAGTGCTTAAAAACAACGGCTTCAGCAACTTCTATACCGAGCGCATGTCTGCGTTTGCCTATGCTGATAAAACGGACTCCACGTCACTTGCCAACGCCTTGAGCGCTTCTGATCGTTTCTTTGCAATTGTGCCAGCAGACAAAATCAACTACCAAGACTACAAAGTGCGCGGTAATATTTTTCAAAAACAAGGCAAAGATAGCTTGGCCATTATTGAATTTGAAAAAGCTGTGGGTACAAACGACGCAGCATATAAAGAACTTTCTGGAGAACTTTTGAAGCTTTACACCAAAAACAAGCAATACGAAAAGCTCATCAGTGCTTTGGAGGTGCGCCGTCAAAAAAACGGTAAATTAATTGCTGCTGAAGAATACGATTTAGGAAAGGCTTATTACATTGGCCGCAACGACTATAAAACGGCAGATAGTATTTTCCAGATTGTCATTAAAAACGACAGTACGTATGTACCTGCCTACGCATACCGCGGACGCTGCAATTTCAAAATGGATACCAATAACGAAAAGTGGATGGCTTTTCCTTATTACTTAAAAATAACTGAAATTGTCAAGCCAGAAGACCGTACCCAAGCTTCTAAAAAGGCATTTGTATTAGAGTCTTTACGCTACGTTGCGGACTACTATTCAAAGTCACCTGCTAAAGACCTCGACAAAGCAAAGTCTTATTTCGAGCAAATCTTACAGGTAGAGCCCAACGACCAAGTTGCAAAAAAAGCTTTGGGTATCAAAGACCCTGCTCCGGCAACCACTCCTGGTTCTACACCGAAGCCTGCTGCACCAGTTCGTAACTAAGCAATAACACTTCAATAAATACAAAGGGCGGCCTACAGGCCGCCCTTTCTTATTAAATATTTTTAGCTATTGTTGTAAACTGAGGTAGCGCGCAACGTACTTGCCGATAATATCGAATTCCAAATTGACCTCAGCGCCTACGATAAGGTCATGAAAATTAGTGTGTTCGTAGGTGTACGGGATAATACACACTGAAAAACTTCCTTTTTGCGAATCGACAACGGTTAAACTTGTGCCATTTACAGTAATAGATCCTTTCTCTACGGTAACAAAATCTTGCGGATGCGCAAAAGTAAAACGCCAAGAGCCGTTTTCGTCCTGAACATCTGTGCAGGTTCCAATGCAATCGACGTGGCCTTGAACCATATGACCATCAAGGCGGCCTCCTAATTGCATACAACGCTCTAAATTAACTTTGGTGCCCACCACCCAAGATCCCAAATTGGTTTTGTTTAGTGTTTCTTGTATGGCAGTAACTGTATGTTGGCTAGGTTGCTGGGCCACAACGGTAAGACAACAGCCATTGTGAGCCACACTTTGGTCAATTTTAAACCCTGACGAAAGTGCAGAACCAATTGTAAAATGGATATTGCCCGCGTCGTGCTCAATGGCGAGCACTTGACCTACTTCTTCGATGATTCCTGTAAACATATTACAAACTTACGTAAAGTTAGGCGCTCGTGCACAAATCCTGAATGACGAGTTGCAAGGTCGTTTTATTTTGATAGGTATTGGCACTGATCTGAAAAACAATATCGACAAGCACGCCTACAGCAAGATCGGCCTCCAAGGCGGCTAAGTTGAAACCAATAGCCTCAATTGCAACTTGGCTGTCTTCTTGAATGAGTTTGAGTTTGAGATGCGCTTCTTTGAGAATCCGATAATCTAAAATCATACATTTCTTGGCGAGAAAGACAGGGTGAAGATTGCCGGGGCCACAGGGCTCAAAGGCGTTTAAAATTTGCAAAACGCGCTTGAAATGTAGCGCTGGATTGCTTCCCATCTCTGAAAATTTTAGTTCGGCATCTATCTCTATTTTGCGCTCCAGTTTTTGCTGCCCGAGAGCAACTGAAACTGCGCTATCAAAAGCGCTATGGAATGCAGGGAGTTGTTCGGGCTTTAGCGTAAGGCCTGCTGCAAATTGGTGCCCACCGAATTGAATGAGGTGCTCCTGACAGCTTTCGAGGAGTTCGTATAGATGTAATGGCGCCATACAACGGGCAGAACCCGTTAGTACGCCATTGGATTCGGTCAGTACAATTGTAGGGCGGTAATGGGTTTCTATGAGCCTTGAAGCCACAATGCCTACAACACCCTTGTGCCATGTCGGATCAAAAACTACAGTAGAATACTGCTGCTCAAATACCTTATTTGCTGTGATTTGAGCAAGCGCAGCAGCAGTTGTTTGTTGATCTAAGGCGCGCCGTGTGGTATTATCTGTATTGATTTCCAATGCAAGTTGCTCGATTTCTTGTAGATCTGAACTGCGCATCCAGTCTACGGCGCGCTGACCAGACGCAATTCTGCCTGCTGCATTGATTCTAGGGGCAAGGGTAAAAACAACATCTCGTAAGGTAAGTGGTAATTGTTTGGCAGCAAGTTCGAGGATGGCTAAAAATGCTGGCCGTGGACAGGCATTGAGTTGCGCCAGTCCTTTTGCGCAGAGCGTGCGGTTTTCGCCGAGCAATTCGACGATATCTGCTCCTATAGATAAAGCCACTAAATCGAGACTTTCCTCAAG
>CAZINO010000030.1:6320-15625 GCA_964540625.1 uncultured Lishizhenia sp. | reverse complement strand
CTGATGGCTTTTTGCAAACGCCCGACAGCAGCATCCA
Source organism: uncultured Lishizhenia sp. (assembly GCA_964540625.1). Taxonomy (GTDB): domain Bacteria; phylum Bacteroidota; class Bacteroidia; order Flavobacteriales_D; family Crocinitomicaceae; genus UBA952. Next base: position 15,588 of record CAZINO010000030.1, on the reverse strand, counting down.
TGTTTTTCATGAGAAAAGGATTGTGCAGGGCTTGCGAAATCGGATTAAAGAAAGAAACGGCTTGCTCCCGAGTTTCGATCCCTCTTTGTAAAAGGATCTCGGCAATAAACCCGGGCACTTGCAGCACCGAAGCAAGAGCCGAAATAGAAGATGAAGAACTTGCTGGGCGCAAGAGCCAATTTGCTTTCATGCGTTAAAAGTACAGTAAAAAGGCAGGTGCAGATTCCGTTAATCTACGTAGCTGAGCTTCAACATATTTGATCCACCCAAGTCTTCGAGTGGAATAGATGCCACATTGATCACGACATCACCTACTTTTAAATAGCCTTCTTCTTTCATGATATGTTTGATGTCTGCAATGGTGTGGTCGGTGGAGATGCGTTTGTTGTAATAAAATGCCCGGACGCCCCATACTAAATTGAGTTGCGTCAGAATTTTGCGATTGTGCGTGAAGACATAAATAGGAGAAGCCGGACGCTGTGAAGCAATTTTATAAGCGGTATAGCCCGAGAATGTCATGGTGATGATCGCATTGGCCTCAACGCGTTGGGCTAATCGACAGGCATTAAAACAGATGGAATCAGATATAAAACGCGGGCTTCCTTTGGGAGGCAGTTCTTCTTTGTGATACATGCTTGGGTGCTGCTCCATTTCTTTGATGATGTTGGCCATGGTCTGAACGACTTGTACAGGATATTGGCCAACCGAAGTTTCTCCGGAAAGCATGACGGCATCGGCACCATCTAGCACCGCATTCGCGACATCATTGACCTCGGCTCGGCTCGGTGTAAGGCTATTGAGCATGGATTCCATCATTTGCGTTGCCACAATAACCGGCTTTGCTTTAGAAACCGATTTGCTAATGATCATTTTTTGAATGAGCGGCACATTTTGATATGGGATTTCGACGCCGAGGTCACCGCGGGCTACCATGAGCGCATCGCTGAGTTCGATAATTTCATCGATATTCTCCAGCGCCTCTGGTTTTTCAATTTTGGCAACAACCTTGGCAATACTGCGCTTTTTGGCTATTCTCTCTTTGAGATCCGAAATACACTTTGCACTGCGCACAAAAGATAAGCCAATCCAGTCTACACCTAGTTTGAGTGCGTAGTTGAGGTCTTCGATGTCTTTTTCTGTAAGTGACGGCATCGATATTTTCGTGTTCGGGAAATTGACACCTTTTTTAGAGCACAATAAACCACCTTGAATGACGAGGCAACGAATCTTTTCTTTTTTATCTGTTTCGAGTACTTCGAGTACTAACTTGCCGTCGTCGAGCAAAATACGCTCGCCAGGATTTACATCGCGGGGTAATAAATGATAGTTAATTGAAAATCTTTGGTTATTGCCAAGTACTTTTTCCACCACGACGTCGATGTGTTGCCCCACTTCAATGAGCACGCCATTGTTTTCCATTTCGTGGGTACGGATTTTAGGGCCTTGAAGGTCGGCGAGTATGGCTACATTTAAACCGAGCTCTTCATTGAGCTCACGGATAAGGGCTACTGCACCCGCATGGTCTTGGTGGCTTCCGTGTGAAAAATTCAAACGACAAACATTGAGGCCAGCACGCATCATGTCTGCAAGTACTTCTTTTTTTAGTGACGCAGGGCCCATAGTGGCCACTATTTTAGTGTTTTTCATGTCAGCTTGTAAGGTAATCTAATATGTCAAATTCTTCGTGGTTGAATTCAAATACGGCAACCACACCGTTGATTTTTCTGAGTTGATCGATCAAATCTGCAGGCTCATGAGAAAAGTTTTCTTTGAGCACCAAAAAGTAATCGATCATTGGGCGATCTGCTTGCAAGAATTGTTGCTCTTGCTTGTTTTTGATCAAGTAAAAACGCGTGAGCAATTCTTGGTCCTCGAAAAAAAAATAACTAAATGCGTGTTGTGCTTTTAGTTTCGGTATAAACATTTCAAAGCGTTTGGTTTGTTTCTCCAAGAGAATACCAAGTGTTTGATTGAGCTCCCAACAGAGTCTGTAATCGGCAAAAGCAGTAGAAATTCCGTAAACTTCGAAGGGTTGTTCGTCGTCGAGGGTGAGTTCGTATTTTTTAACTTTTCCCATTGGATTCAAATTTACTCATTTAATGCCAAACAGAACATCAACAAAAGATTGTCAATTCATTTATTTACGGGAAAGTTCAGCGTTTGCTTTAATGTTTAAATTTGTTCTTAGAAACGATTATATGCGCGCATTCTCTCTCTTCATTTGCACTATTTTACTTGTGGCTGGGTCGCTCTCTTTTGCCCAACCCGATAAAATGATTACCAACCGAGACAACTACTTTTGGCAATTTGGCATCGCCTGGACCACCACCGATGACGACGGCCAAGAACTCAACCCTGTTCCAATCGATCAATTACACGGCCTGCCCTTTCCATCGAGGTTGTATGCAGACCGCTATATTTACAATGGCTGGAGCGTCGAGGGGGTTCTCGGAGCGCAACCGTATAAATCAGACCGTTTGGTCAATGATTCCATTGGTGTGAATGGTTTTATCGGCTATTTCGATGCTGCACTTAAATACTCTTTTTATAAGCAATTAGGACGCGGCGCAATTGATCCCTATTTGGGTTCCGGTCTTGGCTTTAGCTTGCGCAGTGCCGACCCGAAGCAGAGCGCACCAATGTTGACGCCTACTGTTAATCTTTCGGCAGGTTGCACATTTTGGCTGAGTAAACAAATTGGACTGCAGGCCCAGGGTGTTTATAAATTTGGACTAGTAGACATATTGGGGAATTCGTCGTACAGCCAATATAGCCTTGGTTTGGTATACCGGATAGAAAAGACAGATGGCTATAAGAGTGATTTCCATAAGCCCAAATACAAGTTACCTAGAAAGCCATCTCGAATCAAAGTCGAGAAATCGACAGATGAATCTTAGTTAGAGACGGTCATGCGTTTTTTAGTCTCTTGCACGGCTGTAATTATTCCGTAATAATAGACGCCATTTGGGAGCAGACTACTCTCGTAACGCAAGATATGCCCGCCCTTGTCAAATTCTTGATTGGCTAATTCTACCACCAATTGGTTATTTTGCCAAATGCCAAAGCGTACTTCAATCGGTGCAGGGCACACAAAATAGAACGCAAGCTCTCCGCTAGCAGGTTCCTGATCCAAGGTATATAACTCGCAAAAATCTTGGTGTTGCACTTGACCGCGTTGGAAGCGTCTGAGTAAAGCCCGATAGGCAATAACTGCAAGCAGAATCAGAAAAGAGACGAATAAAAATTTAACGATTGCTTCCATTAAAGAGAGATGATGCCGGGAATTAACGCGGCGCGTTCATAAACTGCGATGATGTCATCGGCTGAGAGCATGATTTCTTTAGCGCTCAGGCTTACATATTTTCCGTTACCGGAATGATGGTAACTGATTTCACTATTTGCGTTGAATAAAGCGGTGACCTGTGCTAAATGGTGGTTATCATTGGGAACGATAAATTTGAACATATATAGATTAGGCCAGTCTTGTTGTTCGAGTTGTGCTTTGAGTGCATCGAAGGTTCCCATGTCACAAAATTACGAACTTGTGTCAGACCAAAGCAAGCAATTTTTATATTTGTTTACATGCGCTTCTATAATCTGTTTTTGTTAGCCCTCGGGTTTGTGCTTTTAGCTTTCGCTTACTGGCCAAGCACCGGGTCGTCGATTGCCAACAAAAATGAAACGCAGCAAAGCCAAACTGCCGAAATACCATTTTTAGATCCGCGTATTTACACGGCTCAACTCAATAACCGTTTGGTAGAATACATGGACAGATCCGTTAAGCAAGGGATACAGCCAGTTGCAAATACGAACGGGCTGCGTCGTGCCTATCGTGCCAAAAAATTAGTTCTAGTGAAGCCCGATATTGGATTTCAACTAGACACCTTTCAATATTCCTATGCGTTTCTGACGCCATATGCAGACCAAGTACTCAAAGAAATTGGCCGCGCTTTCAAAGATTCTCTTGCCAATACACCACTTGCCGATTGCCAACTCATTGTTACTTCCATGACCCGCACACGGCATACTGTTTCAAAGCTCGTGCGCAAAAACAGAACGGCCGTTAATAAGAGCCCTCACCTCAATGGCAATGCCTTTGATTTCTCATATGCGCGTTTTGCCTCAAGTGCACCGCTCAATCAAAGCCAAAAACAATACCTACAAGCCACCATTTCTCAAATTCTCCTTGAATTCAAAAGAAAAATCAAAATCTGGGTAACTTTTGAAAAGCAAGAAGAATGCTTACATGTGGTTGCCCGAAAAGGTAGATAATTGTAAATTTGCCCATGCGTTGGCAAATTATTCTACTCTTTCTGAGCTTTCACTATTATGGTCAAAAGCAACTCAATGCCGTTCGCTGTACTGAAAAGATAACCATAGACGGTCAACTACAAGAGTCAGCTTGGTCTAAAAATCCCGAATTCAGCCAGTTTGTTCAAATCAAGCCAGAACCTGGTAAACCCTCGAAAAGTCAGACAAGCATTCAATTGTGCTACGACCAAGACGCCATTTATTTCGCATTTTATTGTCAAGATCCACCTGACTCCATCTCTAAGGTGCTCTCTTTAAGAGACGATTACAACCCGAATTGCGACATCATCGGGATTTTTTTAGACACCTATAACGACAATCAAAATGGTTTTTATTTCGGTCTCACGAGTCGAGGTGTTCAACTAGATGCTAAAATTGCAGCCAACGACTATAATGATCAACTTAACCTTGTCTGGCATAGCGCAGTTCAAATAGTAGAAAATGGCTGGATTGCTGAGGTCAGAATCCCCTACTCTGCCTTGCGTTTTCCGCAAAAAGAGGTGCAAGATTGGGGTATTAACATCGGAAGGCAAATTGCGCGTTTTCGGGAAGAATCTTCTTGGGTAGCTGTCAACCCGGATCTCGAGAATATGCTGCTCGAGAGCGGAGATATCACCAACCTTACTCATATCAGTCCACCACTTCGTTTGGCACTTATTCCATATGTGTCTGCCTACGTCGATGAAATCAGAAACGAAGACAACTCGAAGAGTTTACTGCGTTCCTTTAATGGCGGAATGGACATCAAGTACGGAATCAATGAAGCCTTTACCCTTGACCTGACATTAGTTCCTGATTTCGGTCAAGTCGTCTTTGATCAGCAAGTTTTAAACCTTACCCCTTTTGAAGTTCAATTCAATGAAAACCGCCAATTTTTTACTGAAGGCATGGAGCTCTTCAATAAAGCGGGCATCTTTTACAGCAGAAGAATTGGTATTCAAGCACCATATAAGGTGACGCAAACCATGCTCAAGCCCAATGAATACCTCGAGAATGTGCCGGGTTCTTCTCAACTTTACAACGCTTCTAAAATTTCTGGTCGCAATAGCAATGGCCTTGGTATTGGGGTTTTCAATGCTGTCAATGCCGAACAAATTGGCACAGCAGTTTCCACCCTTGATAACAGTAAAAGAGCGGTGCTTGTCTCTCCTTTGACCAATTATAACGTACTCGTTTTTGATCAAAATTTAAAGAATAACTCTTCATTAACTTTCACCAATACCAACGTATGGCGAGCAGGATCTTTTTATGATGCCAATGTATCTGCCTTCAATTTCAACCTGAATACCAAAGACAACAATTACAATATCAACGGTAAAGGAATTGTATCAGCACAGCTCGATGCCACAAACACACTCGGACACAATCTAAACTTAAATGTCCAGAAGCAACGCGGTGCACTCATTGGCGGCTTGGGTTATTTACAAGAGTCCGACAGCTACGATCCAAATGACCTTGGTTTCAATTACAATAACAACCGCAGAATTTTTGAAGCCAGTGTGGCCTACCGAAATTTCTCACCTAAGTGGCAACAGCTCATGAGATGGAATGCCAGGGCAAATTTCTCGCAGTCGTATTTGTATGCGCCAAATGCATTTACCGGTAATATGCTCAGTTTTAATGTATTTGCACTCAATAAAAGGTTCAATGCTTTTGGCCTAAGCACAGGTGGTGCGCTTCAAGATTCAAAAGATTATTTTGAGCCAAGAACATGGGGCGCTGTGTTCACCATACCTCAAAATGCATACTTAAACGCCTGGTTTTCTTCGAATTATCAGCGTAAAATTGCCATCGATATCGGTGCAACTATTGTGACTTATTGGGACAACCCATGGAGACAATATGCATATAATTTTGGACCTCGTCTCCGGCTTTCTGATGCCCTATTTTTGGTTTATTCACTTGAGAAAGAACTACAAATCAATAGTCTCGGATACGCCATCCCATTTGCCACGCCAGCCCAAACTTATCAGGGGATTTTATTCGGAAAGCGCGACCGCAATACGACTATTCAATTTGTTTCGTTAGATTACATCTTAACCAATCGCATGTCTTTGAGCTTGAGACTGCGTCACTACCGTTCTACCCTTCAATACCAAAACTTTTCACTTTTAGAAGAAGATGGCAGCCTCAATCCCTTACCAGACTTCAATGGACTGACGACTGACGGAAAATCTGCCTACGATATCAATTATAATGCGTTTACCATAGACTTTGTGTATCGCTGGGTATTTATGCCTGGAAGTGAAATCAATATAGTTTGGAAAAATGCTGTTTTCTCCAATAACGATGCTGTTAATGTAGCTTATTGGCAAGACCTCTCCAGCACCCTCCAAAACGGTGCGCTCAATAGCTTTTCTTTTAAACTCATTTACTGGCTAGATGCCCAACAACTGCGCAAAGACCGCAGTGTATTACCACGCTGAGTATTCGCCGTCACCGTAAACGTATGCGCGGTCGCTGGCCTGATCTGGTTCCGATTCAGAAAAATACGGGTAAACAACTTTGTTCTGATGCAATACCACTTTACCATTGGGCACCTCAATGTGCAACACCACCTCTTGATCGCGCAAACGATCTTTCGCTGGAAAAGAAAAACCACTCGAAATCTGCAGTTTATTACCAACTAACTCACATGGAAATAATATATGCGCAGCTCTTTGATTGGCTTTTAAATAGGAAGCGCCATTGGCTTTTTTCTCGATGCGAATATGATATAGGCTATCTGGCGAAGCCTTGTAAGTGATGGCAATACCACTATTGTAAATGAGACCATTGTCTACGAGTAACAAGCCTTGCTCCGGATTTCTTGTTGGCCTAAACCCTTCTTTGTTGATTTGAAATTTTTCGTGATTAAAGGCCTTGAGGTGCATCTCGGTAGAAACATCAATTTGCAGTGAATCCCCAAAATAAGTGCCTTTTTCAGCACTCATGCCGCCGTCGATTGCAAAAGATTTTGCAGTTGAAACACCCGCTACAATAAGTAATACAATACCAATAATGGAGGCGGCGCTAAAGAGCCCTAGCGACGTACGCATCCATTTTCCTTGAATAGGCAACAGCAAACGTAAGCCTACAAGCATACTCGATAATGCAATTGAAAAAGCAATCAAAGCGGCACCTAAATAAATGAATTGATTGATTTGACCCGTTTCAAAAAACAGTGCGCTCAATTCACCTAGAGAGGTAAACTCACCGTTGATTTGTGCAGGAATGAGTTTTGGATCGACCAATAAGAAGATGGCAGCGCTAACCAAAACTGATAAACCCCAAATGAGTAGAAAAACGCCGATTGCTTTGCGGATGAAATCCACAAATCTACGCGCACTACTACTCATACCAGAACCTGTTCTAAATTGTTGTGTCCATTTCTTCGCATTTTTATCAACGCGTTCTGTGGCTTCTCTAAACTCTGTTTTGATGCTCTCTACATTTACTGCTCTTCCGCGCATCTGTAGTTTTTCACTGGCCGTAACTGCACGTGGTGTTACAATCCAAAGGATAATATAGATTGGGATGCCCGAACCAAAGGCCATAGTAAACAGCACAAAGAAAATGCGCACGAACACAACATCTATATTGAAATAGGCCGCCACACCCCCTGCTACACCACCCAAAATAGGATTTTCTGGATCTCTAAAAAAGCGTTTATGTGCAACCATTGGTTCGGCACTTTCAGCTGAAGTTTGCGCAGTTGTAGACGTTTCTTCGTCACCAAAAGCCTCCGGGCTGCCCAGTAATTGTATAATTTCTTGAATGACTTCTAATTGGACCACTTGTTGCCCACTCACTTTTTCTTGTAAAAGTTCTACTATGCGCAGTTCGATATCCTGTAAGATTTCATCTTTTCCTTCCTCATTTTGAAGAATTGCAGACAAATCATTTAAGTATTTACGAAGCACTTCATAGGCTTGTTCTTCTAGGATAAAAGCAAATCCTTGGATATGAATTGAAACAGTTTTATTCATGACTTTGTATTTTGTGTGAGGGTGGCAACAGCTTGTTGTAATTCTTGCCAGGTATTAGATAAATCGTTAAAAATTTGAATCCCTTTGGGCGTAATACAATAATATTTTCTTGGAGGTCCTGATGTGGATTCTTCCCAACGATAAGACAAGAGCTCGAAGTTTTTTAGGCGCGTTAATAATGGATAAACGGTTCCTTCTACTACGAGCAACTGAGCAGACCTCAATTTTTCGAGTATTTCTGATGGATATGCCTCTCCGCTATGAAGAATCCCTAGAATACAATATTCTAAGATCCCCTTCCTCATTTGAGATTGTGTGTTCTCTACATTCATCAAATTAAATTTTATACAAAGTTATAGGTTTTATTCTGTATTATGCAATACATAGTACTATAAAAATAAAAAAGACGCCTTGTTTGCGTCTTTTTTATTTAATTATATCGCTCTATTTCAAGCATTTGAAGTAATCAAACGGTTCTAAACAAGCATTGCACTGATAGTGCGCTTTACAAGCCGTACTGCCAAATAAACTCACCATTCGGGTATCTTTACTCGTACATTTAGGGCAGGCTACCTTCGGACCATCGGCAAATAAAACACCTTTATCGGGTTCATTTACAGGCGGAGCAATACCATACATACGCAATTTTTGACGTCCCTCTTCGGAAATCCAATCGGTAGTCCAAGCCGGACTCAAGATGTGCTTCACTTTTGCGTTTGTAATGCCTTTTTCTTTGAGTTTAGCCAATAAATCAACTTCGATTTGTTGCATAGCAGGGCAACCGCTGTACGTTGGAGTCAGCTCAACAACCCATGTTTGGTCCTCTAGATAAATTTGCTGAACTACGCCTAAATCGGTAATCGTAAGTACGGGTATTTCGGGGTCACTGACTTCAGCCAAAAAAGACCGTATTTGATCGGGATTTACCATTCCATATTTGGATATGCTCTTTGCATGTATTGGAGATCAGAAAGGATGTAACCCATGTG
>CAZINO010000030.1:0-6220 GCA_964540625.1 uncultured Lishizhenia sp. | reverse complement strand
GATTCTTCGGTGCCATCGCCAAGGCGAATCACCCATTCTGAGGTATGTTTAAGATGGTAACGCGTCTCTTTAACAGACTTGGCCGCAATTGCTGCAAGCTGTTCTATTGGACTTTGCATGAGTGCTTCATAGAGGGGCAATCGAAAAGCGTCAAAGAAAAACTGACGAACAATAGTCATGGCGAAATCACCGTTGGGTTGCTCGACTAATAGCGCATTCTTGTATTCATTTTCGTAACGCAAATACGCCAATTGGTCGTGGTTACGCCCTTTGCCTTCGAGCTCGGCTGCAAAGTCGTATAAACTGATGGCCTGACCAATTAAATCGAGGGCAATATTGGTAATGGCGATGTCTTCTTCAAGGATAGGACCGTGCCCACACCATTCTCCGAGACGTTGACCTAAAATGAGACTGTCGTCAGACAAGCGCAACACGTATTCAAATAGAGCAGCTTCTTGCATGATTACATGTGTTTAACGCCATCAGGCACTTCGTAAAACGTAGGATGACGGTAAATTTTGGTATCCGACGGCTCAAAAAAAGAAGCTGCTTCGTCGATGTCTGTTGCGTGAATATGAACAGACTCAACAACCCAAATGCTGATTCCCTCTGATCTTCTGGTGTAAACGTCGCGCGCGTTTTCAAGTGCAAGGGTGGCATCTGGTGCACGCAAACTACCGACGTGTTTGTGATTCAAGCCTTGTTTGCTTCGGATAAAAACCTCCCAAAGAGGCCATTGTGATGTTGACATTTATTGTTGATTTGATTAGGCTGTTTTCTTTAAGGCTCTCTTTTTGGCAAAAGCATTTGCTGCTTCGCGGACCCATAGGCCATCTTCTTTGGCTTTGATTCGGGCTGCAAGCCTCTCTTTGTTACATGGGCCATTCCCCTTTACCACTTGCCAGAATTCATCCCAGTTGATTTCTGAGAAGTCATAGTGGCCGCGTTCTTCATTCCATTTTAGGTTAGGATCTGGAATGGTCAGGCCGAGTATTTCAGCTTGAGGTACGGTGGCATCCACAAAGCTTTGACGCAATTCGTCGTTAGTAAAACGCTTGATTTTCCATTTGATCGATTGATCAGAATGCGTAGAATCTGCATCGCTGGGTCCGAACATCATGAGGGCCGGCCACCAAAAACGATTCATGGCGTCTTGCGCCATGGCTTTTTGCTGTGGCGTTCCACTACATAATTTCATTAATGATTCATAGCCTTGACGTTGGTGAAAAGATTCTTCTTTGCAAATCTTTACCATTGCGCGGGCATACGGGCCATATGAAGTGCGGCATAGTGCAACTTGATTCATGATGGCTGCGCCGTCTACAAGCCAACCGATGGCGCCGATATCGGCCCAAGTGAGCGCTGGATAATTGAAAATCGACGAATATTTTGCTTTCCCACTGTGTAGGTCATCTATTGTTTGCTCGCGGTCGGTGCCGAGCGTTTCGACGGCAGAATACAAATACAGGCCGTGGCCCGCTTCATCTTGTACTTTAGCCAACAACACCGCTTTGCGTCTGAGGTTGGGTGCGCGGGTAATCCAGTTGCCCTCGGGCAGCATTCCAACTATCTCGGAGTGAGCATGTTGAGAAATCTGACGCACCAATGTTTGACGGTACTCATCTGGCATCCAGTCGTTGGGCTCAATTTTGATTTCTCTGGCGATTTTATCGTTAAAATGACGTTCTTGTTCTGCTTGGGTCATGATACTAACAGTTATAATGAAACAAATATAGAAAATAACTACGCCTTCAAAACATGATTGAGGTCAGTTTGTTCATTGATAGTTATTGGTTGAGGCTTGCGCAATATTGCTTACTTTTGACCCAGATTAATTTCAACGATGTCAACACAGTTTCATTCTCTCATTGTCAGTGACCTTCGCCACGAAACCGAAGGGTGTGTTTCGGTGGCATTTGAGGTTCCTCAGGGCCTTCAAAACCAATTCAACTTTGCAGCTGGGCAATACCTTACCTTTAAAATCAATCTAGACGGTGAAGAAATCCGTAGGTCGTATTCGCTTTGCAGCGCACCACACGAAAAAACGTGGCGCGTAGCCATTAAAGAAATCCCTAATGGTAAGTTTTCTTCTTTCGCTAACCATCAACTTCATATCGGCGCCGAACTAGAGGTCATGGCCCCAATGGGTAATTTCAAGTTTGAGCCAAACCCCAATGCCGAAAACCATTACGTTCTTTTTGCGGCGGGTAGCGGTGTGACACCCATCTTTTCCATCCTCAAAACCATTCTCAGTGCCGAACCAAAAAGCACTGTGACCATGTTTTATGGCAATAAAGGCATGAATGAAATTATATTCAGAGAAGAACTCGAAGCCATTAAAAATCGCTTTTTGGACCGTCTGAATCTCATTCATATCTTTTCTCGAGAAAACATCGGTGTGCCCCTTCTCAAAGGCCGCATAGATGCCAGTCGAACAGCCAACTTATTAAACGCTTTTGTCAAAAATTTATCCATAGATGGCGCCTATATTTGTGGGCCACAAGATATGATTCTTGCCGTTAAAGACGAATTGCTTGCATTTGGTGTTGCGGCCAATCAAATTCATTTTGAGCTTTTTCATGCAGCGCCTATTGCGCCAAAGGCCGATGATAACACCCCAAAAGCAGCTGCATTTGAGTCTCATATTGAGCTCATTATGGATGGAGAAATCACCAACTTCTATTTATCTTCCGATGGTCCAACTATCCTTGACGCAGCCTATAAAGCAGGTGCCGATGCCCCTTTTGCTTGTAAAGGTGGCGTTTGCTGTACTTGTAAAGCAAAAGTTTTGCGCGGTGAAGTTTCCATGGATGTCAATTATGCACTCACACCAGAAGAAGTAGCGCAAGGCTATGTACTCACTTGCCAAGCGCATCCAAAAAGCAACGATATTCTTATCTCATTTGACGACTAATTATGGGTTTTTTCGACAGATTTAAATCAAATAAAACAGACGCGCTTCCCAAAGGAGCCCACCTTTTGGACGTCAAGTCCGTTAAGTCACTTTCCGATGCATCTGTACAAATCGAATTCGACGTGCCTACAAGCCTGGAGCAACAATTTCGTTTTCAGGCAGGTCAGTACCTCACTCTAGAACTCGAAATCAAGGGTGAAAAATTGCGTAGGTCCTACTCTATATGTAGCGGCGTCAATGAAAGTCTTTGCATCGGGGTTAAGGCAATACCTAATGGTAAAGTTTCTAACTTTCTACAACAAACCAAAGCGGGTGATCAAATCATTGTATTTGAACCCGAAGGAAACTTTGTTTGGAAACCTGAACACAAAAAAAATGTCGCCATAGCTGCAGGCTCTGGTATTACGCCTATCATGAGTATGCTCAAAACGGCAGGCGCCAACGCTGACTTTCATTTGTTTTACGGCAATAAATCTGAAAAAAGTAGCCTTTTCATCGAAGAAATCCGCGCACTTCAAAATACCACTACACAATTCTATTTTTCGCAAGAAGTCAAAGATGGTGCTATACACAGCAGAATCGACGACGAAGCACTACGCACTCAAATCAAACAGAATTTGAACATACTGCAAGCCGATGCATTTTTTCTTTGCGGACCTCAACAAATGGTTGAAAGCGCTGAGAAAACATTGGCTTTCTTTGGCGTCAGCCCTCAGAAAATTCACAAAGAATTATTTTTCGTCAGTGAAGCAGAAGCCCCAAAAGAAAGTACCCATTTCAGCGGCAAGAGCCGTGTAAAGGTCATGATCGACGGCGAGATCGCCGAGTTCGAAATGAAAGGCCAGGATAAAAGCATCCTCGAGCTATCTGAAAAAGCAGGCTTAGATGCGCCCTTTTCTTGCAGAGGCGGGGTTTGTTCTTCTTGCCGCGCAAAAGTGTTAAAGGGCAGTGCCAGTATGCGCATGAACCATTCCCTAACGGATGCCGAAGTGGCAGAGGGCTATATCCTTACCTGCCAGGCACATGCCACAAGTGAAGAATTAATCGTAAGTTTCGATGAGTAAAACGGTTGTCATCCTCGGGGCGAGTCAAGGCATAGGAGCGGCACTTGTGCAGCATTTTGCAGCCTTACCTAACACCAATGTTGTTGCTTTGTCAAGAAACCTTGCTCAAATGCAAGCAAAGTTTAGGCACACCAATGTACAATGCTTCGCCTTGGATATTGCCAAAGATGTTCACCACCAAATTCAGCAGCTTCCATTGACCGCGCCAATCGATATTTTGATCAATAATGCAGGTCTTTTGATCAATAAGCCATTTGCAGAATTAACGCATGCAGACTTCACCGAAAGCTACCAAGTCAATGTCATTGGCATCATGGAAGCTACCCAAGCTCTATTGCCGCATCTTGCTAAGCAAGCCCATATTGTCAATATTAGCTCAATGGGCGGGTTTCAAGGTAGTCTTAAATTTGCTGGCTTGGCAGCTTATTCTACTTCAAAAGCAGCATTGTGCGCCTTCACAGAACTTTTTGCTGAGGAGTACAAGAGCACCCAATGGCAAATGAATTGTCTTTGTTTAGGAGCAGTTCAAACTGAAATGCTCGAAGCGGCATTCCCAGGGTATATTGCCCCCACCCAACCAGCTCAGATGGCTCAGTTTATTGCAGACTTTGCTTTGCATTCTGGGGCTTTCTTGAACGGAAAAATCATTCCTGTTTCCAGCAGCAACCCGTAATTTCGTAACTTCGTTAGGTGAAGTTCCTAAGGAGTTTGCTTTTTTGGTGTTGTGTAAGCCCAGTGCTTGCCCAAGACATCCATTGGACGCAATTCAACAACAATCCTATTTTTCTGAATCCAGCAGGTGCCGGGAACTTCAACGAAGACCTACGACTCACTGCAAATTACCGCACCCAATGGCGCAGTGTCAGTATTCCATTTCAAACGACCGCCATTGCTGCCGATACCAAATACAAGCAATTTGGACTGGCTCTTAACTATTTTCACGATCAAGTTGGCGACGGCAAATTCCAAACCAATGAAATGCAACTCAGTGTGTGCAGGCCTTATCAAATCAATAAGTCTCAGCAATTAAGAGGTGCCATTCAATTCGGATTTAACCAAAGGCAACTCAATAGCAACGCTTTTTACTTTGATGCACAATACAACGGCTATATTTTTGATCCAACTGCCCCGACCAACGAAACTTTTCAGACGGCCTCTATGATCAAACCCATGCTTGGGCTTGGGCTCATACACCAATGTCAAATCAATGCTAAAATCAACATTCAAAGTGGGCTTGGTATGTTCAACCTGACACGCCCCAATCAGAGCTTTTTTGTAGACAATACCCAAAGAGATATACGCCTTAACCTATTTAGTTTGCTTCGCTACAGCTATACCAATGAACTTTCTTTTGAACCAAGTTTTCAATTGCAATTTCAGGGCCCGTATAAGGAACTTACAATCGGTGGAACGTCGACTTATCTCTTTTCTAAAAAAGATAATATTTTCCTGAGTGGTGGCTTGTGGTGGCGTACTCAAGACGCTTTTTGTCTGCAATTTGGAATGGCTAGAGGGCCTCTTTATTGCGGAGTTTCTTATGACTTTAATTATTCTTCTTTAGTTCCAGCAAGTCGTGGTAGAGGTGCTTTTGAACTCAGTTTACGCTATGTTTTTAGCAAATTCCGGCCTGCCCCAATTCAATATAGAATATGTCCCGATTTTATCTAATTTGCTTTCTTTTAGTTGCTGCGCAAGCATGGGGACAAAAACAACTCCAAAAATTAGTCGCACACGCCGATCAGCAGGTGGTTGCGCTCGATTACATCGAGGCACTCAAGTATTACCAACAAGCACTTGAACTCGAACCAACATCACTTGACCTACAGTGGAAAATAGCACAAACCAATGCCCAATTCAAAGACTACAAAACCGCAGCGAGATTTTTTTTAAAAGTCTACGAACAAGATCCTGACGGACAGCGCTACCCAACAGCACAACTTCAGTATGCGCTCATGCTCAAGCAACAAGCAATGTACAAAGAAGCACTTGCTCAGTTCAAGGAGGTTAAAAAATTCTTCTCTGAAGACAAAACAAGTGCTGCTTACGCTAAAGCCAATCAAGAAGTATTGGCTTGTACTTGGGTGCTCAAGCAACTTAAATTCTTAAGTGCCGAAGAAAACGCAGCGCTGCAGTCGCACCCCCTCAACACAATAGATGCTGAATTTGCACATGATTTTTACAACGACACCCTCATTTACAGTGCGCTAAAAGCAGATTCTCTCGCCGAAGATCAAGAACAAGT
>CAZINO010000029.1:12532-24338 GCA_964540625.1 uncultured Lishizhenia sp. | reverse complement strand
ATTAAAAGAAACATTACAATACCGAAAGTGCTCATCTTCTATTATTTTTGCAGTTGAAAACGAGTCAAAATTACACAAATAAATTCATAAACACTAAAAAATGGAATTTCGCATTGAAAAAGACACCATGGGTGAGGTTAAAGTGCCTGCTCAGCGCTATTGGGGAGCACAAACAGAACGCTCGCGCAATAACTTCAAAATTGGTCCAGAAGGCTCTATGCCCATTGAGGTCATTCATGCGTTCGCTTACCTTAAAAAGGCGGCGGCTCATGCCAACCATGAATTAGGTGTTTTACCACAAGAGAAAAGAGACCTTATATCGGCAGTTTGTGATGAAATCTTAACAGGTCAGCACAATAGTGAATTTCCTTTAGTGATTTGGCAAACCGGTTCAGGCACACAGTCTAACATGAACTGCAATGAAGTAATTGCCAACCGTGCGCACGTCATCAACGGCGGAAATCTACTAGATGAACAAAAAGTATTGAATCCTAATGACGACGTCAATAAGTCACAATCTTCCAACGACACCTACCCTACTGCCATGCACATTGCGGCTTACAAAATGGCCGTCGACGTTACACTTCCAGGTCTTAAACACCTTCGTGACATTTTACAACAAAAGGTAGTTCAATTCAAAGACGTGGTCAAAACAGGTCGCACCCACTTTATGGATGCCACTCCTTTGACTTTAGGTCAAGAATTTAGCGGTTATGTCGCTCAGATCGATTATTCTATGCGCGCCATTCATAATGCATTAGTTGCTGTTTCTGAACTTGCACTCGGCGGAACCGCGGTTGGTACCGGACTCAATACACCTAAAGGATATGATGTGTTGGTTGCCAAAAAAATTGCTGAATTCACGGGCCTTCCATTCATCACTGCTGCCAATAAATTTGAAGCTTTGGCTGCACACGACGCTATGGTGGAGCTCTCTGGCGCACTGAAGCGCAGCGCAGTTGCACTTATGAAGATAGCAAATGACATTCGTATGCTTTCTTCTGGACCACGTTGCGGTATTGGAGAAATTATTATTCCAGACAATGAGCCTGGTTCTTCTATTATGCCGGGTAAAGTCAACCCTACTCAGCCAGAAGCGCTTACTATGGTGTGCGCCCAAGTAATGGGCAATGATGTCACAGTGAGTATTGCGGGTTCAAACGGACACTTCGAACTCAATGTGTTTAAGCCAGTTATTGCCGCTAACGTGTTACAATCAGCTCGCTTAATCGGCGACGCTTGTGTCTCATTTGCAGACAATTGTGCTGTTGGTATTGAGGCCAACCTACCTGTAGTTAAACAACACCTCGACAACTCTTTAATGCTTGTAACGGCGCTCAACACAAAAATTGGATACTATAAGGCTGCTGAAATTGCTAAATATGCCCATAAAAATGGCACCACACTCAAAGAAGCTGCTGTGGGACTCGGGCATGTGAGTTCTGAAGAATACGACCAAATCGTGGATCCTTCTAAAATGATCGGTTCGTTAGACTAAATCGATGTATCCATCTTAGCAAACATTGAACAAAAAGCAAACATAATATTGTTTAATTTTGCATATAAAAATTTTACATGTCAAAAATTAAAGTAGCCAACCCTGTTGTCGAGCTCGACGGCGATGAAATGACCCGCATTATTTGGAAATTTATCAAAGACAAATTGATCCTTCCATATCTTGACCTCGACATTAAATACTATGATCTTGGTATAGAAAAACGAGACGAAACCAATGATCAAATCACTGTTGACGCGGCAGAAGCTATTAAAAAATACAAAGTTGGTATCAAGTGTGCCACTATTACCCCAGACGAAGCGCGTGTAAAAGAATTCAGCCTGAAGTCAATGTGGAAATCGCCCAACGGCACCATTAGAAATATTCTCGACGGCACCGTATTCCGCGAGCCTATCGTGATGCAAAATGTACCACGTTTGGTCACCAACTGGACCGCACCTATCATCGTTGGTCGACATGCGTTTGGTGATCAATACCGTGCAACCGACGCTGTTTTTAAAGGAAAAGGCAAGCTCACCATGACTTTCACACCAGAAGACGGTGGTGAAACCCAAACTTTTGAAGTGTTCAACTTCAAAGGAGATGGCGTGGGTATGGCCATGTACAATACCGACGACTCCATTGCTGGTTTTGCAAGAAGCTGTTTCAATATGGCGCTTACCAAAAAATGGCCGCTATATCTTTCAACCAAAAACACCATTCTTAAAAAATACGACGGTCGCTTCAAAGATATTTTTGAAGAAATCTATCAAGCTGAATTCAAAAGTCAATTCGAAGCAGCAGGTATTGTTTACGAACACCGCCTCATCGACGACATGGTAGCCTCAGCTTTGAAGTGGAATGGCAATTTCGTTTGGGCTTGTAAAAATTACGACGGAGACGTTCAATCCGACACCGTTGCTCAAGGTTTTGGTTCTTTAGGTCTCATGACTTCTGTGCTCATTACACCAGACGGCCAAATCATGGAGTCCGAAGCAGCACATGGTACCGTTACACGACACTACCGCGATCACCAAGCAGGCAAAAAGACTTCTACCAACCCTATCGCTTCTATTTTTGCCTGGACCCGAGGCTTGGCATTCAGGGGTAAACTAGACCAAAACCAAGAACTTATCAGTTTCTGTGAAACACTAGAAAAAGTTTGTATTGAAACCGTTGAATCCGGCATTATGACCAAAGACTTAGCAGTGTGCATTCACGGAAATAAAGTTAACCACGGTGAACACTACGTTTATACTGAAGAATTTCTAGATGCCCTCGATCGAGGATTGAAAGCAAAAATGAACTAATTTAGAGGGGCTTAAGCCCCTTTTTTTATGCGCCTCGTTATCTTCTTCTTTTTAAGCTCTTTTGCTTTTGGGCAAGGAATTCCAAACGACTGGTTGGGTTCTTATGAAGGAACCATGGAAATATATAACCGTAAAGGACTACAACAAACCATTGGTGTCAAATTTGACTTGCAGACAATGTCTCGAGAAAATTATTGGACCTATAACATGTCCTATGTCAATCTAAACAACGGCGAGGTAGCAAGTACAAAAGCCTACAAGATATTTTATGAAGAGGAATCCAAAAGACTTTGGATGGACGAAGGTGATAGCTTGCTTATTGAAATGAGCCGCCTCGGGGCTTGTTTTTTTGATCATTTTGAATTGAGTGGTATGTTTTTCAACTCCTCGCTTTGTAAAGAAAATGCAGATTTAATTTTCACGATTACAGGCGGACAAAAAAAACCCACCTACACGAGCCCAAAAATTGAAGAAGCAGAAGGTGTTGTAGAAACCATGAGCGTCGATTTTCTTCAAACCGTACGCCTTACAAAAGTAAAATAAGTGAGGGTTGGTTTTATACTTTTAATTGTTTTGTCTGCTTGCAAAACCATTGCTATTGACCCTCCAGCACCAGAATTTAAAGCAATAGAGGAAGTTAGCGCAACAGCGCCTTCCATATTAATCATTCAAACCGAACTTGCCCTAAAGCCCTATTTAACTGAGGCCGATCAGAGTTTAGATATGAAATTTAGTGGCGGAGAGTCGCCTTGCGAGGGGATTCAATATAAATATCGTTTCGAACGCGAGCCTTTGTCTTTTGAATTCAAAGACAAACAAGTGCTGTGTGATATCAAAGGAAAATTTGATCTAAATCTATCTTATTGTCCGAAATGTCAAGAGGTGTTTGGAGAGCAAATGTGTTTAATTCCGCGTGTCACCGCCTCTTGTGGTGTTGGTGAACCAAAAAGAAGAGTGCATATTTCATACAGCAGTAATATCGGGATTACTGAAAATTTTACGCTTAAATCACAAACTAAACTCAAAGAGCTTCGGCTAATCGACCCTTGTAAAATCACCGTTTTTCAATACGATGCAACCGCTACTATTGAAAAAGAAGTAAAAGGCGTGTTAATCAATTTAGAAAAAGAAATTGATAAGCAAATTGCCGCAGCGCCCCTGAGGTCCACTATGAAAGACGTTTGGGCTAGCTTACAAGACTCTATTTTGGTTGCGCCATACGGCTATTTCTATTTGCGGCCAACAACAATTGGGATATCAGATTTAAGTCTTAAAAACGAAGGACAAAAAGCTGTTTTTACCACCCAAATAACCGCACAACCACTGTTCGCTACCAACCCGCTAGATGAAGCTAAAAAACCGTTGCCAAAAAACACAACACACAAGCAAGACACCGACCAAAGTTCACTCTACTTAAGAACTGTTGCGTCATTTGATTCTATCAATCAGTTTCTTGCTCGTGATTTCGATACCCAACATATTCAGATCAGTAAAAATAAACAGATCAATATCGATAAAGTACAACTTCTCGGCCCGCAAGGTGACCGCTTGGTCTTACAAGTAACTTTTTCTGGCACAAAAACTGGTGACTTATATTTAGTCGTAACGCCATTTATAGATAGCAACCAACATCTAAAAGTAAGCAATGTTGATTTTGAGCTCAAAACCAAAAGTGTTTTGCTTCACTCTGCAAAATGGATGCTCGATGAAAAAATCAAAGGGAAACTTCAAGATCAAATTGATATTGACCTTAGCCCAATGTTAGATGAAACAAAAGAGGCGATTGAAAAACAACTGAATGTGGAAGTTAGTAAAGGCGTTTGGTTAAGCGGAACCATAAAAGAACTCATGGTTCAAAACTTATTGCTTACCTCAGAAAACCTCGTTATTGATATGAGGCTTATTGGTTTTCTGAAACTAAAAGTAGAATAAGCCGTACAAAGCTTCTGTGAAAATTATATTTGGTTTTCTAATTTGTTTTCAGGTTGTTTTTGCCCAACAACTTGCCTACAATACATGTATTGGTGCGGTTAACGCACCCATTGACGGTGATTTTTCCCTTTCATTTCTCGGATTAAAAACGAATAACCAAATTTGGGTGGTATTTGTGGCTCCTCAAAGTGGCATTTTGCAAATAGACATGACTCAGGTTGGTTCGTCGTTGAACTTTTCTTCGGGTTTAATTAGAAAAACCATTTTAGACGTGTGTTCTTCCAAGGGGGATGCCGTAGAAGAAACAACTTTTGAACTCCGCGGCCAAAAAAACCTCAGTATTTCGCTTGAAAAAAACCAACAACTTGGCCTATGTTTAAGCACAGCTGCAAGAATGAAAGATTTAATATTATTTAAATGTTCATTTGCAGCGAGTAATCCAAACGAACAAGCGCTTGTTTTAGATTTGACATACGATGAAGCGCTTCCAACTTATACTTTGGTGATAAAAGACTTTGTCACTAAAGCGCCTGTTGCGGGCAAGATCTTTCTACAAGGTTCTTCAGAAATTACTGGCTCTTACTATGCGTCCACACTTAAATTGACACTCAGACAAAACGTTAAAAAGGGAACCATAAAAATTGACGCGCCTGGGTATTTTCCGATAGAGTTTACCGCTCGTCCGATTCCATTGAACGAGCATGGTACAGATACACTTTATTTACAGAAATTTGAATTAGGAAAGTTAAGCAAACTCGAACAGGTCTACTTTGCCGCAGGACTTCCAGAAATAATGGAAGAATCATATCCCCAGTTAAATCGCTTGCGCGACTTGCTTATTCTCAATCCGGACATTTCAATAGAAATTCACGGACATGTTAATCTAGATGAAAATAGCGCCAAAAAAGCACAAAAACTATCGAAACAACGCGCGATAATGGTTAAAAAGTACCTTGTGCAAAATGGTATAAGTCCAGAACGATTGTATGCTATTGGTTTTGGTTATACTAAACCGATTTACGCCAAACCACAAGATGAAAATCAAAAAGAAGCGAATAGGCGGGTAGAAATCCTTATTAAAAATAATTAACAAGGGATTTTAGCCACTCGATTTGCATGTCGACCCCCTTCAAATGGTGTTTCTAAGAAAACTTTAACCATTTCTTTAGCTGCTTCAATAGTTATAAATCGAGCTGGTAAGGATATAATGTTCGCATCATTGTGTTGTCTGGCTAAAAGCGCTATTTCAGTTGTCCAACAAAGCGCACAACGAATTTCTTGATGCTTATTTGCCGTCATACTAATTCCGTTTCCAGATCCACATAACAAAATACCTAATGATCCGGGGTTCGAAATAACATGCTGCGCTACAGGATGTGCATAATCAGGATAATCAATGCTTTGCTCGGAAAAACAGCCGTAATCTTTCACTTCATGGCCTAAAGAAGTCAAATAATCGATTAAAATTTGTTTGGTTTGAAAACCCGCATGATCTGCACCAATAGGAATGAGCATTTGTATGAAGTATTTAATATATGAACGTTGAAACTTATAAACAAAGGTAAAATAATCAGCGCTACAACTCAATAAATATGTGTTGCTTTTACACAGGGTGGTGGTGATTTTAGTTTAAATCGTGTTTATAAGAACTAAAAACCTTTTTTGTTTATCTGCATTATTTATATAAACCAAAATATTATCCAATAAACCTGTTTTTTTAGAGATTCTTTATACAAGGTTTTTCAACGCATTTAACACAATGTTTAATGTTTAATCAGCTGGTTTTTTTAAACAAGTTTTCAAATAGCATAAATGTTAATATAAATTTAATTATATCATTTTCAGTTATTTATAAATTAAATTAAGTGTATTAAATGTTGATAAGAACAGTCATTTTAATACAGCTAAAAAGTGGTCAAATAATTATACACATATTGACAACCTTAATAGTAGTTGTAAATTCTTTAAAATTTTCTTTAAAAGAAATATACTATATATTAAGTCATCAAGGATAAGCAACTAATTTTGTAGCTAAGAAATGAAATGGTAGTTTTATAACATGCAAAATGCTTATCACATACTGATTGATCAAATAGATGCTTTTATTAGAAAATTCTATTTAAATCAGATTTTGAAAGGTGTTTTGTTATTTACCTTATTTTTTCTCCTTGCTTTTCTAGTTACTTCCACACTTGCATTTATTTGGTTGTTTCCGGTTTGGGTGAGGGCAATTCTTTTTTTTGGTTTTATTGTCTTACAAAGTTCTCTTTTTATTCATTATATCGGCATACCATTGAGTAGGCTTTGGTCTTTTGGTAAACGTATTTCTCATCTACAAGCCGCACAAATAATAGGGTCGTTTTTCCCTGACGTTGCAGATAAACTCACCAATACGTTACAATTACAACATGCGCTCAATCAGCATGAAGGGTCTATTGAACTTATCGCTGCAAGTATTCAGCAAAAAGCAAGTCAATTAAGCCTTATTTCTTTTTCAGATGCCATTCAATTTAAAAGTCAAAGACAGTATTTAAAATATCTTATTCCGTTATTCATAGGTTTGATTAGTGTAGCAATCTGGTTACCTGAAATTTTCACCTTAGGATCAACTCGGGTTCTAAAGTATAGTCAAGAACTCAAAGCGCCAGTTCCGTATCTTTTTAAATTTATTGATTTCCCTGAGCAATTAGAGGAGGGGGCCACACCACAAATAAAAGTATTCGTTGAGCCTGCGCCTGGTTTTAATGCAATTCCAAAGCAATTATATATTGTTTTAGATCAGGGTAAATTTTTAATGAAGCAAAAAAAAAGAAACCTATTTGTGTTTCAATTAGCACCATTACAAAAAAGTACATCTTTCTTTCTTACAACAAACGAAGTTAATAGTCCTAGAAAATGGATTTATATAAATGGTAAAGCCGTTTTAGGTACTTTAAAAGCACATTGTTATTTTCCAAAATACCTTAAAAAAAATGACTGTGTTGTAAGTAACACGAATGATTTAAATATTCCTGAAGGTACATTGGTTAAATGGGAATTAGCAACCAAAAACACAAAAAAATTAAACGTTCTTTGGCAGGATAAATTACGTTCGTTGAATCCATCTTATGATGAATACGAATACGAGTACAGATATAGTGGCAAGCAGAAATTTATTTTAACCAATGCGCAAACCAATAAAAAAGATACGGTTGTTACCAATATTTCAGTAATTAAAGATGCCCATCCAATCATTCAAATTCAGGAAGAACAAGATTCAATATACGCTGGTAGAAAATATTTTCAGGGTCAAGTATCAGATGACTACGGTTTAAGTCAATTAAAATTTATTTATACTATCGAGCAACAAAACGGTCAAAAGAAAACACAAAAATTAGATGTTGAGAGCGTTTCGGGAACCATGAAAAGATTTGACTTTGCTGTTGATTTTAGTAGGGAAAAATTACAACTCAATGATGTCATTACCTACTATTTTGTGATTTATGACAACGATGGTGTAAATGGTCATAAAGCAACAAAAAGTCAAACCAGTACTTATGAGCTACCGAGCTTAGAAGAACTAAATGATCAAAGAAAAGAGGATCAAAACGAACAAATTAAAGAACTAGAAGATGTATTTAAAAAAATGCAGCAGTTCAATAAAGATGTTCAACAACTCAAAAAGGAAAGTTCTCAATCTAAGTCTACTAATTGGAATAAACTCAACAAAGTTGAACAACTCCAAGAACAACAACAACAATTACAGCAGCAAATTCAAGAGAGTCTAGAAGAAATCAAACAAAGCACAACGCAAAAAAATGAACTGTCTCCATTAGATCAAGAATTACTCGAAAAACAAGCTTTACTAGAGGAACTACTCAAAGAAGTAATGGACGATGAATTGAAGGATTTACTCGAGCAATTAGAAGAGCTGTTGAAAGAACAAAATAAAGAACAAGCAAAGGATAAAATGAATCAGTTAGAGCAATCTACTGAGGATATGAACAAACAACTTGATAGGAGCTTAGAACTGCTTAAAAAAATGCAGGTTAATGAACGCATAGATGATCTGGAAAAGGAACTCAATGCATTGGCAAAAGAACAAGAAGATTTAAAAGAAGAAAACCAGTCTCTATCAAAAGAAGAACTGCTTAAAAAACAAACTGAATTGAATGAAAAATTTGAGGAAATTAAGAAAGAACTCAAAGAAATTCAGGAGTTAAATAAAGATTTGATGAAGCCGTTAGATTTAGAAGGTCTAGATGCGCTTGAGCAACAAGTTTCTGAAGACTTGAAAGGAGCTCAACAAGAAATTTCTGATGGTAAAAATAAAAAGGCTGGTGAAAAACAGAAATCTGCTGCAGACGGCATGAAATCGATGGCTGCTCAAATGAATGCCAAACAAAACCAATCTAATAAACAACAGCAAGAAGAGGACATGGAGAGCCTAAGGTCTATTTTAGAAGGCCTTATTACACTTAGTTTGGACCAAGAAAAGACGCAACTACAATTTACTAAAATCAGCACGAAAGACCCACTTTACAGAAAACTAGGTAGGCGCCAACAACGAATCAACGACGACACTAAAATAATTAGAGATAGTCTACTTGCTTTGGCTAAACGCCAGCCAAAAATTGCGACGTTTATAGATGCTGAACTATCAACGATAGAAACCCAACAAAAATTAGCAATAGAGGCTATTGATGATCATCAAAAAAAGGAGCTCGAAAAACACCAACAAAAAGTGATGACCTCCTACAATAATTTGGCTTTACTATTAAATGAAGCTTTGCAATCTATGCAACAGCAAATGAATTCACAGATGCAAGGAAACGGCAGCTGCGATAATCCTGGTAAAGGAAGGCCAAAGTCAGGTCAATCGATGTCTTCTGGAGATATGAAAGAAATGCTTAAAAAGCAACTAGAACAAATGCAAAAGGGTGCTAATCCTGGAGGAAATAAACCTGGTGATAAACCTGGTTCGGCCCCCGGTCCACAGGGCCAGCCTGGACAGGGTCTTCCTGGCTTAAGTTCCAAAGAACTGGCTAGAATGGCTGCTGAGCAAACCGCTATACGGCAGCGTTTGGAGCAGCTTAAACAAGAATTAAATAAAGAAGGCAAAGGCTTAGGTAATCAACTTAATCCGCTCTTAAAAGAGCTAGAAGAGCAGGAGAAAGAATTGTTGTTGAAGCGCGTCAATCCACAAACTATTCAGCGACAAAAAGAAATATTAACGCGTCTTCTGGAAAGCGAAAAGGCACTTATGCAAAGGGGTTACGAAGAAAAGCGTGAATCTAATTCAGCAAAAGACACTGAAAAAGGTAACCAAATTCGATTTGAGGCGTACAAAAAGTCGAAATGGAATGAAATTGAACAGCTTAAATCTTTAGATCCTGCCTTACAAATCTATTATAAGCAGCGCTCTGATAGCTATTTGAATCAATAAGTTCCCGATTTATTTGATATGAAAGAAGGTTTTACGGTAGTAAAAGAAGTGATTTTATCATCTGATTATCAGTCACTTATAGAAGTAGAAAGTTTAGTAGGTTCAGTTTGTGAAGACTTCGGCGTTCAAACTGACGCTTTTGGAAATGTGCTCATAGCTGTGTCAGAAGCGGTTAACAATGCCATTCAGCATGGCAACAAAGAAAACACAGATGCGAAAGTTTATTTACAAGTCGCAACTGATCCTACCCATTTTTGTATTCAAGTTAAGGACGAAGGAAAAGGGTTTGCTTTTCAAGACTTGCCCGACCCTACTGCGCCAGAGAACTTATTGAAAGACAGCGGTCGCGGTGTATTCTTGATGCAGAATTTAGCCGATGAGGTTGAGTTTGTTCACGCTGGAAACACCGTAAATCTTTATTTTCATAAATGATTTCTATTGTAAATCTAGGTGTAGACCTCCCGGTATTTTTAAAAAAAAATGACCTTAAAAAGTTTGCCAAAGAAATTTGTTCACTAGAATCAAAAAGTGCCGGCGATCTTAGTTTTGTGTTCACGGATGATGATTACTTACTCGAAGTGAATAAACAGTATTTGCAGCATGATTACTACACCGATGTAATCACTTTTGATTATTCGGTTGACAACGTTGTATCCGGTGATATTATGATATCATTAGAGCGTATACGCGATAATGCGCAGCAATTAAATAATGCGTTCGAGTCTGAATTTTTTCGCGTGTGTTTTCATGGGGTGCTGCACTTGTGCGGATACAAGGATAAAACCAAAGCGGATGAAAAAACAATGCGCGAAAAAGAAGATTATTATATTAACAAGTTTGTTTCACGTGAAACAAACCAATCTTAAAAAACATTGTTTCACGTGAAACACATTTTCTAATGTTACCTAAATACGATGTAATTGTTGTTGGTGCTGGTCACGCTGGTTGCGAAGCCGCAAACGCGGCTGCGCGCATGGGCAGTAAGGTGTTGTTGGTTACAATGAACATGAACACGATTGCCCAGATGAGTTGTAATCCAGCTATGGGCGGCGTTGCTAAAGGTCAAATAGTCCGAGAAATTGATGCGCTCGGCGGCGGTTCTGGCATTGTGAGCGATAAAAGCGCTATACAGTTTAGAATGCTTAACCGATCAAAAGGCCCAGCAATGTGGTCGCCAAGAACCCAAAATGACAGGGTCTTGTTTTCATTAGAATGGCGCTATTTATTAGAGCAAAACCCAAATGTAGATTTCTGGCAGGACATGTGTGTGGGCATTATTGTTCAGCAAAATAAAGTAGTCGGCGTAGAGCTCGCAATGGGCACAAAAGTATACGCAGAATCTGTGGTACTTACGAACGGCACGTTTTTAAACGGGCTAATCCATCTTGGAGAAAAACAGTTTGGTGGAGGTCGAGCAGGTGAAAAGGCCGCTGTGGGCCTTACCGAATCCCTCGTTCGTTTGGGTTTTGAGGCTGGTCGAATGAAAACAGGAACACCTCCACGGGTGGATGGCCGTAGCTTGGATTATTCCAAAATGGAAGTGCAAGAAGGAGATGAAAACCCGTCTAAATTTAGTTATTCAAATACGAATGCTCTTCAAACACAGCTTCCTTGTTACATCACCTACACTAATGAAAAAACCCA
>CAZINO010000029.1:10467-12432 GCA_964540625.1 uncultured Lishizhenia sp. | reverse complement strand
TTAAACAAAGTACAGAAAAAGCAAGCGCTGACCGCCTCACTAAAATCAATATTACGCCAAACTGGAATTGGTCCAAGTGACGCAAATCCTTTGCTTTTAAGAAAAGAATCTGCCCCAATAAACCAGCAAGTGAAGGCTAGTTCTTTGTTAACGCGCCCTCATATTTCTCTAAACGACCTTCAAGAAATGAGTGAGCACATTG
Organism: uncultured Lishizhenia sp.; assembly: GCA_964540625.1. GTDB lineage: Bacteria > Bacteroidota > Bacteroidia > Flavobacteriales_D > Crocinitomicaceae > UBA952. The sequence continues at coordinate 12,230 of CAZINO010000029.1, read as the reverse complement.
CGTCATCTGTTGCGCAAATAGCACAAGAAGATGCGCTAGCTGTTGAGCAGGCCGAAATACTTTTAAAGTACGAAGGTTATATAGAACGCGAACAAGAACAAGTTCAAAAACACCAACGACTCGAATCATTAGCGCTCTCGCCAACGATGGATTATTCTCAAATCAAAAGCTTGAGTATTGAGGCCAAAGAAAAACTGTCGAAAATCAAACCAGCGACAATTGGACAGGCAGCCAGGGTTTCTGGTGTGTCTCCAAGCGATATTTCAGTCCTTTTAGTGCACCTTGGGCGCTAGAAAACGATTTTAAAGCGATTTAAGGCGCTTTTTTCAAGCCCCACAAGAAAACACCTATTAAAGACCGCGAAACACGCTTAGAATAGACTAAATTTTAACTATTTTTAGCACATGCAAGAGCGTTTGGTAATTTTTATAGATAGTGTTCATCCAATATTGGAACAGAGACTAACACAGGCAGGATTTATTTGCCAACGTCATTTTAAAACAACTTTTGAAGAGCTCACCAAAATTCTCCCTAACGCATATGGATTGGTGCTACGCTCAAGGTTTACTATAGACGCTGCTTTTTTAGCACATTGTCCTCAACTCAAATTTATTGCCCGTTCTGGATCAGGTTTGGAAAACATCGATAAACAGACTTGTAAATCAAAACAAATTCGACTTTATAATTCACCCGAAGGTAATCGGAATGCCGTGGCAGAGCACGCGCTTGGAATGCTTTTAAGTCTTTTAAACAAACTGAATAAAGCCGACAAAGAAGTACGGTCGGGGATTTGGAACCGAGAACAGAATAGGGGTGAAGAGCTGGATGGAAAAACAGTTGGTATAATTGGTTACGGTAATAATGGCGCGGCGTTTGCCAAGAAGCTCAGGGGTTTTGACGTGAAGGTGTTGGCATTCGATAAATACAAAACGGGTTTTGGAGATCACTTTGTACAGGAATGCACACTAGAAGCCATTCAGCAACAGGCAGATATTTTGAGTTTTCATATCCCTCAAAATAAAGAAACCAAATATCTATTTAATCAAGACTTTTTGCAGCAAATGCAAAAGCCTTTTTATTTATTGAATCTTTCAAGAGGAAAAATCGTTGAAACCGAGGTGCTGATTCGTGGGTTACAACTTGGTCGAATTAAAGGCGCTGGTCTCGATGTTTTGGAATACGAGCAAAAGAGTTTTGAGGCGTTTTTTGATAGGGAAATGCCGCCCGCATTTCAAGCGCTAATTAAGCAAGAAAATGTTGTGCTTACTCCACATGTAGGTGGCTGGACAACAGAAAGTTACGTGAATCTTAGTAGCGTTTTGGCCGATAAGATTTTAGCGGATGAAAACGCTTAGTTTTCCGACCAATCATCCATAAAACGATCGAGTTCACGACGGTCTTTTTTTGTTGGTTTCCCATCCGTTTGACGGTAATTATTTTGCGCCTGTTGATAAGCTTTTAACTTCTCTATTTCTTCAGGGTCAGTAATATCTGAGATAAAATCTTTTACAAGTGGTGCGCCAACGCGTTTTTCGAGTCCCGCAAGAATTTGATATTTGAATTTCGCGTTGTGCTTTAAAATAGTGATGATATCACCAATTTTGATTTCACGAGATGGTTTAATAAGTGAATCATTGATGAGCACTTTACCCTTATTGATCAATTCTGTTGCTTGTGAACGCGTTTTAGATAAGCGCACAGCCCATAAATATTTATCTAAGCGGATTTTCATTGCGGATTTTCTTTGGAAGCCCGTTGTAGAC
>CAZINO010000029.1:6833-10367 GCA_964540625.1 uncultured Lishizhenia sp. | reverse complement strand
TGGTCAAACGGAAAGTGTTCGGTCACGCCTGGTTTTTGAGTACAAAAGAGATAAATCTCTTCTATGTTCATTTGTTAGGCAATGATGGGATTTGGTTGGCCTAAGTTTTTGAGCATTTTGGTGTGCTCAGCAAGCGCCTGAACAAAAGTTTGGTATGAGTGATAAGGCAATTGGTATTCCTTTGCCGTTTGTTCAACAATTTTTGAAATTTTATTGTAATGAATATGGCAAATAGATGGAAATAGATGGTGTTCCACTTGGTAATTTAAACCCCCAACATACCATGAAAATAATTTGGCTTTTGGTGCAAAATTAGCGGTGTTGTACAATTGATTTACAGCCCAATCTGCTTCGACAACACCAGAGTCATTAGGCATAGGATAAGTTGAAGTAGGAACAACGTGAGCCGGCTGGAAAATCATGGCAAGAATGAGACCGCAAATGAATTGCATCATTAAAAAGCCGAGAACATTAGTCAACCATGAAGCTCCGCCATAATACATAGGTAAGAATAAGAAAATACCTGTGTAGATCACCTTGAATAAAATGATCCTAAACATGTGTTGGGCCATAGTAACGCCTTGCGCCTCTACCAATCCTTTTTTATGGTAACGGAAAGCTTGTTGGAAGTCTTTTGTTAGGTACCAAAAAAGGGTCATTGTTCCGTAGAAAAACCAAGCATATAGATATTGAAATTTGTGGATTGAGTGGTATTCGGAGTGTGGTGAAAAACGCAACATAAACACCGGCGGGTCAATGTCTTCGTCGTGGTCGGTAACATTGGTATAGGTATGGTGCAAGACGTTGTGTTGGATTCGCCAGTTTCGGGCGCTTCCACCTAACAAAATCATGACATTGCTAACAAGGGTGTTTACCCATTCTTTGCGAGAATAGGCACCATGGTTGGCATCATGCATAACAGATAAACCCACACCAGCCATGCCAAAACCCATTACAAACCACAAGCCGTAATAAGCAAGTGTTGGAAGTTCTTGCCAAAACAGAAAACCATAGGGCGTCATAAAAAGCGCCAACAATGCAAAGGTTTTAAACACCATTGCAGCATTAGCGGTCTTTGAGATGTTGTTTTCTTTGAAATAGGCGTTTACTCTGGACTTGAGTGTTTTGTAGAATTCGGAATTGTGTTCTTTTGAGAACTGAACGGGTGAATAAGTCATTTAGCACGATTAGGTAACAAAGTTAAGGAATAAAAGCAGTAAATGTTGAAAATGACATTTAATTCATTTATGATAAACCCTGCAGAGCGCAAAGTTTGGTGTAATGGCTATTTTGTGCCAGTAATTCGTTGTGCTTACCCTTTTCCACAATGGCGCCATTGGAAAGGACAATTATTTCATCTGCATTGCGCACCGTGGAAAGACGGTGTGCGATTACAAAAGAAGTTCGATTCTCCATGAGTTTTTCAAGTGCTTGTTGTACAAGGTGTTCAGAAGCGGTGTCAAGGGCAGATGTGGCCTCGTCTAAAATCAGAATAGCTGGGTCTTTGTAAACAGCCCGGGCAATTGCAATGCGTTGTTTTTGACCACCGGATAATTTATTACCACGCTCCCCAAGTATGGTTTCGTAACCATTCTCTAACCCCATGATAAAGTCGTGCGCGTTTGCTACTTTGGCAGCGGCAACAATCTTTTCAAAATCAATATTTGTTTGTCCAAAAGCAATGTTTTCTGCAACAGTTAAGTTGAATAAAAAGGATTCTTGACTGACTACACCAATTAAATCACGTAGTGCAGAAACTTTTAGTGTGCGGATATCTTTTCCATCTATTAAAATGGCACCAGAACGCACGTCGTAAAATCGAAGAAGTAAATCCATTAAAGTAGATTTGCCGCTGCCTGATTCTCCGACAATAGCGACCAAACTCCCCTTTTTAATTTCCCAATTTAATTGACGCAGCACGGGTTGATCTTCGTAAGAAAATGAAACGTTTTGAAAGGCAATCGTATTATTAAATGCTTTCACTTCTTCACTTTGGGGCATATCCACAATAGGGTCAACCGCGTTGAGTAAACTATTGATGCGGTCCTGTGAAGCTTGTGCTTTGGTCATGTTAGCCATGTTGTTAGAAACACTTTGGATGGGCCTCAAGAATTGTGAAAAAACAATAATGTAAGTCAGGAATACCTCTCCCGTTAGGCCGATTCCTTCACCACTTAAAATGAGGCGGCCACCAAAAAAGACCAGTGCCAACAACACTGTTGCGCCCAAAGTTTCATTGACTAGAGGTGAAAGGTCGCGCTTGCGAAAAACCCGCGTCGCTAACTTTTGGTGTTGACTGTTTTGTTCGCGAAATTGTGCAGCAATAAAAGGTATGGCGCTGAAGGCTTTGATGACCCGCACACCCCCTAAATTTTCGTCCATTGAGGCGTATAAAAATCCGAGTTGTTCTTGGGTTTTTTTTGCGGTTCGTTTTAGACTTTTACCAATTCGAGAAATCACAAAAGCGGAAATCGGGAGCAACAACAAGGCCGTCAGCGTTAGTTGAGGGCTCATGTAAATTAATGTTACTAAGTTGATAAGAATAGCAAGGGGCTCCCTAAAAACCAATTCTAAAAGACTGACGACAGCCACCTCAATTTCGTTGACATCGCTGTTCATTCTGGCCATGAGATCGCCTTTTTTCTCATTGCTGTGGTAAGCTAAAGGCAGGCGCAAAGATTTTTCAAAAAGCGCCGAACGGATATCGCGCACAACCGTCATGCGTAATTGCGATTGCGTCCAAACCGCACCGTAGCGAAATATGTTTTTCAGTAAGAAAGCGAGAAATACGCTTACACAAACAAATAACAGCGCAGCCTTGGGGTCCGATTTGACTAAAATCGACATTTGATAGTTATAAGTGTCTTGCACAAAATCAACTACTCCGGATAAACCATTTTGCCAATGTGGTTTTTGAACTACAGGTAAATCTTCGGGCCGCTTAAATATGAGTTGCAAAATGGGCACAAAAAGAACGAGAGACAATAAATTAAAGATGACAAACAATAAATTAAAAAGGATTGTTGCCCAAGCAAGCCCTTTGTATTTAAAAGTGTATTGATATATTTCTTTGTAATAAGACATTGATACAAAGATACATTTTTGTTGACAAGAGGGCTTGCACCTCAAGTATTCTTACCTTTGCAACATGAGTTCTATTCGTCAACAAAAAATAGAGGCTGTTATTCAGGCTGAATTGGCTACTTTTTTCCAAAGACAAGCTAGCGACATTTGTCTCGGTTCAATGGTTTCTGTAACTGTAGTTCGCATCACTTCTGATTTGAGTTTAGCCCGAATTTATTTGAGCATCTTTGCCGGCCCTGATAAACAAGTTGTTTTGGAAAACATCCAGGCAAATCGCGGAAAAATTCGCTTAGAAGTCGGCAAACGCCTTAAAAATCTGCGAAAAATCCCAGATTTGGTTTTTCACATAGACGATTCTCTTGATTACGCGCATAAAATAGACGAACTCCTTAAGAAATAAACGATTAAATCCGCGTTTTACATAGCGAAACGATACCTTTTTAATCGGTC
>CAZINO010000029.1:0-6733 GCA_964540625.1 uncultured Lishizhenia sp. | reverse complement strand
GAAGAATTGGTGGTGGTGCGCAAAAAACAGCGCTGGGTCAATGCTACCTTACACGCTGTGGACCCTGTGTTTTTTAGGGAAGCAAATGTTGCCAAGCATTTGATTAATGGTGTTGGTTCAGGCGCTTTTTCACAGCCAACTTCGGTTTTTTTAGGAGCAGATCTTTTTTCCAAACTAAAATTAGGCCTTGACTCAGACCAAAACGATGTGCTTATTTATGCGCCAAAACAAAAGTTGCGCATGCGGCTCGGCAGCAATCCTTTTCAAACCAAGCAATTTTTTGTTGCGGGCGCGCTCAACTACAATCAAGAACTCAACGGAACGGCGCTATTATGCAATTTCGATGCAGTTACAGATCTTTTTGACCAACAAGGCGCCCTCACCAGGGTTAACATTTATGTTTCAACTAATGCGAATCTTTCCAAGGTGCAAGCAGATGTACAAAAGGTGGTTGGCAAACACTTTAAAGTACAAACGCAATTTCAAAAGAATGAGTTGATTTACAAAACCAGTCAGTCTGAGCGCTTGGTGGTTTTTATCATTTTGCTGTTCGTTTTTGTATTGGCTTCGTTTAATTTAATAGCTGCCCTGACCATGCTAATTCACGAGAAACAAGGCAATCTCGAGATTTTAAAAGCCATGGGCATGGGTGCGTCGTCTCGGTTTTTAGTGTTCTTTTTTGAGGGCCAGTTGTTGGTTTTTCTCGGGGTCTTGTTGGGCCTGTTTTTGGGTTTGTTTCTGTGTTGGACACAGCAAACTTTTGGTTGGCTGATAGTGCCTGGTGCCAATGTGCCATTTCCAATTGTTTACAAAGCGAGTGACTTTTTAAGCATATTTCTAGCCTCCAGTATTTTAGGTTTTCTATTTACCTATTTTCCTGTGCGCTTTTTGCTCCCCAAGCAATAGGTGGGCAGAAGCAAAATAATTTTGGTTTTGCAGGGCTATTCAAATAAAATCTCGTATATTTGCGCCCGAATTTAAAAGACAAATGATGTCATCAATCAAAGGAAAAATCTCTCAAGTAATCGGTCCAGTTGTAGACGTCCGATTTGAGCGCGGCACAGCGCTACCCAACATCTATGATGCATTGGAAGTATACAAAACAGACGGATCGCGCGTTGTTTTGGAGGTTCAGGCACACGTTGGTGAAAATGCAATTCGTGCGATTTCTATGGATTCTACCGACGGTTTTACCCGCGGAATGGAAGTAATTGCAACAGGTATTCCAATTAAAGTTCCAACAGGCGAGCGCATCAAAGGCCGTTTGTTTAATGTTGTTGGTGAAGCAATTGACGGCATCAACACGATGGATAACGCAGAAGGTTTGCCTATCCACCGCGAGGCACCAAAATTCGACCAGTTGTCTACAGCAACTGAAATCCTTTTTACCGGTATCAAAGTAATTGACCTTATTGAGCCCTACGCGAAAGGTGGTAAAATTGGTCTTTTTGGAGGTGCGGGTGTAGGAAAAACAGTACTTATCCAAGAATTGATCAACAACATTGCAAAAGGCCACGGAGGTCTTTCTGTATTTGCAGGTGTGGGTGAGCGTACCCGTGAAGGGAACGACTTGCTTCGCGAAATGCTTGAGTCAGGCATTATTAAATATGGCGCGGACTTCATGCACTCAATGGAAGAAGGAGGATGGGATCTTTCCAAAGTTGACCTCAACGAAATGAAAGAATCCAAAGCGACCTTCGTATTCGGACAAATGAATGAGCCTCCAGGAGCCCGTGCTCGTGTTGCGCTTTCAGGCCTTACTATTGCTGAGTACTTCCGCGATGGCGATGGTGAAGGACAAGGAAAAGACATCCTTTTCTTCGTTGATAACATCTTCCGCTTTACACAAGCAGGTTCTGAGGTGTCTGCACTACTTGGACGTATGCCTTCTGCTGTAGGTTATCAGCCTACATTGGCTACCGAAATGGGTGCCATGCAAGAGCGCATTACCTCAACTAAAAATGGTTCAATTACATCGGTTCAAGCGGTTTACGTACCTGCCGATGACCTTACCGACCCGGCGCCGGCAAACACATTTGCTCACCTTGATGCCACAACGGTATTGTCTCGTAAAATTGCCGAGCTTGGTATCTATCCAGCTGTAGATCCACTAGACTCTACTTCTCGTATTCTTACACCAGAAATCGTTGGCGAAGAGCATTATGCTTGTGCGCAACGCGTGAAAGTAACCTTGCAGCGCTACAAAGAATTGCAAGATATTATTGCCATTCTCGGTATGGACGAGCTTTCAGAAGAAGATAAAATGGTTGTTCACCGCGCACGCCGCGTTCAGCGTTTCTTATCTCAGCCATTCCATGTTGCTGAGCAGTTTACCGGAATTCCAGGTGTATTAGTTGATATCCAAGATACCATCAAGGCATTCAACGATATCCTCGACGGTAAATACGATCAATATCCAGAAGCAGCCTTCAACCTCAAAGGAGGAATCGAGGACGTTATTGCCGCTGGTGAAAAAATGTTAGCTGAAGCCTAATTATGTTATTAGAAATCATCACTCCAGAAAAAAGCCTATTCAAAGGTGAAGTGAACAGCGTAAGTTTGCCTGGTCTCGATGGTGTGTTTCAAGTTTTGAATCACCACGCACCAATCATTTCTTCTTTGAGAAGCGGCGAGTTGCGATTCGAAGCAGCCAATACTGTTGAAGCCACTGAATTCCTACAGGTTTCAGGAACTGCAGTTAGCGTTCAAATCAAAGGGGGAGTTGCTGAACTCAACAACCAAAAACTCATCGTTTTAGCTGAGTAAACAATACGAAACAAGTACACAAAAAGGGATTGGGTCAACCACTCCCTTTTTTTATGAAGTTTTCCGCAAAAGATTGCGTATTTTCGTTTAACTAAATGACTACCACTTCAAAATTAGATCTTCAAAACATCCCGCGCCATGTTGCCTTTATCATGGATGGCAACGGCCGCTGGGCTAAAAGCAAAGGGCAGCACCGTTTATTTGGCCATGCGGCTGGTGTTGAATCTGTCAAGGAAATCATTAAAACTGCGCGCGAACTAGGCATTGCCTACCTCACTATGTATGCGTTTTCCACTGAAAATTGGGCGCGTCCAAGTGAAGAGGTAGAAGGCTTAATGAATTTGTTGGTAGAAGCTATTTCAAATGAAGTCGATGAAATGCATCAGAATGGCGTTCGTTTATTAACCATTGGCGATATCAAAGGATTACCTGGAAACTGTTATCAGTCTCTGCAAGATGCCATGCAACGAACAAAAGACAACCGGTCACTAACTCTTGTGCTTGCACTCAATTACTCTGCACGCCAAGAAATTCTGCAAGCGGCACTCAAAGCCCACGATTTACTTCAAAGTGGTGCTGTGTCAGCCGAAGAATTGACAGAAACAACATTCTCTAGTTTATTAAACACAAAAGATATCCCTGATCCCGAATTACTAATTAGAACCAGCGGTGAATGCCGCATTAGTAACTTTTTGCTTTGGCAATTGTCTTATACAGAGTTGCTATTTACAGACACCCATTGGCCAGACTTCAGACGCGATGCACTTATAGATGCAATTGCGAATTACCAGAAGCGCGAAAGAAGGTTTGGCATGGTTTCAGAACAAATTCAAACAACTAAATGAATAAATTAATTTTGGCATTATTTCTTGGCGCAACAAGTTTAATTTGGTCTCAGACACCAAGTAGCCTTGGTGCGCTCACATTTGATTATGCCAACCCGCAAACCTTTGAAATCGGACCTATTCGCGTTATTGGTGCCGACAACTATGATCATCAAGCCATTAAACTCATTGCAGGTTTGCGCACGGGTCAAAAAATCACACTGCCAAGCCAGCAAATCAACAAAGCCATTCAAAATCTTTGGGCAGAAGGTCTTTTTTCGGATGTGGCCATTTATGCTGAAAAAGAGATTTCTGGTGTGGTATATATGGTAATTGAATTGAGTCCAAGACCTAAACTTTCCAAATTTAGATTTGAGGGCATCAATAAACGAGAGGCTGATAAACTTCGGGAAGAAATCAGTTTGTATGCCGGAAAAACCATAACCGAAAATTTGGTTTTTGAAACGAAAAGCAAAATCAGGGGCTATTACCGCGACAAAGGATTTTATTATGCAAAGGTCAATATCAATCGCCAACAAGACACCCTCATCAATAACTCTGAAATTTTTGTTATTCAAATTGATAAAGGGATCAAAATAGGCATCAAAGAAATCGAATTTGTAGGTGTTACTTCTGTGCCTATTTGGAAGCTTCGAATGGCCATGAAAGACACCAAACAAAAAGGCCCACAACGTATTTTTAAGCGCTCTAAATACACAGAGAGTAGTTACGCCACAGATAAAAAAGCGCTGATGGCTAAATTTAATGCTGAGGGCCTCCGCGACGCTTCAATTATCAAAGACACCGTCTACATGCTCGATCAAAAGAACATGAAAATCCGCATAGAAATTAGCGAAGGCGAAAAGTACTATTTTGGCGACATCGAATGGATTGGCAACTCAAAATACAGATCGAGTTTCTTGGATACCGTTTTGGGCATCAAGCCAGGTGATTTATACAACAAAGATTTGTTTAATCAGCGTTTGTATGGAAATGGCGATGGCCGTGATATCTCTTCTTTATACATGGATCGCGGTTACTTGTTTTTTCAAATTCAACCAGTAGAAACAGGTGTTGCGGGCAATAAAATCAATCACCAAATCCGTATTATTGAGGGCAAAGAAGCGCATATAGGCACCGTTACCGTTCGAGGCAATACCAAAACCAATGACCATGTTATTTTGCGCGAGATACGCACCAAGCCGGGAGATTTATTCAATAAGGCAGACATCATGCGTACGCAGCGCGAGCTTGCACAGCTTGGCTTTTTTGACGAGCAAGGTTTTCAAGTGAACCCACAGCCCAATCCTGCAAACGGAACGGTAGACATTGAATATGTTGTCGTAGAAAAGTCAAGTGATCAAATTGAACTTTCAGGTGGTTATGGTGGTGCCGGACCCAACACTTCGGGTCGGGTAATTGGAACGCTTGGATTGTCATTTAACAATTTTTCTACAAAGAATTTTTTCAAAAAAGATGCCTGGAGCCCTCTTCCTGGTGGCGATGGCCAGCGCCTTACAATTCGTGCTCAGTCTACAGGTCGCTTTTATCAAGGGTATAATTTCTCATTTACTGAGCCATGGTTAGGGGGTAAAAAACCAAACTCCTTGACTTTCTATATCACCAATTCTTCTATTTCTACAAATGGTTTGCTGCGCTCTAATGCCAATTACAACGGCATTTCTATTTCTGGCGCAGGTGTTGCAATGGGACGCCGTAAAAAATGGCCAGATGATTACTTTGTAGCCAATTACGAGCTCTCGTATATGTATTACGATGTACAGAAATATTCTTTTTTTCCGTTGTTTCAAAACGGTTATGCCAACGATATCTCTTTAAAATACACCTTGCAGCGCAGTTCTGTGAGCGCGCCAATTTATCCTCAAAATGGATCTAACTTTACTTTTTCTGCCAAGGCAACAGCGCCGTATTCACTTTTTGAAAAGGACAAAGATTATTCAAGCATGACGCAGCAAGAGCGCTATAAATACTTGGAATATTTTAAACTTAAATTCACTGGGGAATGGTACACACCGCTTAGTGCCGATAAAAAACTCGTTTTGATGTCGCGTTTTGGATTTGGCTACATGGGTGCTTACAACAAAGCCAAGGGCATATCTCCTTTTGATCGTTTCATTATGGGTGGTAGCGGACTTACCGGCATGGGGGCCAATCAAATAGGGGGCCGAGAAATTATTGCACTTCGCGGCTACGAAGACCAAAGCGTTTCGTCATCTGGCGGAGACCCGATAGTTGCAAAATACACGCTTGAATTGCGCTACCCTATCTCGCTCAATCCGCAAGCAACGTTTTATGCGCTTTCTTTCTTGGAAGCCGGCAACACCTATCCGAGTTTTGATAAATTCAATCCGTTTAATGTCAAGCGAACTGCTGGTGTGGGAATTCGTGTTTTCTTGCCAATGTTTGGTATGTTGGGTCTGGACTACGGCTTTGGTTTTGATCAACTCGACAGCTGGTCTTCTGGCCACGGCAAAGGCTCTGATTTAGATATCAAAGCAAAAGGGTACTATCCAAAACTCACGTTCACGATCGGCATGAACCTAGGAGAATTGTAGCTTTGACAATAAATTGGTAACTTCGTCGTTCTTAGCACGCAAATGAAACACATGAAATACCTTCTTTTACTTGTTTTGGTTTTTGGCATGCGATTTGTCAGTGCTCAGACCTACGCGTTTATAGATTCTGACTATATTTTAGAAAATGTTCCAGAATACACAGAAGCCAAAGAACGCCTAGACAAAATGGCCGAGCGCTGGACCAAAGAAATCGAAGAGCGCTACGCCACAATCAAAGACCTCAAAAGCAACTACGACAGAGAAGAGGTCCTCCTTCCAAAAGAGGAACGAGAAAAAAGAAAATTAGAAATAGAAAAACTAGAACAAGAAGCCATTGATCTCCAAACACAGCACTTTGGGGCGAATGGCGACTACTTTCAAAAGCGCCAAGAACTTGTCAAACCCATTCAAGACCGTGTTTTTACGGCCATGAAAAAGGTAGCTAAACGAGAGGGTTATGCTTTCGTTTTTGATAAAGCCAATCAAAGTAACTTGCTCTATGCAGAAAAAGAATTCGACATCTCGGATGAGGTACTCGAAGAAATGGGAATAACTAAATAAATATAA
>CAZINO010000028.1:23107-24501 GCA_964540625.1 uncultured Lishizhenia sp. | reverse complement strand
ACGAAGGTAGAAAAAAATAAATCGTTCAGAGTTGATTAATTATTGTACATTTAACAATATCTAAACCTCATCTATACCATGCGTAAACTGGCTACCCCTCTATTTGTATTATTGACCTCCCTTGTTTTTGCACAAGCCGGACCTATCGATTTTCAGCCCAATGGCTATGGTGCAAATTGGGCCTGGACTACTTTTGAAAACGGACCAAACGACCCTTTAGAAATTGTAGCCAATCCCAATCCAAGCGGTATCAACCTCTCTAGTCAGGTATGCAAGTTTACCGCCCTTGTTAGTGGTGCGCCTTGGGCTGGATTTGAATCTGTTCATGGGCAGGGAATTGGGATTTTTAACCTGACCGCAGCCAATTGCCAAATCAAAATGATGGTTTACAAAACGGTAATCAGTCCGGTTGGGCTCAAATTTGCAACGCCATCAGGTGCCTCAAGTGGTCAAATTTTGGTCAGTAATACCGTCGTAAACCAATGGGAAGAACTCACATTTGACTTTACGCCTGTCCTGAGCGCACCCACATCAATTGGCATTGATCAGATTATTATTTTCCCGGATTTCGGACAGCGTTCAGACAACAACACGTGTTATATCGATAACATCAAATTCTCTAACCAAGATGGCAGTCAGAATGCCGAACCTATGGGGCCAGCACCGACGCCAACTTATCCGGCGGCTAGTGTGATTTCGCTATTCAGCAATCCTTATGTAAATGTTACCGTAGATACTTGGCAAGCACCGTGGTCAAGCGCACAACTTACAGACTTGCAAATTCAAGGAAACGATACCAAGCGCTATTCAGCGATGAATTTTACAGGCATTGAAACCTTAGGAGCCAATCAGCTTGACCTCAGTGGCATGACGCATCTACGACTCGATTATTGGACGGCCAATATGGATCCGTTTAAAGTCAAATTGGTCGATTTTGGCAACAACGGACAATATGCAGGTGGCGACGACAGCGAGAGCGAACTGAGTTTTCAACCCATTGCTCAGACTTGGAATACGCTAGAGATTCCACTTTCGCAATTCAGTAACCTCAATAGCCTTAGTCACTTCTCGCAACTCATTTTATCAGGAGAGCCTGTCGGAACCGGAGTTGTTTTCATTGACAACGTGCTCTTTTTTGACGAAAGTCAAACAGGCGTTGCTGTAAATAATGTACATCCATTTACCATTTCACCGAACCCATGCGAAGATTTTCTTGAGATTAAAGGAGAGGAAGTGATCAGTTCTGTTGAAATTTTCAACTCGCTTGGTCAATTATTTATGTCCGTGCGTCTCCAAGAGAAAGACTCCGGAATTTCGATGAGTAAACTATCCAGAGGTATTTACATTGTTCAAATTCAGACTCAGAACGGCAATTTGCAACAATTTAAAATTCA
>CAZINO010000028.1:3679-23007 GCA_964540625.1 uncultured Lishizhenia sp. | reverse complement strand
CTCGATACAAAACCAGAAACTTGATAAGGTTGTCCGAGGTAATTGTTGGCTTGCTGGATCTGACCCGCAGCAATTGCTTTTCTGATTTTTGACGAGCTGATATACACAGCATCTATTTGCTCGACAGGAATTTCTGTAACCGTGAAGAATCCTTGGGCTTCGTAGGTGCGTAAGAATGCTAAATTACCTTGTCGGTCATGGCCGAATTGGTGGTCATAGCCAATGATTACCTTTTGTGCATTCAAGCCCTTAATGAGGATATTTTCAACAAATGCAGCTGCCGATTGCTGGGCAAATTGTTCGTTGAATTCAATGACAACAACGTGATCTAAACCCAGCGCTTCTAAACGCGCCAATTTCTCTTCTTGGGTTTGGATGAGTCCTAAGGGTTCTGATGGAAAAAGTACTTTGCGCGGATGTGGATGAAAGGTAAGTAATACCGATGCAAAGCCAAGTTCTTTGGCTGCTTGACAAACAGAAGAAAGAATCTTTTGATGGCCTAAATGTAAGCCATCAAAAGTACCGATTGTGACCACCGTTGGTTGGTCAATTGGAAAAGAGTCGAGTTCTTTGTGCAGCTGCATTAGAGAATGAGCATGGCGTCACCGTAAGAATAGAATCTGTATTTTTCTTTAACTGCTTCTTCGTATGCCTTGTGCATGAGTTCATGACCCATAAAAGCTGAAATCATCATGAGTAACGTAGAGAGCGGTGTGTGGAAATTAGTGATCAGACAATCTGCAATACTGAATTCGTATGGCGGAAAAATAAATTTGTTCGTCCAGCCGTCGTAAGGCTTTAGTAAGCCTTCTGTAGACACCGAAGACTCAATGGAACGCATTGACGTGGTGCCAATTGCACAAACTTTGCGCTTCTGGCGTTTGGCCTCGTTGACCATATTTGCTGCCGCTTCTGGAATAATGACTTGTTCTGAATCCATTTTGTGTTTAGTGAGGTCTTCAACCTCCACCGAACGGAAAGTACCAAGGCCAACGTGAAGCGTTAGTTCGGCAAAATTAATTCCTTTTAACTCTAAACGCTTTAGCAATTGTTTTGAGAAGTGCAACCCAGCAGTAGGTGCTGCAACGGCGCCTTCTACACTTGCAAAAACAGTTTGATAACGCTCTTCGTCTTCAGGTTCTACTTCTCTTTTGATGTATTTTGGAAGAGGTGTTTCGCCTAGCTCAGTGATTTTTGCTTTGAATTCTTCATAAGGGCCGTCAAAAAGAAAGCGCAGCGTTCGGCCGCGAGAGGTGGTGTTGTCAATAACTTCTGCAACTAGAGAATCATCTTCTCCAAAATAAAGTTTGTTGCCAATACGTATCTTGCGCGCTGGATCGACAAGAACATCCCAGAGTAGACTTTCTCTGTTGAGTTCACGAAGTAAAAAAACCTCGATTTTTGCACCAGTTTTCTCTTTGTTACCGTACATGCGCGCAGGAAAAACACGCGTGTTGTTGCGGATCATGACATCGCCCTCTTCGAAATAGTCCAAGACATCGCGGAACATTTTATGTTCTATGAGACCGGTTGAACGGTGCACAACCATAAGACGGCATTCGTCGCGGTTTTCTTCAGGATAATTTGCAATTAATTCTTCAGGAAGGTGGAAGTCAAAATCTGACAATTTCATTTTACTCATAGGACGAACTTTAAGCCCTCGTTTAGAAAGGGAGCGCAAAGATACAACATCAAGACCCCCTATGTCAAGTATTTGTGCAAGTATTTCGATGACAACACTGACAAATATCAGGATTTGAACAAATCTTGCTCATTTTAATGTGCCATAAGACCATCGAAATTTGTACAAAATGATTCCTATGTATGCAAAAATGATTGAAGAAATGGAAAGCAACAGATTTGGTTGGATTTCTATTGTTTTATTAATTGTCGGATGTTTAGGTGGCTTGACGATTGGCCTGGGCGCCATTGGCTCCACACCTGCAATGATAGTCATTGTCATCCCAACCATGCTCACTTTGAGCTTGCTACTCGCTGTTGCGCCAATGAAATGGATTGTAAGTAGTGCAATAACTTGCGTGGGTATAGATCTCCTATTTTTGGGCTACTTTCTCCTTTAATACGCTGCGGCGCATTTAAAATTGAAAATAAACAAACGCTTTGAAAGTATCGGAAACGGCCTGATACATGATAAAAACACAAAAAGCAAAGGTGAGTGCCTGAAGTGGCATGGGCCATTTAGAGAAAAATAACACGGTTTTATCTTTCCAATTTTGTGGCAGCCAATGTGTGAGATATCCCAGTAGGATCAAGTAGAATACGGCTTGGAAATTATTCCAAACTTTCCACCAAACTTGTATAGACCAATCAAAGTGCTGGGCAACGTGATTGAGGTATTCCAGCGGCTGGTCTGGCTCCGATAGTCGAAACCAAATACGCGTGAACGTAATAAATGACAAAGTGAAAAAAATACGCCATCCGCGAATGAGCCAGGAGGTGCTATTTTGGTATGGACTTATGCGTTTCCAATAATTATAAAGCACCAAAGCCGCACCGTTCATGGCGCCCCAAATGACAAAATTTTGGCTAGCCCCATGCCACAAACCACCGACAATCATGGTGATCAACAAATTGAGGTCGCGCACGGCAAATGTTTTGAATGCTGGCCACGATTGCCATAAAATCAGATAAAGCCCAAGTAAACCGCCATAGATATACCATAATTCTACCCAGCCAGTAATAAAATATAAAAAGCCAAGAATGACAGCCGTCATGATCGCGGTACCAATGGATCCTTTTTGATTCCCTCCAAGTGGAATATAGAGATAATCGCGAAGCCAAGCCCCTAGAGATTTGTGCCAGCGTCTCCAAAAATCGGCAACAGAAACAGACTTATACGGTGAATTAAAGTTTTCAAGTAAGGTAAAACCCATTAACCGTGAGACGCCAATTGCCATATCCGTATAGCCTGAAAAGTCAGCATAAATCTGTAGCGAATAAGCAAACATTGCCAACACACCAACGAAACCAGGATAGGTTTCTGGTGCATCTAGTACTTTATCTATGAAATGGACAGCTATATAATCAGCAAAAACCAATTTTTTAAGCAAGCCTTTTCCAATCATCCAAAGCGCTCCTGAAAAAGCGAGTTTATTCAGTTCAAAAGGTTGATGAATTTGAGGGATGAAATCCCGAGCCCTTACGATAGGACCCAAAATTAGGTGAGGAAAATAGGTAACATAAAATGCGTAATCGAAGAAATTTGTGGAGGCCTTGATCTCCTTACGGGAGATATCCACTAGATAGGAGATGTTATGAAAAGTGAAAAAGGAAACACCAACCGGAACCAGAATTTTATCGACAAAGCTCCCTTTTCCAAACCAATCGTTACCGAGAACAGCAAAATGATTCACCACATTATAATCTGTTCCGAATTGCGCATTGAAAGCTTCGGTAAAAAAGTAAGCGTACTTGAAGTAGAATAGCCCGAGTAAATTTAAAACCAGACCGATAATAAGCCATGCTTTGTTTGCACGCGAATCCGCTTTCTCTTGTACCCCCAACCCAATCAGGTAATTGATCAAAAGCATCGTGGCTAAAAGCAAAACAAAATTACCTGAGGTCTTGTAGTAAAAAAACAAACTTACGCCAGTCAGAAAAATACTGCGCAATAGAAAGCGTTTGTGAACAAGCACAAATAGGGCCATTACAGCGATGAAAAACAGCCAGAAATCTAGGCGGTTAAAGACCAAACTCTCTTGTTGTTGCCAGGAAAAAAGTTCGTTGATTCGGTTCATTTGCTTTGCATAATTGATTTTGGCAAGTTCTTTTTAAAGGCTTCTATGAGCAAAGTGCCTTTAAGGTGATAACCCGTGCCGGTAAAGTGGACGTAATCAGATTGCATAAGGCCCGCATTTTTCCATGTTTTGGAAGAACCGAGCTCGCCCATGATGCCATAAAAATCCCAAACTGCTGTTTGGTATTGCGCTGCCAATTGAAAAATGACTTCGCGTTGTCTTGCTGTATTTCGATTCGGGTATTTACGTTGGAAGTAATCGTCGTTTGGGACTGTCAGTAGAATCGCACAATTGGGGTTACTTTGTAAAACCTGAAGAATCATCTTTTCAAGATTTGACTTGTATTGTTGAGGGTCGAAGGCTTCATAGGTGCAATGTGCGTCATTGGTGCCTACCGAAAAAATAAATAAATCTGGCGGGCTCAATTGCAAATCTCTACTGAAGTTGGTGTTGGCCAAATACGTTGGTAAACTTGCTCCGTTGATGCCAATTGCCGTGTAACTTATCCCAGGTAAATCATTGAGAAACTCAAAACCATAAAGTTCCATCGTAAAGGGCACAACACTATTTTTAACAAAAAGCAAATCCAAAGAGTCGAGGTGATCTGAAAACGATACCTCTGTATAACCTAAGTTGGAATAATGTTCCACGGCAGTAACCAACAACTCTTGATCTCCGAAATTCAAGTCGTATGGAAAGGAGCCTGTATTATGGTAAATGCGCAAACGGTCAAATGGCGGTTTGGCAGCCGTGCGTAAATGCTTGAAATTGATAACCACCAGAGAATCTGAACAGGTAATCGCAGCCCCACTTAATCCGTAGTCTAAATCTTCTGGTCTTTGATTGACACTGCGGTATCCTTTCCAAATATTTGGGGAACTAAAATTATAATTTGAAGGGTTGTTGGTATGGGCCAAATTAAAAGGAAAAACCAAACCGCGTTCGCCGCTTAACCCTGGCCAGTTGGTTTGTAAGAACGTTCTGAAATCATGGGTGTAGATGTCTGCCTGCAAGTGGGAGCCACCAATGTGGTAAAAATTGAGCTTGCCCGTTTTGGTTGCTACCATTTGAGAAAGCGCATTCTGAAAGTATACCCAATTAGGACTCTCTTGGCCAAAAAACTGGAACTGATTACACTCTATTGCAATAAATGGATATTGAGCCGCTATTTGCAACTCCGTCTCACTCAATGTATCAGCATGATTGGTGAGCTGAGATTGGCCAAATGTCAATATAGAAAATGTGAAGACAAAACCAATGACAAGAATTCTCATTCTTGACCTCCTTTTTTACTCAGCCAGTTTGTATAAGCGGCTCCAAATGCTTCAAAAAAGTACTGTGAAGCAATGCTGGCACCGCGCGGTGTAAAGTGGACGTAATCTTTTCCTGCTAATCCTTGTGAGACCCAGGCTGGCATTGAATTTAAACCGCCCATTGCCGCATATAAATTCCAGAAAGCGACGCCGTTATCGGCGCACATTTTTTGCATGCGTTCTACAGTGTAAGGCAAAAGTGGATAGGTCTCAAAAACTCCGTCGTTTAACCTCGACATATCACTTGGGCCGATTAAAACTATGGCTGCGTCTGGAACTAATTTCTGTATGTAATTGATGCGGTTTTTAAGGGAAGCCACGTAATAGCGCACACTACTGCTGTCACGGAAAGAATGCACTGAATTACCACCAAATTGTAAAATAAATAATTTAGTATTGGCTTCTCTATGCATTTGCGCAAATAAGTTGGCATCTGAAGAGCTGAGGTCGTGACCGGATGAGCCGCGCATGGCAACGTTATTTACCTGAACGCCAACATCTCCTTCCAAACTAAACCCGGTAAATACCGGACTTTTTGTCGAGGAAAACACATAGCGCAACTTTCCAGGAGTCTGCTCAAAGCTGAGTGGCAAAACATGTGGAGCGCCATCGGCAATGAGTGAATCTTCGTGAATGAGCTTGTCGTTTTGATAAACTTTGACGCTACAAGGTTTGTAACAACTGTTATAATAGCACTTGACCTGACTGTAAGAACGAGCCCTCGCAAAGGCTGCTGCTGATGGCGCAATTTCAATCCAGGCTTCTGTTGGCGTTTGTAATTCTGAATTGCCATCGGTAAAAGTAGCAGCAGAGAGCATTGCGCCATAGCGACGCGAACTCATTTTAGGTGGCCAAAAGGCAGTATAGCGCTTGAAATTTGGCGAAACACTTTGCTTGAAACTCTGCGTGACGTAAACATTATACGCCGGAATGAGACCTGGTCCAATTCCGCCAAATTGTTGCTGAATGCGCTGCCTAATGTATCCTGTCATGCGGTCGCCTTCAATTTGAGAATCTCCGTAATGAAAGATGCTGATCTTTTTACCCGTTGCAGCATTCTGTAGCGCCTCAAAAAACCGCGCCATGCGCGCTTCTGCACTTTGGCTCAGGAACAAAGGATTGGAGCTTGCGGCAGCCAAAGCACCACCCTCTGGCAAACCTGTTTGCCCTGAACTAGTACCCATATGTTTGGGACCAGCGTTGATATCTGAGGTGTCAACGGCCGAAACAATTTTCTCAATATTTTTCTTGACTTGTTTTTTGGCCACCCATACCCTTTCTATCGGTAGAAAACGCCAATGGATTCCGAGCCATTGCACCCCATTTTTAGGTAACAAAATACTCGGAATGCACAAAAGTGACAAAACCAATATTAAAAAAAGAAGAACTTTGTATGGGCGTATTTGTTGCACGAATCAATATCTTGGGCAAATATAGTTCATCTTTAGGCAAATATTAAGCATATGACCAACCAACTCAGCAACGAAAGCTCACCTTATTTGTTACAACACGCTAACAATCCAGTTCATTGGGTAGCGTGGTCTGAAGATATATTTGAAAAGGCAAAAGCTGAGGACAAATTGCTTTTGATCAGCGTGGGCTATTCAGCTTGTCATTGGTGCCATGTCATGGAGCACGAATGCTTTGAAGATCAAGAAGTAGCCGAATTGATGAATGCGCACTTCATCAATGTAAAAGTAGACCGCGAAGAAAGACCAGATGTAGATCAGGTATACATGAGCGCTGTTCAACTCATGACCCAAAGAGGTGGTTGGCCCTTGAACTGCTTTACGCTTCCTGACGGCAGGCCCATTTATGGCGGTACCTATTTTCCGAAAGAACAATGGATGCACGTCTTAAAATCGCTTGTTCATACCTATAAGCATGATCGGGCAAAGGCTATCGATTACGCAAGACAACTCCATGAAGGAATCCAGCAAGCCGAACTAATTGACCAACCACAAATTCATTCAACATTTAGTACTGAAAAACTGCATGAAATGGTCGTGCGCTGGGCCAGAAGCTTTGATACATTTGAAGGAGGCACCAACAAAGCACCCAAATTTCCGCTTCCAAATAATTGGCTTTTTTTACTGCGCTATGCACAGCATTTTGACGAAGTAAAAATTGAGAAACAAGTTCAACTGACCCTCGACAAGATGGCATTTGGGGGTATTTATGATCAAATTGGTGGTGGATTCACTCGTTACAGCGTAGACGTCCTTTGGAAAGTGCCCCATTTTGAAAAAATGCTCTACGACAACGCACAACTCATCGGGCTTTATGCCCAAGCTTATCAAAATTTTAAGGCCCCTCATTATAAAGACCTCATCTTTCAAACATTTGAATTTTTGGAGCGTGAACTCCTTTCTGAAATGGGTGCTTATTACAGTGCCCTGGATGCAGATAGCGAGGGCGAAGAGGGGAAATTTTACTGTTGGCAGCCGCAAGAAATTGATGCGCTTTTTGGGAAAGACGCCCAACTGGTGAAGCGTTATTTGAACATCAATCAAGTGGGCTATTGGGAAGACGATAAATACATTCCGCTTCGCAAAGAAACTGATATTGCATTTGCTCAAAAAGAAGGACTAGACTTAGCCAGTTGGCTGACATTCAAAACCAAGATGAATGAGGTGTTACTCAGTGCGCGCGCCCAAAGAGTGCGTCCGGGTTTGGATCACAAAGTTTTAGTCAGCTGGAATGCAATGGCCGCCAAAGGTCTCCTAGAAGCGTATCGCGTTTTTGACGAAGAGGCTTTTTTGTGGCGCGCCTTAAAAATTCTACAATGGATAGAAAATGTACAGTGGGATGGTAAAATCTTGTTTAGGGTCAATACCAATGGGCAAAAGCATATTGAAGGTTTTTTAGAGGATTACGCGCATTCGATTGATGCATTAAGTATGGCATACCAATGTACGGGTAACCTCAGCTTGCTAGATTTTGCTTACAAATTAACCGAAAAAGTAGCAATCGATTTTCAACATCCGGAAAGTAAAATGTGCTATTTTACGCCTGCCAGTACCGCTCTTATTAGTAGAAATATGGAATTGCACGACAATGTCATTCCGTCGAGTAACTCCGTAATGGCCCATGCATTTTTGACAATGGGTACATATTTTCAGAAGCAAGAATGGCTTGATAGTTCCAAGCAAATGCTACAGAATTTGTACGACGGCATGGAAACCTACGGCTCTGGTTATTCAAATTGGGGCTTGTTGCTTTTAAAAGAATTGGCACCCGCCAAACAATGGCACGTACTTAATGAAAGCAAACCGGTAAGTGTATACAAAGCAACCGCAAACAGCAATGCCCTGATTTCTTACCACAAAGAGCTACCGTTCTCCAAATTATACGAAGACAACGCAATATCCGTTTGTGAATATGGCGTTTGCCATAGGCCTGTTCAGCGTATTGAAGAGGCTTTAAACCTGTAGACTTAGATAATCACAGGCTTTCTTGCGATTACTCTTTTTACAGCTGCAACAACGTCTGGCGTATCGATGTGGTATTTAGTCATGAGTTCCATTGGCGTTCCGGATTCACCGAAAGTGTCGTTAACTGCCACATATTCTTGTGGTACAGGGTTGTTTCTGCTCAAGACCTGAGAAACGGCCTCACCTAAACCACCGTTCATCATGTGTTCTTCGGCAGTAACTACACAGCCCGTTTTGGCAACAGATTTGAGAATTGCAGCTTGATCTAGCGGTTTAATGGTGTGCATGTTGATCAATTCTGCAGAAATGCCGATTTCGCGCAATTCTTTAATTGCCTCAATAGATTTCCACACCATATGGCCACAAGCAATGATGGTGACATCAACACCCTCAGCCAAAACATCTGCTTTGCCGATAACGAATTCTGCATCCGGCTTAACAAAAATAGGCATCACGGGGCGTCCAAAACGCAAGTAAACAGGACCTTCGTGGGCAGCAATAGCAATTGTAGCTTGCTTGGTTTGATTGAAATCTGCCGGAACAATAACGGTCATGTTAGGCAACATGCGCATCATGCCGATGTCTTCCAACACTTGGTGTGTGGCGCCGTCTTCTCCGAGCGTAAGGCCAGCATGCGAAGCACAAATCTTGACGTTTTTCTTAGAGTAAGCTACAGACTGTCGGATTTGGTCATAGACGCGTCCGGTAGAAAAGTTGGCAAAAGTACCTGTGAATGGGATTTTCCCGCCAATGGTCATGCCGGCAGCTAATCCGATCATGTTGGCTTCGGCAATACCCGTTTGAAAAAAACGATCAGGGTGGGCTTTCTGAAAGGCATCCATTTTGAGCGATCCTGTTAAATCTGCACAGAGGGCAACTACATTTGGATTTTGCTCGCCGAGAACGGCTAAGCCTTCACCGAATCCTGAACGTGTGTCTTTGTTTCCGAGTACTTCAAATTCCATTTTTATAAACTTAAATTAGTAACTTTTAGAGAGGTAATATTGAACTTTTTTTCTTTTGTATAGGTGCTGGACCGCTGGTCTTTTTCACGGTAAATGACCTTGTAAGCACCAGGTTGTAATTGAATGGTGCCTTTGTTTTGGTTGTAAGGCAAATCGAGAACCCACTCCCATTGACCGGGATTGCGCTCATAGAAAACTTGGCCTACGAGGCCTTTTGGCGCTAGATAAACCAATTGGCCAGCAGCCGGAATATCAATGCTTGTGAGCTTGGATTGTTCGATTTTAATGTCTTTGTAGATACGCGGTACGGTAAGAATCTCTAGCTGATACGAGCCCACCAAATACTTTTGGATTTCGCCAAGTTGTTGAACGTGTAAAGTAGTCGATCCAGTATTTTGTACGATTCTGGTTTCTATGCGGCTGCTTTCTGGGCTTTTCACTGAGGTAATTTTGAGTTGGCCTTGCCCTGCAGGTACTTGAATGGTATTGTGGGTGTGGGGCGCAATAGCGATGTTGTTTTTGGCTATTGCCGGAAGCGTTGCGACTCGTAAATCGTATTTGATTGAGGGATCGAGAACGAGGGTATCTGGCAAATTTTTGCGATTCAAGGTATGAACGAAAGTATATTTCAAATCAGTGGTGCCAGCCTCGTATAGAAACATACTGACATCGGTTTCTAATGGCTTGCCATCTACGGTATTCAGATTGATTTGAACAGTCGTGTTGAGTAGCGCTTTAGATAAAATATTGGACAAGACATTTTCAAACGCAGCTTTGCTTTCAGCATCGGTGTAGCTTCCAATACATTCAAATTTGTCGAGGTAACTGAGGTCCATACCTAGACCGATTACAAACGGAGTCACCTTAACACCCTTATCTCTTAACTTCCTGGCTACGAGGCATGGATCATTATCGCAAGATTCAAGACCATCGGTGATCAGAATGATGAAATTTCGGGCAAGCGTATCTGGAAAATCTGCAGCTGCAGCCTCTAGCGAACGAGCAATTGGCGTTGCCCCCTTTGCCTGCAAACCTTTGATTTTCGTTTTAATGGCGTCGATATTTGCCGGCCCAAATGCCACTTCAAGTTTGGTGTCTTGGCAATCTTGATACGTATTGGTTACATTAGACTGATGGCCGTAAACGCGCAAAGCGAGCTCGAGGTCTGGGACGCCGCGCAAGCTTTCGATACTTTTAGACAAGACCTCTTTGGCGGCGGCCATACGGGTTTGGTTATTCCAGTCGAGGTTCATGGAATTCGACGCATCCAAAATGAAGAGAATGCGCGTCGTGGTTTGGGTCCAGCCGAAACTAAAACAAGTCAGTAATATGAAGCACCCAAACGCTTTCACTAGTAGTCTCCTAAAGTTTCTTCGAGTTGGTCAAGGGCCACTTGTAATTGCTCGGCATTAGGTGCCACGCCATGCCATTTGTGCGAGCCCATCATGTAATCTACACCTTGACCCATTTCAGTTTTCATGATAATGACCACCGGCTTACCTTTTCCAGTCATTGACTTGGCTTGTTGCATGGTGCTACGAATGCTGTCAAAATCATGGCCATTCATGTGTAAGACATCCCAGCCAAATGCCTGCCATTTTTGAGCAAGGTCTCCGAGCGACAGTACTTCATCGACATCTCCGTCGATTTGACGGCCGTTTGCGTCAATGGTGGCAATGATGTTGTCCACTTTATTGGCTGCAGCATACATGGCTGCTTCCCAAATTTGACCTTCTTGAAGTTCGCCGTCACCGTGCAAAGTATAAATTAAAGTTGGGTCCTGATTGAGTTTTTTAATTTGTGCAGCGCCAACCCCAACGGACAAACCTTGACCCAAAGAACCCGAAGCCATTCGAACCCCTGGTAAGTTTTTATCTGTTGAAGGGTGCCCTTGTAAGCGTGTGCCTAATTTTCTAAAAGTGCCGAGCTCTGCTACAGGAAAGTAACCTGCTCTTGCCAAAACACTATACCAAACCGGAGAAATATGACCGTTCGAAAGAAAAAATAGATCTTCATGTTTACCATCCATGTCAAAAGCAGGGTTGTGCTGCATTTGTTCAAAGTAGAGATAGGTAAGAAAATCTGTACAACCCAGTGAGCCCCCTGGATGACCTGAATTGACGGCCGAAACCATTCTGACGATATCTCTTCTTACTTGGGAGGCGATTGCAGCCAATGCGTTGTTTTCCATGATAATTTATTGTGCTTTTGGTGCTACAAAGCTACGTTTTATTAACTTAGACTTCGTTTTAAAACTTTAAACAATTAATGCAACTTTTCAACGAGATTTTGCGTCTTCAACCGAATTCTATTATATGAAACTATTTTATACCCTATTTTTTGCGTTTTTGAGCCTTTCTAGTTGGTCTCAAACCCTTGAAACCGAGCTTAGCAAAACTTATTCCAAAGAAGAAATTGCGCAGTTCAAAGCCGAAAACTCCTTGCCGCTTTACGAGTATGCACTTACGCATGCCTGTTATTTAATTGATGCCCCTCAAGGCAAAGATATTAGCCAGTTTGAAGTTTTTGATTTACTGTTGCCGCCATCAACAGAGCCAATAGTTTTCACCAATTACAGTATTCGTATTTTAGACCGAACGCAATACTACCGCGTGATCAACACGAATAAAATCTTGGTAGTTAAATCCAAAAACATCCTTTCATTAGAAATGCAAAATCAGAAAAAATGAAACTAATTCTACGCTCAACTCTTTTCTTATTTGCGTTCATTTCTTCTGTTCAGGCGCAAGTAACCCTCACCCTTACAGGTCCAGACTACAACCAAGGCAATCCGCTCAACTGTGCCGGAATTGTGCCTACCGGCGGCACCAACTTTATCGACGGTGCTGGAAATTACGCACCCAACATGAATGAAACGTTGGTACTTTGTCCGGACCTCAACCAAGGATCAAAAGTATCAATTGCTTTTGCGACCAATATTGGCTTTGAATGGGATGTTCACCCAACAGATACGCTCTATATCTATGATGGGCCAACTACAGCAGCGCCACTAATTGGGGCCTACAACAACGGCACAAATCCCGTTGGGCTTTTTGCGCAAGCCTCATGGAATAACCCATCAGGTTGCCTCACGCTGCGTTTTAAATCAAATGGTGCAAACGAAGGTACAGGTTGGGTTGCAAATGTGGCCT
The DNA here is from genome assembly GCA_964540625.1 of uncultured Lishizhenia sp. Taxonomy (GTDB): domain Bacteria; phylum Bacteroidota; class Bacteroidia; order Flavobacteriales_D; family Crocinitomicaceae; genus UBA952. The sequence continues at coordinate 10,385 of CAZINO010000028.1, read as the reverse complement.
GTGGCAATCCGCCACAACCAATTGTTCCTCATGTTGAGGCCTTTAAAAATGGTAGTGGTTCAAATATCATGAACCCCTTAGACACTGGCTATGTCGATCTCTGCCCGGGCGACAGCGTCTTACTCAAAGCCCTACCTAGTTTTCCCTACTCTTTGGAAAACACCAATACAGGTTACTCTCAAACCAACAACAACTGCACATTCACCTGGACAATCGGTGGCGTTGGGCAGTTTACAGGTGACCAAATCTGGTTCACACCTACGAGCAGTACAGGCTACTACGTCGATTTAGCAGTTACTGATCAATTCCCACAAACCATCCATTCTAACTTTAAAGTTCGGGTCTCAGTGCCACCTATTTTTGCAGGAACTGGCCCCTTAGAAGATACGGTTTGTTTGGGGCAAAATTCTTACTTAGTTGGGGGTGTTACAGCCCAAGATACCGTGGGGATCGATATTCCAGGCGGGACTTTTCAAATTGGAGGCACCTTTGCCGGTCTCACTTTCCTTCCCGACGGTGCAGGTCAAATGTACCAAACGAATATCCCGATGTCTGGTTTTGACTCAACGGCTGTCATCACTTCAGGTGCCGACATCGATCAGATTTGTTTAGACATTGAACACTCGTACATCGGCGATATCGAAATTGCGCTAACTTGTCCGAATGGCACTACTGTTTCATTAATGAATGCCTACAATCAAACACCTTTTGGTTGGGCAGAACTCGTGCCGGGTGGTTGTGGCAATGGCATCAGTACTTTCTTGGGCAATGACACCGACATCGACGGTGGCAACCCTGGATCTCCAGTCTGGACCTACTGTTTTTCGACAACCAACAATACATTTAATACCATCTGTGCTGAAAATGCCGCTGGTAACACCATTATCAACGATTACGGTTTTCCATCTATGAATCCGAACGGGGTTTACCTTCCTGACGGAGACTTCAATCAATTTGCAGGTTGTCCTATCAATGGCAACTGGACTATTTCTGTACAAGACAATCAAGGAATCGACGACGGCTATATCTTTTCGTGGGGAATTTATTTCAATGCCTCTTTGTACCCTGAAAGTGAGGGCTATCAAAACTACGTAGTTACCGAGGGTTGGGCTAGTGACCCGACTATTATTTCGGGTCAAAATGATACCCTTATCGTGATTCAACCAAGTACGCCAGGCATTACGAATTACACCTACGGAATCACCGATAATTTTGGCTGTCAATACGACACCACAGTCTCATTTGTAGTTTTGCCACGACCAGCTATTTTCTCTGATACCGCCATTTGTCATTATAATTATTTTGTGGGCAATACAAGTGCTTATGCAGGTGGGCAATGGTATGCGCTCGATACCGCTGTGCATTTTTTACCGAGTAATTTGGTAGACAACCCGCAAATTATGACCTACAATATGGGCGGCGTTTATCCTGTATTTTATGTAGACAACGCTTGTCAAGATACCGTTTCATCGAGCATAGAATTCATGCCATATGTTTACGCAACCATCTTTGATTCTGCAATATGTCAGGGTGCAAGTTTATGGCTCAATCCTTATGTCATCAATACACCGCCACTCCAAAATGGCTACAACCCACCAATTAACGGCCAATGGTGGGATGGCAGTACCGTAGTTCCAAGACTAGCAACAGAAGCGGGCAACTACATTTATATTGCCCAAAATTCATGTAACACGATATCCGATACAGCCCAGATTACCTACAAACCTTGTGATATCACGGCGCCAAACGTTGTCGTCCTTTCATCGACAAATGGCAATGAAGCATTTTATGTCAATTACGAGGGGATTTCATCTTTTAATTGTACTATTTTGAACCGTTGGGGTAATGTCATCTTTGAATACACAAATCCTGCGGACAAATGGTATGGAAAAACCCTTGCCGGCGACACCGTTGAAGAAGGCACCTATTTTTACCGCATAGATGCCACTCTTGATGGTGGAATCGAACTTCAAAAACACGGATTTATCGTGTTGAAGTACTAACATTGTTTATTTTTGTGGCAAAATCATACATATGATCAGTTTTGCCGACGAAATCAAGCAAGGAATTCCTTCAGTACTACCCAATCCTAAACCCTGGGACCCTGCAGTAAACCACGCGCCCAAGCGCAAAGAAATCCTCAGCAACACTGAGAAAAAACTGGCAATTGCCAACGCATTGCGTTATTTTCCCAAAGAAGATCACGCTATTTTAGCACCTGAATTTGCACAGGAATTAAAAACATACGGCCGCATTTACATGTACCGTTTTATGCCTGAGCACCCTATATATGCCCGGCCAATAAACGAGTACCCAGGGAATTCAGAACAGGCCAAAGCTATTATGCTGATGATTCAAAACAACTTGGATCATCGGGTTGCCCAACACCCACACGAACTCATCACTTACGGAGGTAACGGTGCTGTTTTTCAAAACTGGATACAATACCGTCTGGTCATGAAATACCTCTCTGAAATGACCGATGAACAAACATTGGTGATGTATTCAGGGCATCCGCTTGGGCTCTTTCCATCGCACCCAAATGCGCCACGCGTTGTCGTTACGAACGGCATGATGATTCCCAACTATTCAAAACCTGATGACTGGGAAAAATTCAATGCGCTTGGGGTTACTCAATACGGACAAATGACAGCTGGTTCTTATATGTACATTGGTCCGCAAGGAATTGTACATGGCACAACGATTACCGTTTTAAACGCAGTGCGCAGGTTGGCTAAAAATCGAGAAGATATCAAAGGGAAGGTTTTCTTGACGGCAGGCCTTGGCGGTATGTCTGGTGCACAACCTAAGGCTGGAAACATAGCTGGCGTTATTTCTATTACCGCAGAAGTGAATCCAAAAGCGGCCACAACACGCCATTCTCAAGGTTGGGTAGATGAAATCATTTCAGACCTTGACCAACTTGTTGCAAGAGTACAAAAAGCGCAAGCCGTCAAAGAAGTGGTTTCAATTGCTTATCTAGGCAATGTAGTCGACGTTTGGGAGAAGTTCGACCAGGAGGGTGTTCATGTCGATTTAGGCTCTGATCAAACCTCTTTACACAATCCATGGGCCGGCGGATATTATCCCGCAGGACTCACCTTTGAACAAGCCAACGACATGATGGCCAATGATCCTGAGCAGTTTAAAACATACGTTCAAGAAAGTCTCAGAAGACATTCGGCAGCTGTCAATAAACACACGGCCAGAGGCACTTATTTCTTTGACTATGGCAATGCCTTTTTATTAGAATCGTCGCGTGCCGGTGGTGATGTCATGGCAGCCAACCATATCGATTTTAAATACCCCTCGTACATACAAGATATTTTAGGCCCAATGTGCTTTGACTACGGTTTTGGACCTTTCCGTTGGGTTTGTGCAAGTGGCAAGCCAGAAGACCTTCAAAAAACAGATGCCATTGCCTGTGCCGTCCTCGAACGCATGATGGAAACCTGCCCGCCAGAAATCCAACAACAAATGGCAGACAACATACAATGGATCAAAGGAGCGCAACAAAATCAACTTGTGGTGGGTTCTCAAGCACGCATTCTGTATGCCGATGCCGAAGGCCGTATGCGCATTGCGGCCGCTTTCAACGAGGCCATTGCCAATGGTGAAATTGGACCTGTTATTTTGGGTAGAGACCATCACGATGTTTCAGGAACCGATTCTCCGTACCGTGAAACCTCTAATATTTACGATGGCTCCCGTTTTACTGCAGACATGGCCATTCAGAATGTCATTGGAGACAGTTTTAGAGGTGCTACCTGGGTAAGTATTCACAACGGAGGTGGCGTTGGCTGGGGAGAGGTTATCAATGGCGGTTTCGGGATGTTGCTTGATGGCTCAGAACAAGCCAAGCGCAACCTCACAAGCATGCTGCATTGGGATGTAAACAATGGCATTGCTCGTCGCAATTGGGCGCGCAATGAAAACGCCATCTTTGCTATTAAACGCGCCATGGAAGCCGAACCGCTGCTCAAAGTGACGCTGCCAAATTTGGTTGACGACCAACTGCTCGATCAGTTATTTTAATTATTGGCTATTGCAAAGGAAAGGCCGCTCTCAAAAATTTACCTTTGCTTGTTGGCATCTCAAAATGCAAGATCTCTGCGATCGTTTTGGAGATATCAAGCATGTCTGCCTCTTGCGTAACAACAACTCCTTTTGGCGTATCTGGCCCCAATACCAATAGTGAGATATGACGACAACCTTCGCACCAACAGCCATGGTTGACAAAACCTGAGCGTACGCCTTCTGAGTGACGGCCGTGGTCATTGGTGATGAGCAGTGTCGTTTGATCGCGCAAAACCGGATTCTCTTGTATCATTTGCCAAAGTTTGGCTGCATACATATCTGATTGCGTAATGGATTCAAGGTATTTATCCCAGTTATTGGCATGACCATAGACATCTACAGCCAGTAAATTGATCAACATCAGTTGCGGGGGCTGAGTAGACTGCACTAGTTGAGTCACTTTTGCAAATGTTTTGTCGTCTCGACCATAACCAAGGCCATTGCCATTAGGGCCACAATAAGTTTCTGCCAAATATTGATTGTTCCACTTTTTATGCGACGTATTGACCAGAACGTCTAGTTTGCCCTTACTGGCAACAACATAAGCTGCCGAAGAATCTTTGCCACTGGCCTTCAGGAAATATTGAAAAATATTAGGTTGTTTTGGAAGAGCGGTTCCTGCGTTTGAAATCCGTTGATAGGTGCCAGTAACGATCGCAGTATGACCAGGCACCGTAAAAGTGGGGCCGTTATTTTTGAATTGTGCATAAAAAGTGCCCTCGTTTTTCAATGAATCGCATAAAATAGGGCTGTATTTACAGGTTGGCTCACCGTAAGTTTCGGTATAGCGCGGGCCGTCAATCACTAAAATATAGACGTACTTGGTTTTGAAGTCATGTTGGTTTTGTCCAAAGAGGTTTGTAAGGAAAGAGAGTCCAAAAACAACAATTAAAATCAATTTATTCATTCCCTAAAATTAGGGAGAAAAGTTCAATTAAGCTATCCGTTTATATGCGCTGAATAGTGACCACCTTTTGAGGAGTGGTGTCGCTTATACATCTCAAAATATAGAAACCGATTTCTGGTAAGACAAGTTGTTCGGAAGTGTCCACAGCTTTGATGGATTGCAGCAATTTACCTGACACATTATATAATTGCAATTCATCATTAGGTTGAATGCCTTTGATATATATAATTTCATTTGTTGGATTCGGATAAACTTCGATTGTCGGTAGTTTTGCATCATTTACCGAAGCTAAAGTACCATCGTATTGAACCTTGATCGGTATATCCTTAATTACGGTTTGAGCTGGAACGCCATTATCAATTGTTTCGATAATAACATGGTATAGACCTGGTTGAACCCCAGTAGCATCGAAGGTCAAATCAAAGCTTGTAAATTCACTGCTTACACTATTGGTGATATATGTAAGGGCTGTGGGTTCGTCGCAAGTAATTGTAGTTGTTAAAACCTGACCTATTTCAGGCGTGCTGATTCCAATATTAAAATCGACAGCATTTAAACTCTTTAAGGTGTCTCCTGTATAAACGTCGATGGTGTCACAAATACCGCTGCTCATTACCAACGGAGGAATGTTTGTGTTGGAATTAGACAAATTGAAGTAAATCTCTTGGCCATCCAAAAAGTCCACTCCATCGTTGGTATTGTAAGGACCATCAAAAGCAATACCGGTTGTATCAAATTGACCTACTTGAAAGTAATTGATGCCATTTCCTGTATTTACGCCGACTGTGGCAGGGAAGCCTCCAAAGCCATTTACACCAGATGAAGCAGCTCCAGTAGTCCATTGCATGTCACCATAACAAAACGAAACATTATTGCCATTTGGAATGAGGGTGTCTTGGCCATCAGAAATAATCAATTGAAATGTGTTGAGTTTGTCTTCCATCATAGAGAAATAGCCAACATGATCCCAAACGATAATCATGGAGTGTGGATTTATTTTGTACCAAACATTGCCGCCATTGGTTGAACGCGTATCGACATCGGCCCAAAACGGCGCAATCATATTAAATGTTGAATCTGGAAAGGGATTGGCCGTGAAAGTGTAATACGGTTGTAAAAATGAGATGTTCCCGTTGTTGTTGATATACAAACTATCGTATGCTGTGCCATAGAAACTGAAATTAAAAGGCAATGCAATACTATTTGAGTAAGAGTCATCATTTGGCGCCATAGCTAACTGAAAGGTAGAATCCAACGGAACCAGACAATCACAAAGGCCTGTTTTTTGACCTTGAGGTCCTGTATAGTTTTGAAGGGTCGCATTAGACACGGGTGCAATAACTTCAGCGCCTTCGAGAGCGCCATGCATTTTGAGGGTCTCATAATGCTTGGAGCCCAAAACAATTTTTTGAGCATACGATGTCAAGAAAAATAAGAAAGAAAAGAAAAAGATAGAAAATCGCATTGTGCTGTTTTATAATGAGTTGAATGTGAAATTAAGGCTATAAATTAAAAATTTGCCGAATTGAATGAAGTATTTTCAAACAAGCCCATAATTTCTTTGTTTGAAAGCTTGGAAACAATACCATTAATGTGGTAAATTTGCAGCAAATAAAGTGTTTTATTTATAATTAATCTAAATAAAAACGACATGTTAACTGTAACAGATGCAGCCAAAAAACAGGCGCTTCGCCTCATGGAAGACGAACAAAAAGACGGATT
>CAZINO010000028.1:0-3579 GCA_964540625.1 uncultured Lishizhenia sp. | reverse complement strand
TACACTGAAAACGAACTCGCGCAGGACCTCGAAAACCAAGAATACAAATTTGGTTTTGTTACGGACATCGAATCCGATACCGTGCCGGTTGGTCTAAACGAAGACATCATTCGACTCATTTCTACCAAAAAAAATGAACCGAGTTGGCTACTCGACTACAGACTCAAATCTTTTGCCATTTGGCAACAAATGACAGAGCCTGAATGGGCCCATGTTCAATATCAAAAACCTGATTTCCAAGCCATATCTTATTATTCGGCGCCCAAACAAACCAAAAAATATGAATCTTGGGACGACGTCGATCCAGAGCTCAAGGAAACCATGAAAAAACTAGGTATTTCCATGGAAGAACAACAACGCCTGACGGGCGTCGCAGTCGACTTTGTCATGGATTCCGTATCTGTAGCTACCTCATTTAAAGAAAAGCTCAGCGAACTCGGCATTATATTTTGCTCTTTTTCAGATGCCGTTCAAGAACACCCAGAACTCGTTCAGAAATATATGGGAACCGTTGTTCCGAATACGGACAACTTCTATGCTGCATTAAACAGTGCTGTCTTTACTGACGGGTCTTTTTGCTATATTCCTAAAGGTGTTCGTTGCCCCATGGAACTTTCAACCTATTTTCGAATCAATGCGGGCGGTACGGGACAATTTGAACGTACACTTGTTGTTGCCGACGAAGGCGCCTATGTTTCATACCTAGAAGGTTGTACTGCGCCTCAGCGCGATGAAAATCAATTGCATGCAGCCGTTGTAGAACTCATCGCACTTCAAGATGCCGAAATCAAGTATTCCACAGTACAAAACTGGTATCCCGGCGATAAAGATGGTAAAGGAGGCGTATTTAACTTTGTTACCAAACGTGGGCTTTGTGAGACCAATGCTAAAATCTCTTGGACACAAGTCGAAACAGGTTCTGCAGTCACATGGAAATATCCTTCGTGCATCCTCAAAGGAGATCATTCCGTCGGAGAATTTTATTCGGTGGCAGTCACCAATAATTTACAACAAGCCGATACCGGCACTAAAATGGTTCATTTAGGTAAGCATACCAAGTCTACCATTATTTCCAAAGGGATTTCTGCAGGGAAATCACAAAATTCTTACCGCGGATTGGTCCAAATAAATAAAGGTGCACAACATGCACGGAACTTCTCGCAATGCGACTCTCTTTTGATGACCGACGAATGCGGTGCACACACGTTCCCTTACATTGAATGCAAAAACCCAACGGCCAAAATTGAGCACGAAGCAACCACCTCAAAAATTGGTGAAGACCAACTCTTCTACTGCATGCAACGTGGTATCAGTGAAGAAAAAGCAATTAGCCTCATCGTGAATGGCTATTGTAAAGAAGTCCTCAATCAACTTCCAATGGAATTTGCAGTCGAGGCACAAAAACTACTTGCCATCAGCCTAGAAGGCAGCGTAGGATAATCACATTTAGAAGACACGCAACACAATGATCAAAATCGAAAACCTACACGCCAGCATCAATGGAAAGGAAATTCTTAAAGGACTTAACCTCACAGTTAATGCAGGCGAAGTGCACGCCATTATGGGGCCCAACGGAGCAGGTAAAAGTACACTTGCTTCTGTTTTAGCTGGCCGCGAGGACTACGAAATTACGGCAGGAAGCGTTACCTTCCTCGACAAAGATTTATTAGAACTTTCTACCGAAGACCGCGCCCGCGAAGGTCTTTTCTTGGCCTTTCAATACCCAGTTGAGATCCCTGGTGTCAGCAACGTCAATTTCTTGCGTACAGCCCTCAACGAAAAGCGTGCTTATCATAGCCAAGATCCTATTTCTGCAAAAGACTTTATGGCGCTTGTTCGCGAAAAATCTGCGCTTGTGGAACTCGACCCAAAGCTGGCCTCTCGCTCAGTGAACGAAGGATTTTCTGGTGGAGAGAAAAAACGTAATGAAATTTTTCAGATGGCCATGCTCGAACCCAAACTTGCCGTCCTGGACGAAACAGATTCTGGTTTGGATATAGATGCGCTCCGAATCGTTTCGCAAGGCGTCAATGCCCTTAAATCACCTGAAAACGCCAGTATCGTCATTACCCATTACCAGCGCCTGCTCGACTACATTGTTCCAGATGTCGTGCATGTTCTTTACGACGGACGCATTGTCAAATCAGGTCCAAAAGAATTGGCTTTAGAGCTCGAAGAACGCGGTTACGACTGGATCAAAGAAAGTTTATAATATGGAAACCGGCACCCTCAATAAGCTTTCCCTTTTTGTTGAAGATTTGATAGAATCTGACCTTTCCCCTAAGGCTCTCAAAGACGCTGCACACGAATTCTTAGCTGGACAAGACTTTCCCACAACCCGCTCTGAAAGATTCAAATACACCCGCCTGGCTAAATTAGCAAATGCAACATTTACACGGCCAGAAACCATTGACCCTACCCAAGCAGAGGAAGCAAAAGTATTAGCAGATGCCTATACAATTGTTGTCAATCATAAAAATATCACCCTCCCACAAAACTTACCAGCAGGTGTAGAAATTTCCTTGATTTCAGCAACACAAATTCCTTTTCAAAGCGCGTCTTATAAGGATATCTTTGGTGCACTTAATGTCCTTTATGCACAATATGGTATTTCTATCAATATTGCGCCAAATATCACCCTAGACAAACCCATTCAACTCATTCAAATCAACAGCGGTGGTAAATTCTTTTATAGATATCACCTGAACTTTGGCCGAAATTCCGAAGCTTCTGTTTACGTAGTTTCCAAACAACATGCACAAACAACGGGCTTCGCACATACGCATTTTCAGTACGAGATTGCTCAAGATGCACGTATCAAGATTTTTAAAATTCAAGACACCTCATTAAATCATTTTGACTTCAACGAAGACCGTGGGTTTCAAGCTGCTCAGTCTCATTTTGAAATCAATACCATTACACTCAACGGAAGTTTTGTGCGCAACGACGCACAGGTAATTATTCAGGGTGAACATGCACAAACTTATTTGAATGGTGCTTATTGGCTCAAAGAAGAGCAACATGTGGCCAACTACACCACCATTGACCATCAAGTGGCCAACTGTGAATCTTTTGAAACCTACAAAGGTGTAGCCGGAGATAAGGCGACGGCCGTTTTTAATGGTAAAGTATTTGTGCGTAAAGACGCCCAAAAAACCAATGCTTATCAAAGCAATGCCAATGTACTGCTTTCTGAAAATGCAAGTGTCAATTCCAAGCCGGAACTAGAGATCTACGCCGATGACGTCAAATGCTCTCATGGCTCTACCACCGGTCAGCTCGATGAAAATGCGCTTTTTTACTTGCGTGCTCGCGGTCTAAGTGAAGCAACTGCTAAAAACTTATTGTTACAGGCTTTTATGGAAGATGTATTACAATATTTAAAAAACGAAGAAGTACTCGCATACGTTCACAAACGTATTGCGGAGCGTTTCAATTGGAGTTATTAAGCAAAGATGAAAGCCAGCGAATCATAAAGCTATTGAGAAAATATATTGAATTCAAATTACAAAAGAAACTTTCAATTCGAATCTATTTTCTCGCATTCTATCAAAATCCTTTAAACAAAAAAAGAGCGCT
>CAZINO010000027.1:21074-24969 GCA_964540625.1 uncultured Lishizhenia sp. | reverse complement strand
GACGTCTATGAAACAAGAATTGACGGCTTGCAAAACAACGATTGGGCTGTAAATTGGATGCCAAGCTTGGGCTTTGGTTTGGCCTACCACAAAGGTCGCGTGAGTTTTGGCGTAGAACACAAAACCACTTTTACAATGGCCGATTCTTTTGACGGTTTGGTTTCCATAGATCCGCGCCCGAAAAACGATTGGTATCATTACACCTCTGGGTTTGTTCAAATCCATTTCAAAGGCCGCGAGTCCAAACCGGCACCCGTACGTGGTAACGATAACCCTATTACCAATATCAATAACTTCACACAAAATTGTCCACAACCCATTATTAGCGTAGTTGGTCAACCTCAAACAAGTGTGTCTGTTTCTAGCCTGATGCTTCGTTATGACCTTGCCAACGTGAGTAGTTCGCAAGAAATACAACTCGTCAATGCGCAAAACCAATCTTTACCTTTCAATTTCAATCCGCAAACAGGCCGATTAGAGGCAATGGTTAACCTAGTTCCTGGCATCAATACCTTCACCATTACAGCCACAACCTCTTGCGGTAGTAAAACACAAGTTGTACAAATAGAACAAGTGGCTTGTCAGTTGCCAACGGTGCAAATCATGAACGCTGGTGTAAATCCTACAACTGTTCAACAAGTAGCTTATGCACTTAATGCCACACTCAGCGGACATTTGAACGCTAACCAGATTCAAGTGTTGCACAACGGCATGACAGTGAACGGGTTCAATTTCAATACCAACAATGGCTTATTGCAACGCAGTATCAATCTGACGCCAGGTGCAAATACCATCCGCATTACCGCTACCAACGACTGCGGTAGCGCATTTGATCAAATCAGCATCAATTATGACGACTGTCGTACGCCACAACTGACCTGGTTGCAACCCAACGCTCCAGGAACCACCACCAACCAAGGTGCACTTGCACTGAGCGCGCAACTAACAGGTAGTACTCAAAATGGACAAGTACTTGTATTGCATAACAATATTGCCGTTCCTAACGCACAACTGGTTGGCAATACAATTCGTGCTAACCTCACGTTAAGCCCAGGTTTCAACACTTTTCAAGTGAAGTACACCAATCCATGTGGAACTGACCAAATCAATAGCAGTATCAATTTTCAAAATTGTATTCCACCAGTCATTAGCGTGACTAGCCCCGTCATCAATACCACGCTGAACAATGCAGCTTTGCGTTTACGTGTAACGGTGAGCAATGTAAGCTCGCGCAACAACATTAAGGTGATCTTCAATGGCATCGAGCAAAATACTTTTGCATATAACAACCAAACTGGTCAACTAGAACTCAATACCCAATTACTTCCTTTTCTGAATACGCTCACCATTACCGCAACCAATGATTGCGGTTCCGATGTCGAGACCTTCACTTACACCTACGATGATTGTTTGGCGCCTGTCATCAACCTTCAAGGCAATTTGAACAATTCAAGTAGCAATAATCCAATTGTTGTGACCAACAGTAATTTTGCAATTACGGCAACACTTCAAAACATGCCTTTCCAAAATGGCCTGAGCGTCACTAACAATGGTTCGCCTGTCGCCTTTACTTTCTCAAACGGGAATTTCAATAGCGTACAAGCTACCCTTACTTCAGTTTTGAATTTACAACCAGGTCTCAATCAAATTGTCATCAACGCTGTGCGTTCTTGTGGTCAAGCAGCCAAAATTATTTTTGTGCGCTACGACAACTGTATTGCACCTCAAATTACGCTGCTTCAGCCCTCTGCAAGTGGTACAACAACCAGTGCGTCAAACCTGAATTTTGTAGCTGCCGTGAGTCAGATTAGCAATAGCTCAGATATTCAAGTCAAATTGAATGGTAGCAACGTACCATTTAACTGGAATAACAACCAAGTTTCAAGTACACTTAATCTTATTCAGGGCAACAACACAATTGTCATTCAGGCGGCAAATACCTGCGGCAACGATTCAAAGACCATTCAAATCAATTATTTACAGTGTCAGGCGCCGCAAATTACCACCACTGCCGCTATTCCTAACGGAGCCACTTCAACCAATGGCTCTGTGGTTTACTCAGCTATGTTAACCAATACTTTTGCCAATCAAATTCAATTGACGGTAAATGGACAAGCACAAAACTTTAGCTTCAGCAATAACCAATTAGCTGCAACGATTAACTTGCAACAAGGCGCCAATCAAATCAATTTGGTGGCAACCAATACCTGCGGAAGCGATATCGAAAATTGGAATATTACTTATCAACCATGTACTGCGCCTGTAATCAGCAGTACCAGTCCAGCGGCCAGCTTCCAAAGTGCAGATCAAACCATTAACGTCTCTGCGCAAATCAGCCAAGTTACCAATGCCAATCAAATTAGCTTATTATTAAATGGTACAGCCACCAATTTCAATTACCAAAATGGAGCGCTAAGTGCCGCCATTCAGTTGAGTAATGGCGTGAATTCGATAGCGCTGAGCGCAAGTAACAATTGCGGAACTGACTTACATGTTTGGACTATCAGCTATTCACCATGTATTGCACCTCAGATCAATTTGAGTAATCAGAACATCAATGGTACTACGGTAAGTACATCTGCGCTTTCGTTGAGTGCGCAACTAATTGGCCTGAGTGCAAATCAAGTAATGGTCTCATTAAATGGCCAAATTGGACAGCCATTTTCTTTACAAAATCAAAGTTTCACAGCGTCTTTGAATTTACAACCGGGTCCGAATACGATTGTTATTCAAGGGAAAAACGACTGCGACCGAACAACTCAAACACTGCTTGTCAATTATGTGCCGTGCGTTGCGCCACAAATCCAATTTGGTCAAGCAGCTGGTGCAAGCACCAACCCAACTTTCCAATTTAGTGCTGGTATAAGTGGCATCAGTAGTGCTCAAAATGTGAATTTATTGCTCAATAATGTGGTTCAGCCTTTTGGTTATCAAAACGGCACCCTCACCGCAACGCTTCAGTTAGCAAACGGCGCAAATTTGGTCACGCTTGCTGCCCAAAACAGCTGCGGGTCATCGTCAGAATCCATTACATACACTTACACGGCACCTTGCGTTCAGCCTACTATTGATATAACCAGTCCTGAAGCAGGATTGTTTGGACAAAGTAATCCAGATATCATATTAACAGCTACTGTAACGCAAATTTCATCCGTGAGCGGTATTGAAATCCTCAACAACGGAAATGCCATTTTAGGGGCTTCGCTCATTGGCAATCAGTTGAGTGTGCCAATGACCTTACAAGCAGGGATCAACAACATCTCAATCTCAGCGACCAACACCTGCGGTAGCGACATCGAACAACGCGAAGTACGTTACGAACCGTGTAGCGTTCCTCAAGTTATTCACAATATGGATCCGAGCGGACACACCACCAACCAATCCATTTTTACCTACAATGCGCAAATTGTCAACTACACGGCAAACATGATGATTACTTTTAGTATGAATGGTGAACCCCTCACAGGTTTCAGCAATAACTTGGGTAATATTCTAGCAGAGGTAAGTTTACAACCAGGGCTCAACACCCTTGTATTAACTGTTACAAATGATTGCGGAACAACAACAGATACGTATCTTGTTACTTATGATGGCAGCGGTCAAGGTTTGATGACCAATCCAAACGGAAATAAACAACAAGAAGGCAAGCAAGATCAGTTCTCTACACCCAATAAAGTGAACACGCCTGCTGCTCCAAAACCTATGCCGGCACCAACCACACCTAGGCCCGTTACACCAAAACCTACACCGGCACCAACCACACCCAAACCAGTAACACCAAAACCAACACCGGCACCTACCACACCCAAACCAGTAACACCAAAACCTACACCGGCACCAACCACACCCAAACCAGTAACACCAAAACCTACACCGGCACCAACCACACCCAAAC
>CAZINO010000027.1:17876-20974 GCA_964540625.1 uncultured Lishizhenia sp. | reverse complement strand
ACCACACCCAAACCAGTAACACCAAAACCTACACCGGCACCAACCACACCCAAACCAGTAACACCGAAACCAACGCCGGCACCGACCACACCCAAACCAACCACCACACCGGCACCAACTACACCTAAACCAGTAGCGCCCAAACCGACTGGTACAGAAGTGGCCCCTAAGCCGCAGAAAACCAATGAAAATAACACCACGAAAGGAGGAGGTCGCTAGACCTCCTTTTTTGTGCAATAATACTTGGGGCTCTGCTCAAATCTTCATATATTCGCAGACTTAAAATGGAATACACATGGCATTAATTGGTAAAATTCGCGCAAAATCAGGTTTACTCGTTGCAATGATCGGCATTGCTTTGTTGGCATTCATTCTCAATGACTACCAAAGTCTATTTGGCATCGGTGAAGGTGAATACGGCATCGGTTTGGTCTTCGGAGAAAAAGTAGATCCAGCAAGCTACAGTATTGCGAGTGCTAAATTTCAAGAGCAAGAACGCAATCAAGCCATGCAAAACGGCAAAGAATTTACCGATGCCGACATGGAGGCTTCTACAGACAAAGCTTGGAACTTTATGGTTGACTCAACCATTCTGAGCAAAGAATATGAAAAATTAGGTATTGGCGTCACAGACCGCGAGCTCGATTCATACTGGATGGCCAAAGACGGTTTTGGCGTCATTCAAGACCTCGCACAATTCTTTACTGATTCCTTAACTGGCATTCAAACGCCTCAATCTATCGAGAACGGCCGTGTCAAACTCAAAGCAACACTCGATAACCTCAAAAAGTCTAAAGAAAAACAAGCTGTTGACCAATGGAATGGTTTCAAAGCCTACCATACAGATCGCCGCAAAACAGAAAAGTACTTTGGTTTGCTTAAACAAGGTGTTTTTGTCACAGACCTCGAGGCCAAAGACCAATATCTTGCCAACAACGAAAAGAAAACGATTTCCTTTGTCGTTCGTCGTTACACAGAAATTTCAGATGCCGATATTAAAGTCACTGAGAAAGAACTTCAAGCTTACTTTGAGGAACACAAAAGCGACAAAAAATACCTCGTACGCAACGCTAGCCGAGATATCAAAATGTTTGATGTCAATATTCGTCCGTCAAAAGCAGACTCAACCGTATTCACGGCTAAAATGAATACCTTGCGTCAAGGTTTCTCAGCCTCAACCAATGACTCCGCATTTATTGCTAAAAACAGCGAGACGCCCGTTTATTTTAGTGATAAACGCGCTACTGCAGTTCCTGAAGGTCATCCAAAAGCAGAACGTTACCAAACCTACCCAATGAGCCTTGATACCATTTTCAAGACAGCTGCACTTGGTCAACTAGTTGGGCCTTACGTCTCCAAAGAGAAAATGGTGCTCTCAAAAGTGATTGGTTTTACACCTGCTAGCCTCAAGGTGCGTCACATCCTCATCACGACCAATACCTCCATGGATGAAAAGACGCTCGCCGCTAAAAAGAAAACCGCAGATAGCGTATTAAAAATCGTCAACAAAACCAACTGGGACGAAATCACCAAGAAGTTTTCTGAAGATCCAGGATCTAAAGACAAAGGTGGTGTTTACGAAGACTTCCTCGAAGGAGATATGGTAAAAGAATTCGGTGCCTATGCAGCAACCGCCCCAATCGGTAAAATTGGCATCGTAAAATCAGAGTTTGGTTACCACATCATGGAAGTATTAGACCGCTCTGCCTCTAAATTCCCATTACTTGCATCAATAAGCCTTACATTCAAGCCTTCTGATGAAACCGTAGCTAACATGGAAAGCGAAGTAAACGGTATTCTATTGAAACTGGACCGCAAGATCTCAAAAGAAGAAGATCCGTTCAAAAAGGCAGCGCTCTTCGACACCATCGTTACGCGTGCAAACTACGCACCGCGCGTTATTCAAATTGAAGACAACGCACCAAAAGTTTACGGCTTCACCACCACAATGGCCCGTGACCGCTTATTAGAGATGGCTTATGCAGAAGATGCAACCGTTGGCTCCATGACCCTTGCTCCTATTCGAGACAAAGAAAAATATGTTATTGCCATGATTAGTGCTATTCGCACAAAAGGAGAGCCTCTTTTTGAAAACGTGCGCGCTCAAATGGAACGCGAACTCATTCAGGAGAAAAAAGCAAAACGTTTCATGAATCAAATGGCCGGTAAATCTTTAGATGCTATTTCGAAGCGCTTTAACACACCTGTAATTGACGCAGAAATCACTTTTGGGAATCCGCAAATTTCTAATGCTGGCTATGAGCCAACTATTATCGGAAATCTATTCTCAGGCGCACTTAAAAAAGGACAACGCACACTTCCACTTAAAGGTGAAACCGGCGTTTATGTTATCCAAATTAAGTCTATCACAAAAGCGCCTACTACCAATAATTATCAAGCTGAAAAAGACCAACTCAAACAATCCTTAGCCAACCAAGTTGAAGGCCAAGCAATGGGTGGTTTACGTAAAAAAGCTGAAGTCGTTGACAACCGCAAACTTTCAGAACTAGGCGTTCGTTTGTAACATGACAAAAGCCGAGATCCGCAAGCTTTACAAGCAAAAGCGTGCACAACTCAGCCCCTACGACCTTTCCAAGATATCAGCACAAGTCCAAGCACTTGTGCTGAATTCTGTTCGTTTTAGTGCAAAGTATGTGAGCATTTTTTTGCCTATTGAACAGCAAAAAGAAATCTCAACTTATGGCCTCTTAGAGGACATCATGCTCAAAGGTGGCCATCCTATCTTGTCCAAGGCAAATTTTTCAGATCACAGTCTTTCATTATATCATTACGAACATCCAAGTCAATTGGAAGTCAGTAGCTTTGGAATACCCGAACCAAAATATGGTCGAACTATCCTTGCCAGTAAACTAGATTATGTGATTGTCCCGCTTCTAGCGGTTAGTTCTGAAGGGCAGCGCGTAGGTTATGGAAAAGGTTTTTATGACCGTCTGCTCAAGCAATGTAAACCAGATTGTATTTTTATCGGAATACACCTTTTTGATGAATTCGTAGAAATCACGGATCTCAATAAAGACGATATTCCGTTGCATTTGTGTTTTACACCTGGCGGCATGTATGATTTCAGAAAATAAAAA
>CAZINO010000027.1:0-17776 GCA_964540625.1 uncultured Lishizhenia sp. | reverse complement strand
GATTACTTTTTTGACTTTGAAGAAGTCTTCTTAACCCAAACGCCGTCTGCCTCAAAATTCAACTCAATTTTGGGTTGCGTGATTTGATCGATTTCGGATTGAGGGGCTTTTGCATCTTCGAGGAAGTGCTTTTGTAAGGCAACTGAAATGGTATCGTAGTAGGCACGGCCATGAAAATAGGCCACCGAATTGATCTCAGTTACTGGCGGAATCAAGAAATGATCTTTGAAACGGACACGAATGGCCTCACTGCCGGTTGGTTGTACTTTTACCCAACAGCCTGCGCTTTGACAAACACCAACTAAAGGCGCATAAAAAGTGAAAACATCGTTTTTTGGCTGCGCAGCAAAGGTTTTTACCATTTCGTCAAGGGTAATGGCTTGGGTAGAATCTACCGCTGTTGGGCCATAATGCTTGTAAGCCATTTTGGTTGATTTACAACTAGATAAACTGAACGCAAATGCGGCAACCGCGACAAAAAACAATTTCATTAGAACGCTTAAAAGATGGATTATTGGAGATAAGTATCGAAGAATGTACCGAGATCATAAACGCGGTCTTCGACTTGCACATTTACAATTTGATTAGCCCCCAAAAAACGCAAGATAACACGTCTGGAGTTGGCATCGTTGGTCAACATATGAAAAGTAGCTACATGAGATTTAGCATCGAAATCCACGGTAAACATGTTCGTGTAGTATTTCGCATACATGACGACGTTCTCTTGGGTAACCTCTTCAGGTAAAGTGAGGCGGATGTGACCAGTGGAAATACCGCTTTGCAATTCAGCTTTGTTTTTGACACTGGCATTGAGTGTTTTTTGCCCAAAAACCAATAAGTTGAGACCAAGTGCCAATGCGAGGAGCGCTACTTTTTTCATAGTTGAGAATTTAGTTTCGCATAAAACTACGAAATATTTCAATAATTTGGCAATGTGGAAACGTTAATATTACCGTATCAACACACCTTTGCAGTTGAGGCGGGTTGTGATGAAGCCGGAAGAGGCTGCCTTGCCGGGCCCGTTGTGGCCGCTGCGGTTATTTTAGACCCTAAAAAACCAATCAAGGCACTTAATGATTCCAAAAAATTAAGTGCCAAACAACGTGCCGCACTTCGACTAGAAATCATAGAGAAGGCAAGCGCATATGGTATCGGCATAGTTGACCATCTTGAAATAGACCAGATCAATATCTTAAATGCAAGTATTTTAGCCATGCACCGGGCCCTTGCCCAATTGTCTATTCAACCTGAATTTATTTTAGTCGATGGCAATCGCTTTAAACCCTTCCATCAAATTCCGTACGAATGTATGGTTAAAGGCGATGCGCGGTTTGCGAGCATTGCAGCTGCAAGTATTTTAGCTAAAACGGAACGCGATCAGCTGATGTCCGAGTTACATCAATTACATCCAGCATATGCCTGGGACCGCAATCAAGGCTACCCCACCTTAGCGCATCGCTCCGCTATTGCCGCTATTGGTCCTAGTCCATTTCACCGTATGACTTTTCAACTTTTACCGCTGCAAAATCAGCTGGCGCTTTTCGACTGACTCGTCGACACCATTGTGTACACAAAGGCCTGTTAATTAGAAATGATAAGCTGCGTTTTTTGCGCGTAAAGGGAAATTAACTTTGAAAAAAAAGCGAATGCGTCAACGCCTTATTCTCTTGAGCATCGGATTGCTTTCTTTAGGCTGGATTTTATTCAGTGCCTATGATGTTTTATCCAATGAAAATCTTACGGATTTCAGGCATTATTTCACGCCGGAAGACCGCACCGTTTTCGTAGTCCAAGACCCCAATTCCCTGGACTGGAATAATGAACGTATTGTCACAACAGAACTCAATCAAAGTCTTTACTTTTCGTTTCGTAAACAGCTCAAAGAACCAAGCATTATATTCTTTAGTTCGAAGCACACCAAAATGTTAATCGAGAAAAAAACAAATTGGACCGCAACTGAAGTCAAAGCACTTTTCCAGAATGGTTTATTCCCTTTTCAAATGGGGCGCCTGAAAAAATTTACATTTGGGAAACTACATGGCCTTTTCAATGGCAATCAATTACTCGTCTACGATGGCGAACTACCTGTTGCCCAACAAAACAAAATTCAAGTGAGTGCAAAAGCCAGTTTTGCTTGGTTTAGTTGGGAGCAAAATCAAATTAAACTAACAGAGACCTACCGCAAAAAGGAGGGTTACTACCGCTACATTAAAACCAATAATCGAAATCCGCAACTCAGTAAAAAAGATGATCAAGCACTATTTAGCGAGGTCGTTCCAGACTTTTTTAACACTTACTACTTTTACGACAAAACGTATGCTGTTCAGCTCGACCCAAAATTTGCCAATAGCCCTTGGTTAAAGTGCATGAAAAGTGGTTTTGTTCATCTCAAAAAAGACAGCTCCAGCCTGGTTATTTTTGATTTCAATGAAAATGCCAATCCCATCCAAACGCTGAACGAATATTTCCATAAACCTGAATTAAATACCGAAACAGCTTCTTTTGACCGCCTACATTTTAGTAAATTAATCGATTCCAATAAAAACACTTGGCATGTGGCTGTTTTTGGTCAATTTGGTTTGGCTAGCCCAGATAAAGCCTTACTAGATCAAGCATTAGCAGCTGCCAATTTAGGTCAAACACTAGCCCAAGACGAACGACTTACCAAACGCTTTTTTTCAAATATGCCGCGTAAGGTAAGCGCAAGATGGGTAGATCCGGGTCAAAAACAAACCGTAACGCTACTCGGTAAGCAAATTGTACAGACCAACTATTACAAGCAGAGCGCTACTATAAACGAAGAAAGCGATAAAATCAGAGACTATTTTGTAATGAATCCTGGTTTTAGGATACTACACTTTGCAACCTTTGATCAACGAGGTAATGCAATTGTATTTACCGAGAATCATCAGCTTGTTGGCTATATCAACGGATTGCGCAAATGGGATAAACCAGTTCAACAAGATGTTAAAGGCCTATATCAAATCAAAGCCTTTCCTCAACTGATCTGCGTTCAGTTTGCCAACGAAGCGCAACTTTTTGATAAAACAGGCAGACTCGTTTATCGACTTTCACACCAAGCCGGTACAACTATACAGGTCGTGGATAACAAAGGTAAAAAAGAGTTTATCTGTGCTAATGATGCCAATTCGGTATTGCTCTACAATGAAAACGGCGGCTTAATCAAACAATTCAATGTCGGACAAACACCAAAACAAATGCTTTCTTATAAATCCGCCGGAAAGCCATTTGTCAGTGTTTTGACGGACAATCAATACCATTTAATCGATGTGGCAAAAAGACGTAGCCAAATCAAACAAACTGTAGATTCTACCTATGTTTTGGTGGCCAATCTTAGTGGTGCTTTTGCGGTCAAGGTAAGTAAAAGTAAGGCAATTGTGCTCTCGTCTAATGGTCAAAAACAATTTGGGGTGCCTAATGCCGTTGAATGTATTGGGTCTTATCTTCAGGGCAATAACCAAATGTTACTTTTCAAAAACAACACTGCAATCTATGCCTATTCTTTGGATGGTCAACGCGCCTGGGAAAAAACAATCAATGCTGTTGAAATCAGTCAGTTTACAACTTACTTGACAAATGACCAACGACAAATTTTAGCACTTCTCGATGCCATAGGCAACCAAATCTACCTCCTCGACGACTTAGGTCGAGACTTAGACACTCAAAAAAGACACGGCCAACAAGAAATACAACTAAGTGCTTTTGGCAATAATGCCTACTCACTAACCACCTACTTAGGAACCTACTTAATTCAATACAATAGACAATGAAAAAATACGGCGCTCTCCTTATGCTATTGCTCAGCTTGTTTCAAGCTCGTGCACAAGCCTACCTCGGCACAAGTACAAGCAATTATGCAGGTGCTTTAGGCAATTTAGTGAATCCGGCATCCTTTGTCGATGGCCGATACAAAATAGACCTCGCACTGCCTGCAGTCAATTTGTTTACTTATCAAAACTTTGGTTCTTTCAATGCCGATGCCATGCGCGCAGAGCAAGGCGGTGGCGGAAAATGGTGGGTTCAATCTTTTACAGACACGGCTATTCTCAATGCATGGGCTTATCCCTCCTCCACTTTCATCGACCGACTTATCGTACACAATTACAACAAAGATTCAGAAGGTGTTTTGGGTGCCAATATCAATTTTAGACTCGACCTTTTTAACCTCGCTTTTCATATTGGAGAGAAACGCTCTTTGGGCATTTACGCCAATTTACGCTCCATTACCAATGTAGATAACATGGACCCCAAATTAGCCGTACTCTCCGAAGAAGGCCTAGAGTATCCTGCGCTTTGGAATATGCAGCTCAATGAGGAGTTGGTGAATGTGGATCACCTCACTTGGAGTGAAATCGGATTCAATTATAGCCAAGTCGTTATAGACAACAAACAACACTTCTTAAAAGTGGGCGTAACACCTAAAGTACTGCTTGGTTTTGCCAGTGCGTATGTGCATACGCAAGATTTCAGTTACAACCTTGTCAACGAAGATACTTCGCAATACCTTGCCGGAACTTTCGATTACGGTTACTCAAAAGAAGTGGGTGATTTCATTTCGGACGGTGTTGCCGGCCTCATCAATAGTAACAATATCAAAAATTACCTCAAACCAGGTTCTATCGGCTTTGGCCTTGATATCGGTGCGGTTTACGAATGGCGCCCAAATTATGCAAAGTTCAAATATGACATGGATGGTAAAACAGACCTCTGGATGCGCAACGAAAACAAATATAAAGCGCGCGTAGGTTTGTCCGTATTGGACATGGGCGGCATGAAATTTACAAAAGGTGGGCTTAGCCGCAACTTTGTTGTGAACTCCAATTCCCTTTTTGACCTCCAGCGTTTTAATACCTCTACTGACCTCGAATCATTTGATATGATCATTGACTCCCTGATCAATGAGTCCACAGCAGCCAATAATGGCGAGTGGGTTTCCCTCCAAGATCCGGGTCAAACTTTCCGTATGCGCACGCCAACAGCCATGAGCCTGCAACTCGATTACCACCTATGGAGCTATTTCTATGTGAATGCCAGTGCAATGGTCAATATGATACCTAAGAAAAAAGATTCCAAGGTGAATATTGCGACTCAATTGTCTTTTACACCAAGTTTCGACAGTCCTTATTTTGGACTTTATGTTCCGATTGCGTACAACAAATACAGCGGCTGGCGCGCTGGTTTGGCAACGCGCATAGGACCTGTTATCTTAGGACTCAATGACATGAATATCATTCGTGCAAAAGGTCAAATCAGCGGCATCGACTTCTATGCCGGATTGCGTTTGCCCATTTTGTATCACCGCGTCAAGGACAAAGACAAAGACAAGGTCTCTGACAAAATGGACGAATGTAAAAATGTTCCCGGAACTTGGACCTTCTTGGGTTGTCCGGACACCGACAACGATGGGATTCCAGATTCCGAGGATGCTTGTGTAGATGTTGCTGGCCTCAAAGAATTTAAAGGCTGCCCAGATACCGACGGCGACAAAATCATCGATAGCGAAGATGCTTGCCCAACTGTGGCCGGCCTCCAAGAATTCAAAGGCTGCCCAGACACCGACGGCGACAAAATCATCGATAGCGAAGATGCTTGCCCAACTGTGGCCGGCGTTGCAGCCCTAAAGGGTTGTCCAGATAAAGATGCAGATGGCATTACTGACGCCGATGATGCTTGTCCAGACAATGCAGGACCAATAGAAAACCAGGGCTGCCCTGACCAAGATAAAGACGGTCTATTTGATTTTGTCGACAATTGCCCAACAGTTGCTGGCCCTAAAGAAAATCAAGGCTGCCCATGGCCAGATACCGACAACGACGGTTTACTAGACAAAGACGACGAATGCCCGAATCTTGCAGGTCCAAAAGCCAACAAGGGCTGCCCTTACAAAGATTCTGACAACGACGGTTTACTCGACAAAGACGACGACTGCCCGAATACACCTGGACCTAAAACCAACAAGGGTTGCCCTGTCATAGAGCAAGCCGTTATTGAAGTCCTTAAAACGGCATTTGACAACCTTGAGTTTGAGACCAACAAGGACATCATTTTCGAAAGCTCAAAGCCTTCACTTAACGAATTAGCCGAAGTGCTCAAAAAGAAAACAACATGGAAACTCGAAATTGCAGGCCACACAGATAACGTTGGTGATGACAACCTCAACTTGGTACTCTCGAAAAAACGTGCCGAAGCGGTAAAAGCTTACTTGATAAGCCAAGGAGTTGACGAAGCACGCTTAATCACAAAATATTTTGGTGAAACCAAACCAATTGCCAGCAACGACACCCCTGAAGGCCGTCAGAAAAACCGACGAGTCGAAATGAAAATTGTCTTTGAATAAATTGAAATCGACCTAACAGACAAGGAGGCTCTCGGGCCTCCTTTTTTATGTTACGCCAATGTTAAGGATTTTAAACCGCTTATTAATGCTTTATTAATCTTTGATTAATGTAAGCGTCAAGATACAACTTGACCTTTGCAGTACTAATAAAAGTCTGCAAATGAAGTATTTTACCCTTGCCCTACAATTCTTATTCTTTGGTTTATTTTCAAGTGTTTTATGGAGCCAAACTGGTTCTATTACCGGAACCGTAACCGATGAAAACAACAATCCTATTAAGGAGTTTACCATTCGCTTATCTATCACTAATAAAGCTGTTATCGATCAAGAAAAAGGCAGCTTTGCATTCACCAACTTGGCGGCAGGCGCGTACACTTTTGAACTCAAAGCCCCCGGATTTGAATCTTACAAAAGTGAGGCTATTGTGGTCGTTGAAGGAGCTGAAAGCAAAACGACTGTTCAACTTAAAACGAAGTCGCAAACAACTATTGATGTTCGGGTAGAACGCAAAACAGATAAAAACAAAGGTGACATGGAAGTCACAAAAATGCAAATCAACCAGGCGGGTGTTGTCGATGGCATCAATAAAAGCACATTCGTCAAAACACCAGACTCAAGGGTGTCTCAGGTATTTAAGCGCGTGAGTGGCGCTAGTGTTCAGGACAACAAATTTGTGGTGGTTCGCGGGCTTTCTGACCGCTATAATTTTGCATTGATCAATGGTGCGCCGCTACCGAGTACCGAAAGTGACCGCAAAGCATTCTCTTTCGATATTTTCCCTTCGAATATGCTCGAAAATTTATTCATTATGAAGAGTGCCACGCCAGAACTCCCGGGTGAATTTGCCGGCGGTGTCATTGATATCAAAACCGTTGAGCCACGCTCAGAAGCTTTTCAACACATTCAAATTGGAACAGGTTTCAATACGATAGCCACGCTCAAAACAAATAGAACTTACACAGGTGGAAGCACTGATCTGCTTGGATTTGGTGCCAATAACCGCGCTATACCCGATGGCTTGCCATCCACTGCGGAATTCAACGCATTGAGCGCACAGCAAAAAGCGGAACTTGCGCAACTCATTCCCGCGAATTGGGCTACAACCAGAGGCACAGCCCTACCAAATGGAAGTCTTCAATACAGTGTAGGAAACAAAATCAAATTGGAAGATAAAAAGAGTCTATCCTATGTTTTCGCTTATTCATATAGCAATACCAATAATTTTAGTTTGGTGACACGCCGCGAATTTGAAGAACAAGCTACTGGTGTCATTACCAAGAACGAACTCAAAGATTCTGCTTACACCAAATCTATCTTGAATACGGGCATGCTCAATCTCAAATTAGATTTAGGAAAGCGAACAGAATTGCAGCTTAAAACCATGTATTCGGCATCAGCTGATGACAAGGTAAATACGCGTCAAGGTAAGCGCGATATGGATATCGAGTCCATGTACAACGAGCGTTCAACCAATATTTGGTATACCCAAAATAATATTTTAACAACCCAAATACTTGGTAAGCACAATTGGAAAGACGACTGGAAATTTAACTGGACTGCCGGATACAGCAACGTCGCACGCGACATTCCATTCTTGCGCAGAATGGTTTACCAACAAGTTGATACCACGTTGCCTTATTTTGCAGTAGTCCAAAACAACGATATTTCTACCTTAGGTGCAGGCAATATGTTTTGGTCTACGATGACCGAAAATATTGGAAGCGCCCGTTACGACTTCAGCAAGCAGTTTGGTGGAGATGACTCCAAAAATTTATTCAAATTTGGCGGGTCACATCAATACCGCGGCCGCGATTTTGCGGCACGCAACCTCGGCTTCTCTAAATACGACCCTGCGGGCTCCTCTTCTTTCAACTCAAGCCTATTGCTTTTACCAGAAGATCAAATTTTTGCAACAGAAAACCTCGGTTTAATGGCTGACGGACAAGGTGGTTTCAAACTCGAAGAGGGAACCAACGTAGACGATAGCTACGACGCTTCTTCCTTACTTCATGCGGCATATGCCATGGTTGACATGCGTTTATTTACCAAGTTGCGTTTGGTAACAGGCTTAAGAGCGGAGTCTTACCAGCAAAAGTTCCATTACGTGGAATTTGGTTCAAATGAAGATAAATACCTAGATACAACCGTCCTAGACCTCTTGCCATCTTTGAACCTGACTTATAAAATTACGGAGCGTTTTCAATGGCGAGCAAGTGCAGCCCGCACCGTGAGCCGCCCTGAATTCCGTGAATTGGCGCCCTTTACTTTCTATAACTTCCTAAACGACAACCTTGCCTCTGGAAATCCACAGCTCAAACGTGCTACTATCAACAATTATGATACCCGCTTAGAGTATTTCCCTGGAAAAGGCCAAATCATTAGTGTATCTGGATTTTATAAAACGTTTACCAATCCCATCGAATTATTATTGCGCACTGGTACTTCTGGACAGCCCGAGTTGTATTTCAACAACATAGATAAAGCAACAAGTTATGGAGCGGAACTCGAATACCGTATGAATCTTGGTTGGCTCAACAAAGCAGATAGCAATTCTATCTTCTCGAGAACTACTTTTTACACCAATGCCTCTTTGATTCGATCGGCAGCAGACCTCAGCGCTTTTGCAGGCCTTGAGGAGTATCCGGGTTCTACGCGTCCACTGCAAGGTCAATCGCCGTATATTTTGAATGTGGGGCTTTTTTATGAAAGTGAAAAAGAACTCATGCTGAACTTCTCCTATAATTATGTTGGACAGCGAATCGCTATTGCAGGTAGCATTCAAGAACCAAGTGTTTGGGAAAACGGCCGTCATGTACTCGATTTTCAGATCGGTAAAACCTGGAAAGACAAATATGAACTCAAATTGAATTGCGCTGATTTACTCGCCCAAGACTTGGTCTTTTTCCAGGATATCAACAAGAACAAACGCTATGATAAAGGCGTAGACAGCGCTTGGCAAGAAATCACCTTCGGACAAACGATTACACTCAACTTTAAATACAAGTTCTAAATCAATGTTAAGGAATTGTTCCGCACAATTAACACATATTTAAAGCAAACTTAAGAGCGCTATAACTTGACCCGCTGCAGAACGCAAGAACTTTGTACCAGATAAAAATTAAAAAGATGAAAAAAATTTACACCCTTTTAACTGCACTTTGCCTCGGTTCTTTTGCCATGGCCCAAGATGCATTCTGGACACCTACCACGTATCGTGGCGCATTTCCAGTTACAGACAACACGCCCGCAACAGACTGGACTGCTGGCTGGTCAAATTTTGATCCAGAAAACACCGCTTACCCTGCAACGGTAACAACAGTTTCTGCCGACATCACAACCAACACTACCTGGAGTGGTGTGGTTAAACTGATGAACAAAGTATACGTTAAGAACAATGCAACCTTAACTATTGCCCCAGGGACCATTATCCGCGGCGATAAACTCACTCAAGGAACACTCATCATTACCCGCGGCGCAAAAATTATCGCCGACGGTACTGCTGCAAATCCAATCGTCTTTACCTCCAATGAAGCCGTAGGGGCACGCAATGAAGGAGACTGGGGTGGTTTGGTACTACTTGGTTTGGCTAAAAATAACCAACCTGGAGGTGTTGCCAATATCGAAGGAATTGTTCCTACTACTGATTCTCAGTATGGTGGCAATTTTGACAACGATAACTCTGGTATTTTGCGCTATGTGCGCGTCGAGTTTGCAGGTATT
Source organism: uncultured Lishizhenia sp. (assembly GCA_964540625.1). Taxonomy (GTDB): domain Bacteria; phylum Bacteroidota; class Bacteroidia; order Flavobacteriales_D; family Crocinitomicaceae; genus UBA952. Next base: position 7,698 of record CAZINO010000027.1, on the reverse strand, counting down.
GCACTCGAGCCAAACAAAGAAATCAACGGGATCACATTTGGTTCGGTTGGTAACCAAACAATTGTTGATTACGTGCAAGTCACTTTCTCAGGTGATGACTCTTTTGAGTGGTTCGGTGGTACGGTAAATTGCAAGCACCTAATAGCTTACCGCGGCCTTGATGATGATTTCGATACTGACTTTGGGTTTCGTGGTAAAATTCAATTTGGCTTGGCTATTCGTGACAAAGATATTTCTGATGCTCCAGGAGATTCAAATTGTTTTGAGTCCGACAACGATGCTGCGGGTTCTACAGCGCAACCAAAAACACGTCCCATCTTTTCTAATATTACCATTGTTGGTCCCAAAGGAAATGGCACCACAGTTTTACCAACCGGAGAGAAATTTGAAAAAGCTTTTCGTCTAAGAAGAAATACATCTACATGTGTTCTCAATTCTTTAGTAACCGGATGGGAAAAAGGCTTATCTATCGAAGGTGCGCCAGTTGTAGCGAATCTCAACGGAGACACCATGGTTTTTGTCAATAACATCCTAACTAACTTTGCAGTTCCTTCTTGGAGCGCTAACAACACCAATACTGTACTAAACTCTGGTGGTTCTACAACATCATGGTATAACTCTTGGTGGGGTGTGGATGGTAACGACTCGACGCAAACCTTAGCTCAAGTGAATTGGGTTAATCTCTTCCCAGCTTTGGGCCTAACTCCTGATGCACGCTTAGGTGCAGGTTCAGTAGCAGCAAACGGTGCTACCTTCTTAAATCCGGTATTCTTCTCTGTTGCCATGCCAACTGTTGCAACTACCTCATACACTTACTGTCAAGGTGCAAGTGCAACCGCACTCTCCGCTACAGCATTAACTGGTAATTCTTTACGTTGGTATACACAAGCCATTGGAGGTACTTACACTACAACTGCTCCTGTACCAAGTACAACTACAGCAGGTACTTACACTTATTATGTTTCACAGGCGAATGCCGGTAACGACGAAAGTATGCGTGTAGCCATCACAATTGTTGTGAATGCGTTACCTGCAACACCAACTATTGCTGCAAGTGGATCTACAACCTTCTGTACAGGTGGTTCTGTTGACTTAACATCAAGTGCTGCTTCTGGAAACGTATGGTCAACTAACGCTACTACTGCTACAATAACCGTTTCTGCAACTGGTAACTACAGCGTTACCGTGACAGATGCGAATGGCTGTTCTAGCACTTCTGCTCCTATTTCTGTGAACGTTTCAAGCGCTCCGGCTCCAACTATCAGCGCATCTAGTACACAAGCGTGTTCTGGTGATGTAGTAACGGTTACTGCATCTGCGGCTGATTCTTATTTATGGTCAACCGGCGAAACCTCACAAAGTATTCAGGTAAGCAATACCGCTGCTGTATATGTAACAGTAACGAACGCGAATGCTTGTAACGGTGTTGGACAATCTGCAACCACCAATATTACTTTCACCGCTACACCAACTGCTGCGGGTTCATTCACAACTGCTGGAAACGTTGTTACCTTCACAAACACTTCAACGGGTGCTACTTCATACTCTTGGGATTTCGGTGACTTCACCAACTCTTCAGCAACTGCTCCTGCCCACGCCTATGCTGCAAACGGCACCTATACAGTTGTATTAACCGCTATCAACGGAAACTGTACCAACACAGCTACATTCGAGATTTCTATCGAGGTTGGAATCGAAGACGCAACTCAAATGCAGTTTGAGGTGTATCCTAACCCAGCAAATGAGCAAATTATTGTTGCTTTTGAAAATACAGCTGCAGGCAGCTTAAACATTCTAGATGCAACAGGTCGAGTGGTATTTACACAAGCATACAACGAAATTGGTTCTGTACTACTCCCAATCAATGTGAGCGAACTGGCTTCAGGAAGCTACACTGTTCAATTGATCAATGCAGATCAAGTAGGCATCAAACGCTTATTGATCCGTAAATAATTTTTTCAAGTCAAGAGGGGACTTCGGTCCCCTCTTTTTTTAAAAACTGACACGATGGAAAACACAAAAGGACACACCATTCTGATTGTCGATGACGAACCAGATATCTTAGAGTTTTTATCGTACAATGTGCGCAAAGAAGGCTACAAAGTCTTCACCGCAACAAACGGTATCGAAGCATTGCGCTTGGTGCAACAAATCAACCCGTCATTGATTCTCCTCGATGTCATGATGCCCAAGATGGACGGCATAGAAACATGTCAGGTTATTCGTAAAGACCTCAATATGGTTCAGCCCGTCATTGCATTTCTTACTGCAAGAACCGAAGATTACGCGCAAATTGCTGGCTTTGAAGCAGGTGCTGACGACTACATTTCAAAACCAATTAGGCCGCGCTTACTCATCAGTAAAATTGAATCTTTATTGAGAAGAATCAAAAATAAGGGTGGGGTCGAAGGCAGCACAACGCTTATCATTGACAGAGACCGTTACGTGGTTGAAATCGAAGGCAAAGAATTGCAACTTCCTAAAAAAGAATTTGAGTTATTAGAACTTTTAGCAAGTAGACCAGGAAAGGTATTCAACCGCGACCAAATTTTAGCAGTCGTTTGGGGCAACGACACCATTGTCGGAGAGCGCACCATCGATGTTCACATCAGAAAATTGCGCGAAAAACTCGGAGATGCGTATATTCGTACCATAAAAGGCGTCGGATATACCTTCAACGACAAGTGAGAAAAGCAAGACCTAGTTTTTTAATCCTCAGTGGCAGTATTTTATTCTACATACTGAGCTTTCTATTTACACTTTTCGTTCATCTACAAATTGTTACTTTAAGCAATACGCTTATTTTCTTAATCCCGCTCGTTACCGGGATTTTTGCGTACACCATCTTTTATTACATCATCAAGCGCTTTTTGCAATACAGAATGAGTCTCATTTACCGCAGTATTCAAAGCCTCGAACAAAACACGCCTAAAGACCAGAGTATAGATGCGCTCGTTGCGCAAGGCGAACAAGACGTCCAGGACTGGAAGCAAAAACGTACCCAAGAAATTGAGAAACTCAAAGAACAAGCCGCTTTTAGAAAGGAGTTTTTAGGCAACTTGGCACACGAACTTAAAACACCCGTGTTTTCAATTCAAGGTTATATAGATTCATTGTTGGATGGCGGAATGGAAGACCCTGCCGTACTCAAAACTTTTTTGGAAAGAGCCGCCAAGTCGACCGAACGCATGACGCACATTTTAGAGGACCTCGATCAACTCACCAAATTAGAGTTGGAACGCATTCCATTAGACATTCGAAGTTTTGATTTGCTCGAGCTGATCAACGAGACTTTCGAAGCCATGGAATTGATTGCTAAAGAAAAACGATTTCGACTTCGAACAGATACATCAGAACCTTTTTGCTATGTCAATGCAGACCGTAATAAACTAGCCCAAGTATTACTCAACTTGATCAGCAATGCTATTTCTTATGGAAATGAAGGTGGTGAACTTTGCATCAGCATTGTACAGATAGACAACACTTATAGTATTCAAATAAAAGACAACGGTCCTGGAATCGAACCTGAACACATTCCGCGTTTATTTGAACGTTTTTATCGCGTTGAAAAAAGTCGAAACCGAAATGAAGGCGGATCAGGGCTTGGCTTGGCTATAGTTAAACACATCATTGAATCTCACGGTCAACAAATCCAAGTAAGCAGCAGTGTAGGAATTGGAACCACTTTTACATTTAGCCTGGAAAAAAGCAAAGCAACAGGCCCGGTTAGTTCTAGAGGAATTCCGCTGAAATAAATTAATGCGTCGAGGTCATGTTACTCGGCACACAAATGATAAAATCTGCACGACCACGGTGCTCTTTTTCTAATTGCTGCACATTTTCTTGACTCACTGTACTAATTGTTAAAATCCGGGTTTGTGGAGCCTCTTGAAGCACGTACCACATAATACCCTGATAAAAATCAGAATGATACGCACCATTGAAATGTAAATGTACGGTCTGGGGCGTGCGCCACGGATTGTGCAAAATGAAATGTGCCATTGTCGCGTCTTTGATGGCTTGGGCCTCAACCATGCGCCAACCCATTCCTGGCCCCATATGCGCACCCATTTGTTTCATGTCCTGGTACTGACTCAGCGTGGTATCAAAAGCAAATGTAAGCGGTGCCATTTGCTCTTTAATGGCTTGCGGGAGTGTATCGAGTGCAGCCCTTCCTTTCTTAAATAATAAACTCGCATATTTTCGCTGAATATTAGAGGCCACACAAGACAAGCCTTTGTCTTTGGCAAAATTGATTAACGGGGCATAATCTGTTTGGTAATTTGGCCAAAGTCTGAGCGTATCCTTGAGGTTTTCCTCTTTGATTTCTCCCTTCAAATAAGCACTTAATACAGCTTGTTGATCTTGCTCGAACATTTCAAATCCAAGCTGCAAGTTTTTTCCATGTGCAGCATACATTTGCGCTGTGAGTTCGAGTTGCAACCAATGCGCAATAGGATTGTCGTGAAACTCGCCGAATAGCACTAAATCCACAGTATTGGCGTGCTTTAATAGGGTCTTAAACGAAACTTCCTTTCCTTTCGAATTATAAATTTTATAAGCAGGTAAATCTTGGGCATGTAGGATACTTGCGCTCCAGATCAAGAGGAGGGAAAACAAATGTTTCATTCTTTTTATTTTTGGCAAAGTAAGTGATTTTCAGGTCTTCAGCCGAAAATTTTATAAATTAGAACAAAATTCTATCCATGCTCAAATTTACACTTCTTACCTTCTTGCTCTTTATTGCTGGCCTTAACTATGCACAAGACCCTTGTTCAAGTGGCCGGTATGCCGACGCCGTTTTTTCGCAGTTCACCCTCACGAGTAACCTCACCTATGGTCAGAACAGCAATTGGGCCAATTCAAATACCGTTCTTAAACTCGACTTATACGAACCCACCAATGACACACTTGCCGCTCGGCCACTTATCATTTGGGTGCATGGTGGCAGTTTTATCGGTGGCAGTAAAACAGATCCTGATGTCAAAAAACTTTCGGAGAATTTTGCCAAGAAAGGCTATGTATGTGCCAGTATCGACTACAGACTAGGTTTCTTTCCCTTTGATTCTACCAACGCTGTCAAAGCAGTTGTACGCGCTGTTCAGGACCTCAAGGCCGCAATACGCTATTTCTATAAAGATGCCCAAACTACCAATCAATTTAAAATAGATACCAATCATATCTTCATTGGGGGCAGTTCTGCCGGAGCCATTACCGCACTACATGTGGCTTACTTAAACGACCCATGTGAATTCAGTGATTACATGAGTGCCAGCGCGCTGTCAAGCCTTGGTGGTCTAGAGGGAAACTCTGGAAATCCTGGTTATTCGACCAAAGTACACGCGGTCATCAATGGTTGTGGCGCACTTGCACGCTATAATTGGTTAGAAGCTGGCGATGTGCCTTTGTGTTCAGTTCACGGAACCAACGACGGCACCGTTACCTACAACCGTGGCTTGGTTAACCCGGGTACGCCGCTCATGTATTTAGATGGTAGCCGCATGATCCATGAGCGCGCCTGTGCGATTGGAGTAAGCAACCAATTCTACACCTTCAACAACGCACCGCATGTCCCCTACTTGGGCAACACTGCCTACATGGACAGCACAGAACGCTTTGTAAGAGACTTCCTCATTGAGGTCATGGGTTGCACGCAAAGTAGTACATTACTACCCGCCAATCAAATGCAGCAGCAGGCATATTTGTATCCAACCACTTACTGCGACGGTTCAGCGAGTAATGAGGCCTGCTCAGGCGTTGGCATCAATGATATAAGCGCCAATGAAACCTTACAGTGTTATCCAAATCCAACGCGTGGAAATGTAAGTATTCAAACGGAGCACGGGTTCAAATCTTTATCTATTTACGCCATTTCAGGTCATCTCATTTTTGAAGAAAAGGACCAATATTCCTCTATTTTTGAAATAGATTTGAACGCGCAAAACAATGGACTCTACCTCATCGAGGTGCAATTCGAAAACGGGCAATTACTGAGAAACAAACTCATCATCGAAAAATAACCATGAAAAAAATCGGCCTTCTCTCCACCTTACTTTTCCCATTGCTATTATCTGCTCAAACTTGGAGCAGTGATGTCGCCCAAATTTTTTACAACAAGTGTACAGCATGCCATCATCCGGGTGGCGCTGCGCCGTTTTCACTCATGACGCACGCAGAGGTGAGCCCGTTGGCTGCAGCTGTTTATCAATGTGTCAACACCGGCGAGATGCCACCATGGCCACCCGACAACAACTACCAACAATACCAACACAACCGCGCGCTTTCAAATGCAGAGAAAACGACGATTATCGGTTGGCTCAATAATGGGGCCCAAGAAGGAAACCCAAACCAAACACCTCCGCCGCCAGTATATACGTCAACAACCTTTTTAGGCAATGGCGATTTGCAAGTGCAAATTCCGACCTATATGTCTAAAGCCACAACACAAGATGACTACGTTTGCTTCAATATTCCGACCAACCTCACTCAAAATCGGGTTATCAAAGCCGTAGAGGTTGTGCCGGGTAACCGAGAAATCGTGCATCATTGTTTGGTTTACCTCGATCCAACGAGCATAGAAAGTACCGACACAATCGGTGGCAATTGCGCCAGTCCAAGTAATGGCAGCACCAAACTCATAACCGGCTACACGCCAGGCGCTACGCCCATGATTTTACCCTCAACCGACCCGATCAAACTTGGCCTTGATATTGGCCCAGGGTCCTCGATTTATTTCGCCATGCATTATCCGATGGGTTCTTACGGACTCTACGACTCAACCAAAGTTATCTTGCACTTTTATCCGGTTGGAACGACCAACGTGCGGCAAATCAGTGCAGGGCCCTTGCTGGCCAATTACAACTTTAGTTTACCGGCCAATCAGGTCACTGATCTCAATGCTTTTTACCCTCCGGGTGGAGCCACAATACCAACAAACTTTTCCGTACTTTCCGTCTTTCCACATATGCATCTTACAGGAACCAATATCAAAGCCTATGCATACAAACCTGGGGCCGATACCATAAAGTTTGTCAACATTCCAAAATGGGATTTCATGTGGCAAGATTTCTATTTCTTCAAATTTATGCAAAAGGTTCCTCAGGGTTACAAACTCAAAAGCGAAGGTACCTATGACAACACGGCCAACAATCCCAATAATCCAAACTCGCCCCCACAAACCATCTACAGCGGTTTCAATACCACAGATGAAATGTTTTTAACGTATTTCCATTACTTACCATACCAACCTGGTGATGAAACTTACGACCTCGAGGCCCTGATCAGTGCATCTTTGAATGACTACCCTATCCATGATAATAGTTCTATAGTGGCCTACCCCAATCCTTTTGATCAACAGCTTACTTTGACTTTCCCAAAAAGTCTTGGACCGGACGACCAACTCTATTTCTATGATGCAAGTGGGCAACTTCAGTTCAAATTGGAACCTGAAAGCGGTACAACTGTACTTGAGTTAGGTCCTGACCAAATCGATTGGAACGCACTGCCAAATGGCGTTTATTATTTATCGGCACGCCTTGGCGGGCAGTTGTTGTCAAAAAAACTCATCAAGTTCTGATTTACCCTTTTTAGAAACTGTAAAAATTGCTATCTTTGCAATCCTGATGGTCTCATGGCCGAGCGGTTAGGCACCGGTCTGCAAAACCGTCTACAGCGGTTCGAATCCGCTTGAGACCTCAC
>CAZINO010000026.1:21892-25336 GCA_964540625.1 uncultured Lishizhenia sp. | reverse complement strand
CAAAGTGCTACAACACTTAGCCAGAACAAAGTTTTGAATTTTGTGGAGTACGTCGATGTCTATCTCGATACCGATCCTTACTACACCCAGATTCAAATCAATCATGGCACCACAGACTTGGCTTTTTCACCCAACTTCATTCAAACGCTTGGCGTACAATATGCGCCAATCAAAGAGTGCCATATTGCACTTCAAACGAAATATGTTTCTAGACAATATTTAGATAACACCTCTAATGTAGCACGCAGTTTAGATCCATTTACTTTTACCAATCTGAGCATCAATTACAATATCAAACAGGAATTTGCCAAGCAACTTCAAATAGGTTTACTCGTTAACAACCTCTTCAACGCAATGTATGCCAATAACGGCTATACATTTAGCTACCAATACGCAGGGCAAACCACAACTGAAAACTTCTATTATCCGCAAGCTGGCCGACATTTCTTATTAAAAATGAGCATGCTATTTTAAATTTCTATCTTTGGAGAAATTCTCCTTATGAAAAACATGTTTTTGCTCCTCCTTATTGTTTGCTCAAACAACCTCCTTGCGCAAGTGCTGGAAAAACCGCAATTAGTCGAAAAAATAGATACAAATGTCAAGGTTACAAATGAAGTTGCTGAGCCGCCAATGGATGCTACTGAAATTTGGGAGGTTGTTGAGGTCGCTGAAAGCCGAAGCACCCCTGAATTTCCAGGTGGTCAAGACTCCTTGGATCGTTATGTCAAGGAGAAGGTAGAGGCCTTCATTTTTGCCGATACCAGCGAGAGCTTTCCTTTCGGTGAATCCGTATATGTCGCATTTGTAATTGCTACTGATGGTTCAGTAAAAGCGCCACTTATCGAATTGGGCTACAATGCGGCGCTCGATTCCGCAGCGCTAGAAATCGTTCGCAATATGCCAAAATGGTCACCAGCTGTCGGTGAAAATGGCTTACCAATTGAGGCCAGTTATAGGTTGCAGATTCTCTTTGACTTCGATTTAGAGTTGGAAGAAGATTTTGATTTCGAAGAAGAACTTTCTTCCGGCAAACCACACTGGACTGGCTTTGAAATCGGTGTGCAAATGAATACAACTGGTTTTTTAGACCTCAACAACACTTTTGCTACAGCTCCATACTGGGAAAACAACGTCAGTAAAAGTTTGGTTTTCAACCTTAATTCATTTCAGCATAAGTTCTCCTTAATCAAGGATGTGTTCGGTATAACCACGGGCTATGGTTTTCATTTTAATACGATGGAACTCACCTCCTCTTATATTCTTATGCACACCGACACTTCTACATTTGCCGTAACAGACATTTCACAGGTGTACAAACGCAATTCGCTTTATTCGGTCTTCATGACCGTTCCGCTTTTGCTTGATTTTACTACAAATAAATCTTTTTCTAGCGCGTTTTATTTGAATGCCGGTGTTGTGGGCGGTGTGCGTTTGTATAGTCATCAGCGCCTTACCGGAAAATATGCAAATGGCGATAAATTCGAAAATACGACCAAGTCAGATTTCAACCTCAATACCTGGATGCTAGATGCAACGGTTCGCGTCGGATACGGGCCATTTGGTGTATTTGCAAATTATGCCCTGCTCAGCATGTTCAAAGAAGGCTATACAGCGGGTGTGTATCCGTTGCGTTTTGGTATTTCTTTCGATATTCCTCAATAACTATTTTTCCAGCACAAAAAAGCTTTGTAGCGTTTTTTCTAGCCCTGGAACATAGAGTTTATAAAAATAAGTTCCTTCTGTGAATGACTCCCCATTCCAGTTGTTTTGATAGTCCTCTGATTCAAAAATAAGTTGCCCCCAACGGTTTAAAATTTGAATTTGGGCATTTGGATAAAAGTCGAGGTAATTAAAAAACAGGACATCATTGATGCCGTCATTGTTTGGCGTGACAACATTGATATTTTCAATAGTTGCTGGCACGACGTTTAATATCGAACAAGTGCTATCTATGCAGCCGTAGCCGTCTGCAATTTGAAGGCAGTAGGTATAAGTTCCCGGAGCATCATATGAAACCGAAAAGGCTGAATCTAACATCCATGTACTATCCGTACTCGTCCATATTCCGGTAAATAAATTGCTTACCGTGCTTGAGGAAGCATTGCTGATACTGCTCGAATTCCCTACCACAAGCGGATTAGGATCAATTGTGATTGCTGCAATTGGGTTGGGCACAATGCTTACGCTTGCCGCTATCGTATCAGAAAAACAGCCTTGTCTTTCTGCAAAGAAATAATAAGTGGTGGTTAACAGCGAATCCGAGGAATTAACCAATTGGGTATTGACATCTCCAAATCCTTGCGAATTCGCATCGTAAAATTGGGTAACACCATCTGGAATACACGGCGGATTCAGGATTTGAATGGCCGTACCATTGCAAATAATGCTGTCATAAATTAAATCGGGTTCAATGGCAGCAATGAGCGGTTTAGTGGCTGGTAGCAGCCCTGTAATCACTGATCCACAAGCATCCGTAACAACCGGAGGTGGAATGCTTAAACTGGTATAATTAGAATCGCAGTAAATAGGACAATTAGGAACGTCTAACGTAAAAACAAAATTGCTAGCCCCGGTATTGCATCCGGCATTTTGTCCGGCCGTTCCGATGGTGGTGGTCCAAGGATGTGAAAATGTATAAGGCGGAACGCCATATCGTGCATAGGCAGTTGCTGATACCTGGCATTTATTCGAACATATTGGTGTTTGGGCGGTATACCATTCGTTACCGTATGACTCTGGTGTTCGCCCATATACAATGACTTTAAATGGCCAGCTCGTGGTGAACGGATCGTAAAGGATGTAATTGGTATTGCAGCCCGGTCCATATGCGTTACGCCCGAGATGCATACTTACCCAAAACTGAATGGGGTTACATGATTTTTGCAAGCAACAAACCAACGGATTCATTAAGTTAAAACTATCGAGGTATGCCGTTCCGGCAAGACCAGCTGTAGCTCCAGTAACGGTAAATGTCTGAGAAGCGCCACATGAAGAACTAAAATACATAGACCCTTGTGACATAGTAGCAAAAGTAAAAGGGTTGGCGTAAAAACTCGCATCTACATACACGCCTGTCGGTGTTACGCCCGCAGGAATGGTAACTTGGATACTGTCTTCGTTGTACGCGGGCATAAAGCAAGAAGGCATTTGGCCTCCATTCCAAATACTTGGGATGCCGGCAATAAGCGGATCAATGGTAATTGGGTAGACGCGTGCGGGATCATTGATCCATGCATCAGGAATACGTATACGCAAGAAATTGCCCTGAATTTCAATAGGCACAGCAAGTAAATTGTTCGCGGCATCGTAACAAAGTATGTTGGTCAATACAGCGCGGTTCTTGCCCGCTTGGTCGACAATCAAATTTTGGTTAGAAAACGTATCCGATTTTGCGACAAACCAACCATTAGGCAAAAGTATTTTTTCGTCAATAACCAAATC
>CAZINO010000026.1:0-21792 GCA_964540625.1 uncultured Lishizhenia sp. | reverse complement strand
GGAAATTCTTGTTGATTAAAAAAGATACCGTCGGCTGTTTCTTGATAACTCAATTCAAGAGATAACAATTTGCCATTTTCATCGGTGTAGTGCAAAGGAACTGAGCTAAAAATATGTTTGGTATGCCCCCTAGGATTGGCGAAGGCTTTGCTAAAAATAGTACGATCTTCAGGCACTTCTTTCCAAACTCCATAAAAATTAGCTTCGGAGGTATCTTCTTTGTGTTCAAAATTGATGGGCGTACTGAATTGCCAAGATTTTTGGTTTTGACTGTAAGCAGCTTTGGAGATCAAACAAAAGAGAAGTAGAAGTCTTGCCATGGCTATGGAATTGTCTTACCAAGCTAAGCATTTTCTCAATCATTTGCAAATCAAACTTTTAGCGTTCTAAATTCCGATAGAAAAATAGATTTAAATCATTTCCAGCCAAAAATGCTTTGTAATCCATGCGTTTTTTGCCCTCCATCTGAATTTCTTTGATCAGTAGTGTGGTATCGCCGCCGCACGGAAATAAGATGCCATCTTTGTGCGCAATAGGTCCCTCTTTTCGGGTGCAATTTAGATCGCTCACGCGCGCGTTGAATAGTTTAAACTGAACCCAATTTTGTTTTTGTGCTGACCACAATTTACACCAAGCCGCTGGGTACGGGTCAAGTCCGCGTACAAAATTGTGTAGTTCTTGGGCCGTTTTTGTCCAGTCGAGTTCAGTATTTTCTTTGAATAATTTGGGCGCCAAAGCGCGTGGGCCTTCAATGGGTGTTTGTGGTAGCGCAATGACTTCACCCAGCGCCAGCGCATTACAGGTCTGAACTGTCAGTGCTGCACCCAATTCTTGCAAGGCATCGTGCAGTTCACCAACCGTCATATTCTCCGCAATATCGATTTGGGCCTGTTGTAAAATATGCCCCGCATCTATTTGTTCATTGATCAAAAAGGTGGTTACGCCTGTTTTTTGATCTCCGTTGATGATTGCCCAATTAATTGGCGCTGCGCCGCGATACGCCGGAAGTAAAGAAGCATGCAGATTAAAGGTGCCTAACCTAGGAATTTTCCAAACAATTTGAGGCAGCATCCGAAAAGCGACAACAACGAATACATCGGCTTGCCATGAATGAAGCGCAGCAACAAAAGCTTCATCTTTTAGTTTTTCGGGCTGCAGCAAAGGCAAGTTGTGCGTCACAGCATATTGCTTTACTGCACTTTGCTGTAAGACTTGACCTCTTCCTGCCGGTTTGTCCTGAACAGTAACCACCCCAACAATTTGATGCGCACTTTTATGGAGTTCATCCAAAATGCGCACCGCAAAAGCAGGTGTTCCCATAAATACAATCCGGAGTGCATTACTCATACTTGTTTATTTTGCCAATTGGTCGTGCGAAGATACGTAATGGAAATGATACCCAAAACGCCGAAATAGATGTATTCTACGGTCCAAATCCAATAGATATCTAAGGCCCAAACCTTTATAAAAAGAAAGCAAAAAATACTGTAAATACCTACCGTGAAAAATTCAATGAGCATCGAATGAAGGGTGTTTCCGCTGCCGTGGATGGTCTGAAAATAAACGGATATGAATCCAAACAACAAGATGGAAACTGCAATCAATTTAAGGATATCGGCACTTTTTGCGACAAAAGCCTCTGCAGGGTTTACCATTCTGATCATGGCCTCGGGGTAAAAGATGGCACCGTGAAAGGTACACAACATGAAAACTACAGTAAGGAACTGGATTTTACGCTGAATGACGGGTATGAGCTCCTTTTTTTGAGCGCCCAAATATTGAGAAATATAGGTTTTAGTCGTGCCTGCAAAACCCCAAATAGGAACAAATGCCAGAAAATAAATCGAGCGGATATTCTGAGAGACCGTTAAATCAAAGGTCCCTTTTTGTTCAAGCCACGTAAAGAAAAGTGTCCAGGTTGCCAAAGCCGAAAAACCCTGAAGCATCAGCGGACTCCCGACACGCATGAGTTCTTTAACAGAGTTGAAATCAAATTTAAAAAATTTGAGTAGGTTGTATTTTTTTCTTTCTACTGAAAAAAGGAGAAAGCAACACATGGTTAGCATACCAATCCCATCGGCAATTGTGGAGGCCATAGCGGCGCCTTTGATACCGAGTTCTGGAAATCCGAATTCACCAAAAATGAGCAAATAGTCCAGCAGTGCATTGCTAGAGGCCGTTAGGAGCGCAGTGATCAAGACAACCCAAGACTTACCTTCTGCCAAGAAAAAGGCTTGAATAGAGAGCGTAATCATGGCAAAAAACAGTGCAAAACTGCGGTGTTCTATATAAATACCTTGAAGCTGCGCAATCTCTTTTTGTTCGGAATAGGCCAAAATCCAGTTGGGCATTAAAAAATATAGCAATACAAACAGACCTATAGCAAGTGTAGTAAGAACCCAGATGGTCGTACCAAACACTTGGCCGATTGCTTCTGGCTTTTCTTGACCAATGCGCCTTGCAATGATTATTTGTGCGCCATCCGCCATACCGGCCAAACACATAAAAAGTGTGACATACATCAGGCCTGCATTCCCGACAGCATCAAAAGCGTGGGTAGAGTAGCGCGCAATCATTGAGGCGTCTGTCAATAAGACGATGGATTGGATAAAGCCCGTGACCATCATTGGAAGGGCAACGCTCAGGATGGTTTTATAATTGAGTGCGAGCATTTAATCAATTTGGATGACCAGACCTTTCAAATAAGCTCCTTCTGGATGAAAAGCTTGAATTGGGTGGTCAGCTGGCTGGTGAAGTTGCTCTAAAATTCGGCAGGAACGTCCCGCTTCTATTGCTGCGGCAATAACCGTATTGGTGAAGAGTTGGGTGTCGACAACTTGTGAACAGGAAAAGGTAAAAATGAGGCCACCTGGTTTGATTTGTCTGATGGCATGTGCATTGAGTCTTTTGTAACCCTGTATGGCTTGATGGCGTTTATCGCGGTGTTTGGCGAAGGCCGGCGGATCCAAAACAATTACGTCGTAGTCTTCGGCAAGGTTTTTCATGTAATCCATGGCATCGTCTACAATAGAGGCATGTCGGAGCTCGAATTCATTGAGCATGACATTTGCATCGGTGAGCGCAATGGCTTTTTTGGAGCTATCCAAGGAGTGCACAAGTGTAGCTCCATGTTGCAAGGCTTGAAGGCTAAAGCCGCCTGAGTAGCAAAAGGTGTTGAGCACTTTTTTACCCTTGGCATATTTGCCAAGGAGTGTGCGGTTTTCACGCTGGTCAATAAAGAAACCTGTTTTTTGTCCGTTGATCCAGTCGATATGGTACCTGACCTCGTTCTCAATGGCCAAATGCGGAACCGCTACTTCTCCGAATAAATAGCCATCGGTAATTTCTTCTCTTTTGGGAAGGGTCTCTGATGATTTATGGTAAATAGCTTTGAGTGCTGGCCCAATCACTTTTTGAAGAGCCGCGGCAATTTGCGCCACTTGGCGATACATACCGTAAGAATGGCATTGAATGACAGCAACCCCATTGTAAAAATCGATAATGAGACCGGGTAACAAGTCTCCTTCTCCGTGGCAAATGCGAAAAATATTGTTGTTGGCATGCAGTAGGCCAATTTTTAGGCGCAATTGATAGGCATTTGACAGTCTTCGCTCAAAAAATGCAACATCGATTGTCTCGAAGTCAAAACTCAGCATCCGAACGGCAATGGTGGCGTGTTGAAAATGCCCAATGCCTAAAATTTGTTGCTTCTTGGTGGTCAGGCAAACGAGGTCACCGTCTTGAAGTTCTGCGGTGTCTGAAGCCAAAGCCCCTGAGAAAACCCAAGGGTGTTTGCGTTGAATAGAATGCTCTTTGCCTTTGGCAATGGTCAGTAGGGGATAAGACATATGCAAAAATAGCCTGAAAATGCGTACATTTGTTAAAAATTAAGTACCATGGCCAATAAGCGAATCCTCAAAAGAAACATCAACGAAATGGTTTTTGATGTAGTTGAAGAATGTTTTTTCTTTGAAATGACCGCACCCAACAAAGCGGACCGTTCGGCCAAGCTCATAGACGAAGCAGCAGATTTTCAAGACCAAATGTTATCCAAAATGAATCAGGCCAAAGGAAAGGCCGAATTCCGTGCTATTGCTCAAGAAGTTGAGTCAAAAGCCAATTATTTTGTCGACGCACTCAACGCGCTTAACAAATAACATTTCTCCCAATGTGGGGCCTAGACAACAATCAAGTGTTTGCTATTTTGTTAGCAGGCCTCATGATTGTACTCTGGATTTCGGAATGGATTCCAGTCTATCTGACCGCTTTATTGCCCCTTTTATTTGCCGTTCCGTTCGGATTATTGGCGCCTCAAGATCTTGCTAAGTGTTACGGCGATTCCAATATTTTCTTGTTTTTTGGGGGCTTTGTGATGGCGCTCGCTTTAGAAAAGTGGGGCGTTCACGAACAAATTGCCCGTCGCATTATAGCAATAGTAGGTGATAAAAAATCCAATATTCTATTGGGTTTTATTTTAAGCACTGGCCTCATTTCCATGTGGATTTCCAATACTGCAACAGCACTCATGATGCTTCCAATGGCAATGGCGGTTGTAGAGGCCATGCCTCCAGCACACCGGCAGTCCAGATTTAGTGTCTTTTTGATGTTGTCCATAGCGTATGCAGCCAATATCGGAGGCGTAGGCACACTCATTGGCTCACCCCCTAATACACAAATGGCCAGTATTCTAGCCGAAAATTTCAATATTGAAGTGAGTTTTATGGACTGGATGAAAATCGGCATGCCTCTTTCTCTTGTTTTACTCTTTCTGATGTTTCTTATTTTCAACTATTTTATGGGAGCGGAGCGCAAAGATGTACACGATTTACATTTTCATACCACACCGTGGACTACCGCCCAAAAGCGGGTATTATGGATTTTTTCTGGAGTCGCCTTTTTATGGATTTTTCGCGAGTTATTTGAACAGCAGTTTGGATGGAAGTACCGAGATGAGAACGCGGCCATTCTTGGTGCCCTCGCCATGTTCTTGGTGCCAACAGAAAAGAAGCGGTCACCGAAAATATTGGTGTGGTCCGATACAGAAAAGCTACCTTGGGGAATCTTATTGTTGTTTGGTGGCGGTTTGGCGCTGGCCGCTGTGTTAGAGCAAAATGGCATCCTGGAATTGCTCTCCGCAGGTTTCAAACAATTTGATCAGATGAGTGTCTTTTGGGCGATTATTTGCCTAACCTGCATGGCTATTTTTATTTCTGAGGTTCTGTCTAACTTGGCCATGGTTACGTTATTCATTCCCGTTGTGGGTGTTTTTGCGCAACAAACCGGATTGCCCTTGCTGCCGCTGGCGATGTCCTTGACGCTCGGTGCAAGTTTGGCCTTCATGATGCCAGTCGGAACACCCCCCAATGCCATTGTTTTTGGTTCTGGCTATCTCAAGATCAAACAGATGATTCGCTTTGGTTTCTTGCTCAACATCTTGAGCTTGGTACTGATTAGCCTTTTTGTGATTTTGTTTCTCTAATTGAAACAGAATTGCTATTTTTCATCCCTAAACCAGAAATATGCTAACTATAGATCGCTTGTTTGATGTCCCTAGACATCAGCTTAAAAATTATCCAAATCCAAACATGTTTGTTACCAAAACAAATGGCATTTGGATTCCTTTATCGACAGCCGATTTTCTCGAAGCGGCAATGAATGTATCTCGAGGTCTTATTTCTATGGGTGTTCAGGCCGGTGACCGCATTGCAGTAGCCAGTTCAAATCGCTTCGAATGGAATATCCTAGATATCGCTGTTCAACAAGTGGGTGCCATTTTAGTGCCACTTTATCCCAATATTTCAGAATCAGATTACCGTTTTATCCTAAACGACGCTGGCGTTGAAATTTGCGTGGTTTCCAATCAAGAATTAGTGGACAAGATCAGCTCAGTTCGGGCCGACGTACCAAGTCTCAAGCATTTATTCTCTTTCGATCACTTAGATCATTGCACGCATTGGTCTGCGATCGAAGCCGTTAAAGGCCAGACAGAGATTGAAGCCGTTGAACAACGCATGCGGGCTGTCAAAACTGCGGACCTCGTCACGATAATTTACACCTCTGGCACCACGGGTAATCCAAAAGGCGTTATGCTTTCACATGCCAATATTTTATCTAATGTAGCGGCTTGTATCGATCCCATTCCGGCAGACAAAAATTCAAAAGTACTCAGCTTTTTACCCGTTTGTCATATCTATGAGCGCATGCTGCATTACCTTTACATGTATATCGGATGCTCGATTCATTTTGCCGAATCTATGGACACCATCGGTGACAACATTAGAGAGGTCAAACCCGATGTATTTTCTGCTGTGCCGCGCTTGATTGAAAAAGTTTTTGATAAAATCATGGCCAAAGGTGAAGATCTTACTGGTATTAAACGCGCACTCTTTTTCTGGGCTGTAGGCATTGCCGAGTCATATGATGTGATCGGTAAGTCCGCTTTTTACAAAGTTAAATTAGCGATCGCGCGCAAACTCATTTTTTCTAAGTGGCAAGAAGCTTTAGGCGGTAATGTAAAAGCAATCGCTTCCGGTTCTGCGGCCTTACAACCTCGCCTTGCACGCATCTTTTTGGCTGCAGATATTCCAATTTTGGAAGGGTACGGGCTTACCGAAACATCTCCTGTGATTTCAGTCAATAATTTCAATACGGGTATTCGAATTGGATCGGTTGGCGCCCTTGTAGAGGGCGTTCAAGTGAAAATTGCGGCAGATGGCGAAATTTTAGTGAAGGGGCCAAATGTCATGATGGGTTACTACAAAAACGAAACTGCCACCAAAGAAGTATTCGATGCCGATGGTTGGTTTTGCACGGGTGATATCGGCACATTTCAAGAAGACAAATTCCTCAAAATTACCGACCGTAAAAAAGAAATATTTAAAACCTCTGGTGGTAAATATATTGTTCCACAAGCCATGGAAAACAGACTCAAGCAATCTCGTTTCATCGAGCAGGCTATGGTCATCGGTGAAGGTGAGAAATTCCCGGCCGTCTTTATTGTTCCTAACTTCGCATTTGTGCGCGAGTGGGCAGAACGCCATCAGCTGAATTTTGAGGGTCTATCAAATGAAGAAGTCATTGCGAATGCACAATTATTCGATAGAATTCAAAAAGAGATCACCGAAATCAATCTTGAATACGGTTCATGGGAACAACTTAAAAAAATCAAACTCTTGCCTCAAGAATTCAGTATTGAAGGTGGTGAACTGACACCAACACTCAAGTTCAAGCGCAAAAAAATACTTGAAAAATACCAAAACCAGTATCAAGAGATTTATGCTTCGTAGTGAAGTTTAGAAAAATGACAACAACAAAAAAGCCGGCGAAAGCCGGCTTTTTTGTTGTTGCAATAATTGCAACGAATTAGTGTTTCTCACCTGAGCAAGACTTTTGAGTCGTGCTAGAAGAAGAACAAGATTTTTGCTGGCCATTAGCCGAGCAGCAGCTTGCGCTTTTCTTTTTCTTTTTGCGCTTGTCGTCGTCTTTTTTAACGATTTGCGTTCCGTTTACAGCTGCATAAGCTGTGCTTGCCATAGAACCAACGAAAGTGGTAAGGGCAATTGCTACAAATACTTTTTTCATGGCGTTTTTTTTTATAAAGTTACAAATTAATTTAAAGTGCCAAGCTTTGTGAGTTTGGCTTGTACTTTTTGTCCCAATTGCACATCAATTTTCGTGCCTAAAGGCAAAAATAAGTCAACCCTAGATCCAAATTTGATAAACCCAAATTCTCCACCTTGAGTAGCTTTATCTCCAGTTTGTGCGTAGTAGCAAATGCGTCTTGCCAGTGCACCGGCGATTTGTCGGAATAAAATTTCATTTCCGTTTTGGTGCTTGACCACACAAGTGCTGCGTTCGTTGTCAGTGCTGCTCTTGGGATGCCATGCTACAAGAAAAAGGCCAGGATGGTATTTAGTGTAGGTCACTTCTCCGCTTATTGGGTAGTAATTGGCATGCACATTTAGAGGTGACATAAAAATGGAAACCTGTATGCGTTTGTCTTTGAAGTATTCTGTTTCTTCAACTTCCTCGATGACCACCACTTTGCCATCCGCAGGACACATGATATCTTGCGTTGTTCCAGTACAATTGCGTTTGGGAATGCGAAAAAATTGAATAATGAGGTAGAGTAATACGATAAAGCCAAGCTCCAGGAAAAGAAAGAGCCAGTAGATTGTTGGTGCCAGCAAATAATAATTCAAAGCAGTCAAGCCAAGAAAAAGTAAAATGCTCCCGAGCATAATGGAGCGGCCTTCGCGGTGAAAAGTCATCATTTCCAGTAAAGATAAATTATAGACCAACAATAAAAAAATGGAATCGTGAAAAGAGCAGCATCAAAACGGTCTAAAACGCCGCCGTGACCAGGTAAAATTTTACCGCTGTCCTTGATCTGCAAGCTTCTTTTGAACAAAGACTCGAGCAAATCTCCAAAGATGGCTCCTGGTGCAATAATAAGCGCGGAGATCATCCAGAACAAAACCTCTCCTTTGTTGATGTAGGTGCCGATGATAAATCCTAACAAAAGTGTAAAGAGGATGCCTCCGATCGTGCCCTCCCATGTTTTTTTTGGTGAAATCCGTTCAAAAAGTTTTCGCTTGCCGAACAAACGACCAGAGAAATAGGCAAAAGAGTCGTTGGTCCAGATGAGAAGAAACATGCCCAGGACTTTGGGGAGAGGCGAGGTGTCTCTTACATGAAGGTCAATACTAAGGTAAAAAGGACCGACCACGTAAATGATTCCGAAAACCAACACGGAAATATTCAATAAAGGATGTTGGTGTTTCGCCCAAAGCTCATTGAGAATAAGCGTGAAAAAAAGCGGAAAAATAAGACTCAATGAAATGACGGAAAACCATTCAAAACTAATTCCTACCAAAAGAATATAAATGAAAATCCCGATGAAAATCCCGATTTCACTAGAGACTTCTACTACGTTGTGTTGTTTAAAGAAATGATAGAATTCCCATAAACCGACCACCATGAAGAATGAAAATACGAATGCAAACGCATAGGGATTCCAGAGCATAGAGCCGATAACAAGGGTGCCAAAAACGGCACCTGTGATCATGCGTAGCCCTAGGTTTCCGATCATTCGCCTTGTGTTGGTTCGTTGTCTTCTTGAACAGTATGGTGTGGCGTATCGTCGGTTGCAGTGAAATCAGCATCTTGTACGGTGTCTTCTTCAATTGCAACCACAGCGTCTTGAACAGGCATTTCTTTTTCCTCTTCGATTGGATCCCAAGGGCGTTTGCCGAAAATGGCTTCAAGGTCTTCTTTAAAGATCACCTCAGAGGTCAGTAGACGCTCGGCAAGTTGTGCCAGTTTGTCTTGGTTATCTGCTAGCAATTGCAAGGCTCTTTGGTATTGCCCTTCGATGAGTTTACTTACTTCTTCGTCGATTACTTTGGCGGTATCTTCAGAATAAGGCTTGGTAAAGGCATCTCGTCCTTGAGAGTCATAAAACGAAATATTTCCTACGCGCTCGTTCAGACCGTAGATGGATGTCATGGCGTAAGCTTGTTTGGTAACGCGCTCTAGATCAGATAATGCACCTGTAGAAATGCGGCCAAAAGTAAGCTGCTCAGCAGCGCGACCACCTAAAGTTGCACACATGTCATCAAGTAATTGTTCTGTAGTGGTTATGCTGCGCTCCTCTGGTAAATACCACGCTGCACCAAGCGATTGTCCACGTGGAACAATAGTCACCTTTACCAATGGATTTGCGTACTGAAGCAACCAAGAAACAGCAGCATGACCAGCTTCGTGGAAAGCAATTGTTTTTTTCTCCTCTGGCGTGATGATTTTATTTTTCTTTTCAAGGCCGCCGATAATGCGGTCAACAGCATCGAGGAAATCTTGTTTTTCTACCTGCGTTTTATTGTGACGTGCGGCAATCAATGCAGCCTCGTTGCACAAATTGGCGATATCGGCGCCAGAGAATCCTGGTGTTTGTTTGGCAAGGAAGTCGACGTCGATTTCGGTGGATAATTTGAGCGGCTTGAGGTGTACACCGAAAATAGCGGTGCGCTCGTTGAGGTCAGGCATGTCGACATAGATTTGACGGTCAAAACGACCTGCACGCATGAGGGCGCTGTCTAGGACATCGGCACGATTGGTTGCTGCCAAAATGATGACACCCGAATTGGTGCCAAAACCATCCATCTCAGTAAGCAGCTGATTGAGTGTGTTTTCACGCTCATCATTGGTGTTAAATCCGTTGTTTTTCCCACGAGCTCTACCAATTGCATCGATTTCGTCAATGAAAATAATGGCAGGTGCTTTTTCTTTGGCTTGTCGGAAGAGGTCGCGTACTCTGGATGCACCAACGCCAACAAACATTTCGACAAAGTCCGAGCCCGAAAGAGAGAAGAAAGGTACTTTTGCTTCACCGGCAACCGCTTTGGCAAGAAGGGTTTTGCCTGTTCCTGGAGGGCCAACAAGTAGCGCGCCCTTCGGGATTTTGGCGCCTAGTTCGGTATATTTTTTGGGGTTTTTAAGAAATTCTACAATTTCGACGATTTCTTCTTTGGCGCCTTCGAGGCCAGCTACATCTTTGAAAGTAACGTTCGTACTTTTGCCTTTTTCATAGACTTGCGCTCTGGATTTTCCAATATTGAAAATTTGGCCGCCACCGCCACCGCCGCCACCGCCGCCAGACATGCGGCGCATAACGAACATCCAAATTAAAACAATAATACCGAAAGGAAGCAGGTAGCCTAATATTTGGGCAATCCAATTGGTTTCAATGACGTTTTCGTAATCGTGGTAGCCGCGCTCGTCGAGTGCTTTCTCAAAATTGGCGTGGTTACCGATGTTTTCTAATTCAAAAACTATTTGACTCGGACGTGCATTTTTGTTGGCCAAAAGCTTGCGCATTTTAGGAAAGTCGAGGTCCTTGCGGCTATTGATGTATTTTTCAGCACTTTTTTTGAGCTGAAAACGAGCAGCGCTTTGGTTAACGATTTTGAGGTGTTTCACTCCTTTGGCTTCTACGAGATCAAGAAGGGTTTCTTTGTACTTCAGGACCGCTGTGCTTTCACTGTTGACATACAGGTGTGTACTGACCAATACGACGACAAACGCGACGTAAATCCAATAAACGGAAAGCGGATTTTTTCTTTTTTCTTCTGACATTTAGATGGAGATTAAAGGTTGGGGAGATCAGTTCTTTTGGCATCGGCCCACAGGTCTTCGATGTCGTAGAACGAGCGTGCGTCTTTGTAGAAAATATGACAAACCACATCAATATAGTCTAGAAGTATCCACTCTGAGTTGGATTTACCTTCAGTATGCCACGGTTTTTCTTTGAGTTCTTTTCGGGTATTTCGTTGAATGGCATTGGCAATACCATCTACTTGCGTGCTAGATTCACCGCTGCAAATCACAAAGAAATCGCAGACAGCGCTATCGAGTTGACGTAAATCTAAGATGGTAATGTCTTGTGCTTTGTTATTTTGCATCCCCTCGACAATTGCATCAACAAGCAATTCTGAAGGGTCTAATTTTTTCTTTTTTGCCATTCTATTGTTTCTATTACAAAACTAACTGATAAATTTGAATCCTTTTGATTTTCTCAATGACCAAATTTGGTTCTGTACTTATTCAGTTAGCATCGGTCGATTCTACTAACAATTATACTGCCAATCTTATAGAACAAGGCAGTTGCCAAGATGGTTCGGTAATTATGGCAGATTATCAAACCAACGGACGCGGGCAGCGCGGCAATTCATGGCAGTCTGTCAGTTCAACAAATTTATTATTTACCCTCGCATTTCAGCCAAAGTTTGCTTTGGAAGAGCAAATTCGCTGTTCCTGGTATGTAGCTTTGATGTGGCAGCAGTGTTTGAGACGTTTTGGTCTTGCCGCACAAATAAAGTGGCCCAATGATCTCTTTGTGAATGGCCAAAAGATAGGGGGTATCCTGATCGAACAGCAATTAAAGGGTCAACACATCGATTGGTGTATTGTTGGCTGTGGTATAAATGTCAACGAAGCACCTGTTCATTTAAATGCTACTTCTATTTTCAACGAGCTCGGTCAAAAATTTAAACCGCTTACGGTATTAATGGAGTTTCTCGACCTGCTCAATGGTCAGCAGGCACTTCTCAACGGAGACTTCGCTGTGTTAAAAGCGAAATACGAGGCGGAACTCTATTTATACGGCCACACACACAGCTTTATTTTACCAGATGGTGCAACGCTGACGGGTCAAATAGTAGGGGTAGATTCGAAGGGCTTCATCAGAATTGAAACCCAAGAAGAAACGCTTTCTTTTGATAATCAGCAAATTAAGTTTGCTTAATGTGCTTTTAAAGCTTCGGCAAGATTCGTTGCCATTTGGGCTATTAATTTTTGGAGTGGCTTTTCTACGAGCATTTTCATCATCATGTTCAAATCTGCCGAAATTTCGATATGACCGCAGGTTGTATTTTCTGTTTCTTGCAATCTGACAAATAGATCAAATGCAAAAGGATTGCTTGCCACGCCTGTAAAATGCAATTCGTTGTCTTGTGAGTTTTGGATTTCTAGTCCGAGCTGAATTTGACCTGCTGCTTTGAATGAAAAACCAGTCGGTGTAAATTGAAAGTCGGAGATTTGCTCAGGAGGTAAAATATATTGGTAATGCTGAGTTTGGGCCAAGTACTTACGCACCTTTGACAGCGGGGCTTGCAATAAAAACTCTTGACTCTTTAGCGTTACCATTGCACGTTTATTGCATCCAGGCGCTTGGGTTATTACGCCACGCTTTCAAAGTCGCTTCGTCGGTTTCGCTGACGTAATTTGTTTTGGTCGCTACTTCGATTAAGGTACCGTAATCGGTTAGGCAAACATGAGGGCAATTGGCCTCGGTAAAATGCTGCTCGGCAAGCGCAAAACCATACGTAAAAGTGGCGATAAGACCTTTTACCTCTAAACCGCCTGCGCGCAGTGCCTCAACGGCTTTTAAGCTGCTGCCACCTGTTGAGATGAGGTCTTCTATAACAACAACGCGTTGCCCTTCTTGGTAAGCACCTTCGATGAGGTTTTCCATGCCGTGTCCTTTTGCCGCGCTGCGCACATAGATGAATGGCAAACCGAGTTCTTGGGCCACCAACGCACCTTGGGCAATGCCTCCGGTGGCCACACCTGCAATGATATCGGGCTTCCCAAAGTTGTCGAGAATTGTTTGGGCGTATCCTTGACGGATGTGCGTGCGAACTTCAGGAAAACTCAGCGTGATACGGTTGTCGCAATATATTGGTGATTTCCAGCCCGAGGCCCAGGTAAAGGGCTTGTCTGGTTGTAGGCGTACTGCTTTTGTTTTGAGTAGCAATTCTGCTACCTTTAGGCTCAAATCTTTATTGACATTCATGGCGCAAAAATACAAAGTTTTCATCGAATCGAACTATATCGTTTTTACCGATATGGATCTCGGTTTGCCTAATTGGCCGCACCAAGCCCCAATAGGTTTCGAAGATTTGTCCAATTTATTTGAAGATTGCAGCGGGTTTCAAATTATTTCCGTTACGCCATTACTTTCGATGAATTCTTTTTTTGCCGCGTTTAAATCGATTCGAACAGCAGGTGGTTTGGTCGAGGATGAAAAGACACGTTCTTTTCTTTGGATGACGCGTTTGGGTATTTTGGATTTGCCAAAAGGAAAGATTGAAAAAGGTGAAGACACACTAACTGCTGCTATCCGAGAGATACAAGAGGAAACAGGTCTTTCTGGTCATTTTGCACCCGTCAAACCGCTCCATAGTACCTATCACGTATACAAATTTAAAGACCGCTCCATTTTCAAAGAAAATCATTGGTTTTATTTGACTTACAGTGGTTCTACGGCAGTTCAGCCTCAAATAGAGGAGGGGATAAGCGCTGTTTTTTGGCTTGTCGAAGCACAATGGAGACAACGACTTAAAGAAACTTATCCAGGCCTTCGAGAAATGTTAACCGCATGTTTCTAAAAGGTGGACTTGCTAAAAATGTGTTAATTTTACCTTCAAGCCAACAGATATACTTATCATTGCTACTCAAATACACTATAAAACACGAACAAATGAAATACCTACACCTCTCATTATTCTTCTTTTTGACACAATTTTTATTTGCGCAAGCGCCAGATGCCTCCAAAAAGGCGACGCAGCCAGCCTTGCGTTTTACAGTCCTTGAAATTGAGCGTCAAAACATACCTTATGGTTCAGAAGACCTTTTTGTTTTTGAATTCAAGAATACTTCAAAGAAGCCAGCCGTCATTTCAAATGTGCAAACGAGTTGTGGATGCACAGCTGCAGAAAAGCCTGAAACGCCAATTCGCAAAGGTAAAAAAGGGGTAATTAAAGTGCACTACGACACCAAGCGCGTGGGTGCATTTACCAAAACGATAACAGTCTTCTCTAACGTCGGTGACCCCATCGTTTTAACCATCAAAGGCACTGTTCTCTCGCCATCAGATTCTCCGGTAACCAACTAGTGCGCAGCTGCTGTGCGCGCTTAGATATTTGCTATCTTTGCCACTTTAAGACGAAGTCATGGAGATTGCAAAGACATACGAGCCTCAACACGCACAAGAAAAATGGTACCAATATTGGTTAGAAAAAGGATATTTTCATTCAACCCCTGACCACCGCGAGCCCTACACCATTGTAATTCCGCCGCCAAACGTAACCGGCGTTTTACACATGGGTCATATGCTCAATAATACCATTCAAGATGTGTTGGTGCGCCGAGCGCGTATGCTTGGTAAAAACGCATGTTGGGTTCCAGGCACCGATCATGCCTCTATAGCGACCGAAGCAAAGGTTGTTCAAAAACTGAAAGCTGAGGGTATTTCCAAATCCGATCTGACCCGTGAAGAATTCCTTGCCCATGCTTTTGAATGGAAAGAGAAACACGGTGGTATTATTCTTGAACAACTTAAACGCTTGGGCGCTTCTTGTGACTGGGAACGCACTCATTTTACCATGGACCCTGAATACTCAGCGTCTGTCATTTCTGTTTTCATCGATTTATTTCAAAAAGGTAAAATTTACCGCGGTATCCGCATGGTCAATTGGGACCCAGAAGCCCTTACTGCGCTTTCTGATGAAGAGGTCAATTACAAAGAAGTCAATTCGAAACTTTTTTACGTACGCTATCAAGTGGTTGGTGCTTCAGATCAGTGGCTCACCATTGCCACAACGCGCCCCGAGACCATTCTCGGAGATACCGCCATTTGTGTGCATCCAGAAGACGAACGCTACCAACAACTGGTGGGTAAATCCGTAATGGTACCATTGATCAACCGTGAGATTCCTATTATTGCCGACCCCTATGTAGATCCTGCTTTTGGAACGGGTTGTCTTAAGGTAACACCAGCCCATGACCCCAACGACTACGAACTCGGACAAAAACACAACCTCCCCAGTATTGATTTATTCAATGACAACGGCACGCTCAACGCCAATGGTGCCCATTACGCAGGTCAAGATCGCTTTGAAGTGCGTAAAACCATTGAAAAAGAACTCCACGACAAAGGCTTTTTGGTCAAGACCGAGGACATCATTAACAAGGTTGGTTTTTCTGAGCGTACCAACGCCGTCATTGAGCCAAAGCTCTCATTGCAGTGGTTTGTTTCCATGAAAGAACTTGCGGCTCCTGCACTGGAAAATGTCATGAATGGCAACATTCAATTTCATCCAGACAAATTTAAAAATACCTATCGCCACTGGATGGAAAACGTCAAAGATTGGTGTATTTCTCGACAGCTGTGGTGGGGGCATCGCATCCCTGCTTGGTACTACAGTGATCGCCCTTCAGATTTTGTGGTTGCCAAAACACAAGAAGAAGCACTTGACTTAGCAAGTCAGAAGGCCGGCCGCACAATTGATGCGTCCGAATTGCGCCAAGACGAAGACGTCCTTGATACTTGGTTTTCAAGTTGGTTATGGCCAATCTCCGTATTCAATGGCCTTACTCAGCCAAATAACCCAGAAATACAATACTACTACCCAACCAACGACCTCGTAACCGCACCTGAAATCATGTTTTTTTGGGTCGCACGAATGGCTATTGCTGGCTATGAATATATGGGGCAGCAGCCCTTTAAAAATGTATATTACACAGGTATTGTCCGAGACAAACTGGGTCGTAAAATGTCCAAATCTTTGGGCAATTCTCCAGATCCTATTGAACTCATTAACCAATATGGCGCCGATGGTGTTCGCGTGGGAATTCTCATATCATCTCCAGCTGGCAATGACCTTCCATTTGATAGTGCGCAATGTGAACAAGGTCGAAACTTTACCAATAAAATCTGGAATGCTTACCGTTTGGTTTCCTCATGGGAGGTCAGAGACTTTGAACAACCGCTGTCTAGCCAGGTAGCCGTCGCATGGTTCGAAAACCGCTTTGCACAAGTGCTTCATGAAATTAACGACAACTTTGACAAGTTTCGTATTTCTGATGCACTCATGTCTACTTACAAACTCGTCTGGGACGATTTCTGTTCCTGGTACCTCGAAATGATCAAGCCGGGTTATCAGCAGCCAATTGATCGCCAAACCATAGAGCAAACGCTCGATTTCTTTGAGCAAATCCTCAAAATCATGCACCCGTTCACCCCATTTGTTGCCGAGGAGCTCTATCATGCGCTTCGCGAACGCGAAGCCGGCGACGACATCGTTATTGCCAAATGGCCAACAGCTAAGTCGCCAGATCTTGCAACGCTGACGGCTTTTGCATTCAATGAGAAAGTCATTACGCAGATCCGAAACATCCGTAAACAAAATAACATAGCGACCAAAGTACAACTCGAACTCTACATCAAAGCACCAGCGCAAAAAGCCAGTGCTTCGGATAGCATTTTGATCAAAATGGGGAACTTAGCGACTTTGCAATACGTCGACCAAAAAGTGGCACAAGCAAACAGTTTCATTGTTGATGGCATTGAGTTTTTCGTGCCTTTTGGCGACCAAATTGACGTCGAGGCTGAAAAGAAAAAAATAGAAGAAGAGCTCAACTATACCAAAGGTTTCTTGAAAAGCGTTTACGGTAAACTCCACAACGAGAAATTCATGGCTGGAGCGCCAGATGCAGTGGTGGCCAACGAACGCAAAAAAGAAGCAGATGCGCTTGCGAAAATTGCTATACTCGAAGAAAAATTAGCGAGTTTATAGTTGCATTAAAGTGTTAAATGAACCTGAAATCGACACGTCGGTTTCGTTGTTTGCCTTCATTTGTCTGAGTGCGGTCAACGAGTTCTTTTTCTCCTTTATAACTGATGACAACGCGGTCTTTTGCCAAGCCATTTTGGGTAAAAAATTGCAAAAGCGCCTCGCTTCTTCTTTTGGATAAAGCTAAATTGTAGGCATCAGATCCATCAGCATCGGTATGCCCAGTAATTTCAATTCGTAAATCCGAATGGCTTTTTACCATTCTAATCAGCTCTTTTAGATAAGCTTCGTATTCGCTGCGTATGACTGCTTGGTCGTAATCAAAATAAATCGGCTGAAACGTAAAATTAAGTAGTTCTTGTTTTCTAATTTGCGGTGCTGAAATTCCATCTTTTAATTCTTGACGAAAACGAAGTAACCAATCTTTTGGAAGATACGGTGTTTTGTCCATGCTCAAGCTCCCGTTGCTTTTATAGGCAATAAGTCGAAAATCTCCTTTATCGGTGGCGCCCTCTAGGTAACCACTTTGCGTATTATATTGTAGCTTGTAAGTGTAAGGGGTTAGCGAATACTCAGGCATGTATTGCCACATGGCTTTTAAGGTAATCAGCTGCATTTCGTTATTGGCAAATTTGCCGACAACGGGATATACACTTGCTCCTTCTTTGTTTTCGATACGTATTTTCCCATCTATTAGGCCATTGGTGACGTATAAATCAAGGTAAACAGGAATCATGATTGATTCATCGCTCGGAGAAAAGAGCATGCCTTGCCAAAAGCCCGTCATTTTTTGTGACCAAGCGTTACTTATGCAAAACAAGAATAGCCAAATAATCAGACGCATCCCTTTCTTATTCGTAATTTTGAAAAAATGGTTCCAATCCGAACCATCTTCCGTTGCATTTGTTTTAAAAATAAAGCATTTATGAAAACCATTTTATTCACATTAAGCATCATTCTAATGAGCGTTTTACCTGCAGATTCGACGAGTATTCACCAATTTAAGGTCAAGGATATCAATGGCCAAACATTTGATTTTTCTTCCCTTAAAGGCAAGAAAATCATGGTGGTCAATACCGCCTCAAAATGTGGACTTACACCACAATACGAACAACTCGAAGAGGTCTACACCAAATACAAGGCCAAAAATTTTGTTATTGTCGGCTTTCCGGCCAATGACTTTATGTCGCAAGAGCCAGGTTCAGATAAAGAAATAGCACAATTTTGTCAGCAAAACTACGGCGTTAGCTTTCCGATGATGTCAAAAATTTCGGTGAAAGGCAACAATATGCACCCTGTCTATCAATTTCTTACCCAAAAAGCCAAAAATGGCAAAGAAGACAGCAAAGTGGAGTGGAATTTCCAAAAGTACCTCATCGATGAAAATGGGCACCTTGTTCGGGTGGTTTCTCCACGTGTTTTACCTAATGATCCGAGTATCATCGCATGGATAGAAAAATAGTGTAAATCGTTGAAATTTTGTTGATAAGTTAAGGCTTTTGAGCCCATTCAAAGCACCTTGTAAGAGGTGCTTTTTTTTATTTTTGTTTATACGAAAATTAACACCATACTCAAACTAAAACAACATGGCTGAAGACGAAAAAAGAGACAATTATTCGGCAGATAATATTCAAGTACTAGAAGGCCTAGAGGCAGTTCGAAAAAGACCCGCCATGTACATCGGCGACGTAGGTGTGAAGGGTTTACATCACCTCGTTTACGAAGTCGTGGATAACTCCATCGACGAAGCGTTGGCTGGCTATTGTAATCACATCAATGTCTTCATCAACGAAGATAATTCCATCACGGTAACTGATAACGGTCGGGGTATACCAACCGCTATGCACACCAAGGAAAAGAAATCTGCACTAGAGGTTGTTATGACCGTATTACATGCCGGTGGTAAATTCGACAAAGACACCTATAAAGTGTCGGGTGGTTTGCACGGAGTTGGTGTATCGTGTGTAAATGCCTTGTCTATACACATGCGTACAGAGGTGCACCGCGAAGGCAAAATTTTTGAACAAGAATATTCCATCGGTAAGCCATTATATGCGGTTCGCGAAATTGGCACCTCAGACAAAACAGGAACTATTCAGACTTTCAAGCCCGACCACACCATTTTTGAGTCAACAGAATACAACTTTGATACACTCGCGGCGCGCATGCGCGAACTTGCCTTTCTCAACAAAGGCATTACCATCACGCTAACAGACAAACGCATTGTCGACGAAAACAACGCACACCCGACTTCAACCTATCATTCCGAAGGAGGTCTTAAAGAATTTGCTTCTTACCTTGATCGTAACCGAGAAGCGCTTATCACCGATGTCATTTATTTTGAAGGCGAACGCGAAGGCATTCCGGTAGAGGTTGCGCTTACCTACAACACTTCTTATACCGAAAACATCCAGGCCTACGTCAACAACATCAATACCCACGAAGGAGGTACTCACTTATCTGGTTTCCGACGTGGTCTCACCAATACCCTCAAAAAATACGCCACTGACTCGGGTATATTGGCTAAAGAAAAAATTGAAATCGATGGCGATGACTTCCGAGAAGGGCTCACAGCCGTTGTTTCGGTAAAAGTACAAGAGCCGCAATTTGAGGGGCAAACCAAAACCAAATTAGGCAACCGCGAGGTCACCGCACCTGTAAGTCAGGCGGTTTCTGAAATGCTTTCTGCATACCTCGAAGAGCATCCATCAGAAGCGAAGCTAATCGTCGAGAAGGTTATTTTAGCCGCTAGAGCACGTCATGCAGCTCGCAAGGCCCGTGAAATGGTACAACGCAAAAATGTCCTAACCGGTTCTGGACTACCTGGCAAACTCGCCGACTGCTCTGAAAAAGATCCGGCTGCCTGTGAAGTTTACTTTGTCGAGGGAGACTCTGCGGGTGGTACTGCCAAACAAGGCCGAGACCGACACTTTCAGGCTATCATGCCATTGCGTGGAAAAATCCTCAATGTGGAGAAAGCCATGCAGCACAAAATCTTCGAAAACGAGGAAATCAAAAACATTTACACGGCGTTGGGCGTGCGCATAGGTACAGAAGAAGATTCCAAAGCCCTTAACCTAGAAAAGCTGCGCTACCACAAGATCATCATCATGTGTGATGCCGACGTAGATGGTTCGCATATCGAAACGCTCATTCTTACCTTCCTTTTCCGTTACATGAAAGAACTCATCGAAAAAGGATATGTGTATATCGCCACTCCGCCACTTTATCAAGTTAAAAAAGGAACGAAGTCCGAATACGCTTGGAACGAAGATCAACGCGACCGCCTCATTCAAGAGCTCAAAGGTGGCGGTTCTGAATCATCAGTGAACGTACAGCGCTACAAAGGTCTTGGTGAAATGAACGCCGAGCAGCTTTGGGAAACCACCATGAACCCAGAGAGCCGTACCTTACGCCAAGTGACCATCGAAAACGCTGCTGAGTGCGATCAAATATTCTCTATGCTCATGGGCGATGACGTTCCGCCGCGTCGTGAGTTTATAGAGCGCAATGCCAAATATGCAAAAATCGATGCTTAAGCAATTTCAGCAATTTTTTGTAAAGCCGTTTATCCTTTTCTGGATAGCGGCTTTTTTCTTGGGCTTAAACGCATTTATGCGTTCGGAACCTAAACTTAAAAGAGAACTGCCATTGGCCTGTCCTCGGCCTTTGCCAGGAGAAGAAATCGTCCCCCATATAGCGTATTCGCTCTCCTACAACGAACAACACAAACAAGCAAATTGGGTGGCTTATATGCTCATCAAAACCAACCTAGGAAACGGCGTTGAGCGCAGTAATCGCTTTACTGATGATCCGTTAGTGGCAGCTTCATGTGCCACAAACGCAGACTATGCGAAAAGTGGCTATGACCGCGGACATCTCGCGCCAGCCGCGGATATGAGTTGGTCTATTCAAGTCATGAAAGAATCTTTTTATTACAGCAACGTGAGTCCTCAATTACCAGGTTTCAACCGAGGAATTTGGAAAATTCTCGAAGAAAAGGTGCGCGATTGGGCAGCAGTTTACGATACCATTTACGTGGTTACTGGCCCAATTCTTGAGCAGGGCTTGCCCACCATAGGACTTAATAAAGTCAGTGTTCCAAAGGCCTATTTTAAGGCGCTCATTGCCCCAAGGCAGCAGAAAGGAATCGCTTTTTTATTACCCAATGCCAAATCGGCTGCATCTGTTTTCAATTTTTCAATAACGATTGATGCACTTGAAAACATCCTTAAACGCGATTTATTTTTTCAGCTTTCAGATGATACGGAAGAAAAAATAGAAGGGCATCTTCATGCGTGGCCGTAGTTCAGTAAAACTATTGAGGCATAAAAAAACCGCCACATGGGCGGTTTATATGGTGCTTGTAAAAAAGTCGTTTAGTGTACTTCTTGTGCGTAGGCAGTTGCATCTAATAATGCATCGTATTCTGAAGCATTTGAAACACGTACCTTAACCATCCAGCCTTCGCCGTAAGGGTCATTATTGACAAGCTCTGGGTTGGCCTCCAAGGCATCGTTAAATTCAATGATTTCACCGCTCATAGGTAAGAATAAATCAGAAACAGTTTTAACGGCTTCTACACTTCCAAAGACTTCTTCTTGAGCCATGGTCTCACCAACGGTTTCTACTTCGACATAAACGATGTCGCCGAGTTCGC
>CAZINO010000025.1:0-26031 GCA_964540625.1 uncultured Lishizhenia sp. | reverse complement strand
TGCCATTTGGGCTGCATCAGTAATCGATATCGAGGTTGAAACGGTTTTTAAGTGTGTGCAAGTTTGGATTCTTGCGGGCAAGTGCTGCAAACTTATCTTTACCGGTCAAGAATTTGACTTCGTCTTCATCGGGGGCTGCTTGAGTCAGGACAATATCTAGGTAGTAGTTATTGAGTTGCTTGCGCATGAATTCTTTGAAAGCAAGCAAGTGTGTTTGAATGTAGTTGTATTGCACAAGATTATCGACAATCAATTCAAGTATTTCGTCGGATTTGAGGATGGGATCTCGTTTAATCAAGGCATTGTAAAAGGTTTCCATGCCGTCCTCCTTGAGTTGAAAAGCGTATTGTTTCCAGTACATCTTGACATGATCGAGGTGAAAGCCTTCTCTGGGCAGGTCTTCTTGACGAACCTGTTGCTGACCTGCTTTGTCTTTTTCTAGGGTTTCTTTAATTGAAATAATATGCGCTTTCGTGGCTATTTGAGGCGCAGTTGTTTGTTCTGGAACCGGTATACTTGGTTTTTGATCAGCGCTTTGCGGGCTGCTCGATTTGTTGGATTTACGCAGAGACTGCTTGGGAAAGGGCAGGATTTCTATGCGCTCAGTTAGGCCTTTTTTTTTTCTTGCTCTTGCTTTAGTGAGCAGAGCTGCATGAGCGCAACCTCGATGAGGAGTCTTTGGTTTTTGGATGCTTTGTAGTCGACGTCGGTTTTTGACAAGACCTGTAGGCCTCTTAGCAAGCGTGTTGCCTCGATGTCAGCAGCTTGCTGCATAAAGCGCTGTCTGATGGAGTCAGGTGCTTCGAGTAAATTGGCTGTTTGTGGATCTTTACAAACTAAGATATTGCGAAGGTGTTCGGCAAGGCCAACAACAAAATGGTGTCCGTCAAAGCCTTTTTCGTAGATGTCGTTGAGTATCAAGAGGGCCGCAGGAATATCTTCTTTTTCGGCCGCATCGACCACCTTGAAGTAATATTCGTAGTCGAGGATATGCAGGTTTTCGAGGACGTCTTTATAAGTAAGCGTGTTGCCTGCAAAAGTAACGAGCTGATCAAAAATAGATAATGCATCGCGGAGGGCGCCATCGGCTTTCATCGCAATTTGATGCAGTGCTTCTGGATCTGCGGATACGCCTTCTTTGGTGGCAATAGTACCGAGATGATCGGCGATATCTTTTACACGAATGCGCTGAAAATCAAAAATCTGGCACCTCGATAAGATGGTCGGGATGATTTTATGCTTTTCTGTTGTAGCTAAAATAAAAATGGCGTGCTTTGGTGGCTCCTCTAGTGTTTTCAGAAAAGCATTGAACGCAGAGGTCGAAAGCATATGGACCTCATCGATGATGTAAACCTTATGGCTTCCGAGTTGCGGCGCAATGCGCACTTGATCGATGAGGTTTCGGATATCGTCAACGGAATTGTTCGATGCGGCATCTAGCTCATAGATGTTGAGCGAATTTCCCGTATGAAAAGACAAACAGGAGTCGCATTGGTCACAGGCTTCAATGGCTGAGGTAGGATTGAAGCAGTTGATGGTTTTGGCTAAAATCCGGGCAGTTGTGGTTTTTCCTACACCACGAGAACCACAAAACAAAAATGCTTGAGCGAGGTGCTCATTTTTAATGGCGTTTTTGAGTGTATTGGTAATAGATTGTTGTCCAACGACGGTGTCGAAGGTTTGCGGACGGTATTTTCTTGCCGATACAACAAATTCACTCATGTTTCAAAGATACCGCATTTTTTGAAAAAGCACTGCTGAAGATATCAACACTTATTTCAATTTTTAAGCAATTGAAATTGACTTTCGGCAACATTTAACCAATAAACGCCATTCGGGAACGAACTCAAATCTAGTTTTTCAGAAAGAGCACCATTTAAAAGGAGCTTTCCTCTGGCATCCAATAATTCAAAACGCTGTTGGGTTAAATGTGGCGGAATCTCAAAGAGACCACTGCTCGGATTAGGAAATATCTTGGGTAGGGTCGGGATTTCACTTACTGTATTTGTGCTGTCGTTTTGGTCGTAACGGTTTATATAAATTTTTAGCGAACCGCTACGAACGTCGCCCCATATGGTATAGAGCAGGTTGTCTTCAAATTGCACGCTTAAAAAATCGTTGCCATTCTCCAATAAAATAGAGTCATGATTGGCCATCGGACTGATCATAAACTCATCTTGCCATATGCTATTGCTTTGAATGCGACAATAAATTTGACTTGCACTTTGATAAGTGGCAGTTGTCCCATTTCGTCGATCTCGCCAGCAAACACCGAGGTCGCCATCGGTGTCGTAGTCGGCCCAAACTAGGTCTTGTATGGCACCGTTGCCTTGAGCATCATTATTGACTCTGGCGGGCGCACTCCAGGTGCTGCCATTTTTTTCAATAAACGCGATATCAGGGTCGCCAAAAACTTCGGTTGTAAAGAAATAAGCAGCCTTATTTGAATTGCTTGGATGAAGCGCCAGATGAGGGCCGCTTTTGAGTGTGTCATTTGACGTTCCGAACCCTAAACCTTGGAACGCCGTTTGATAACTGTAAAAGGAGGCAGGAGCCGTTTTACGGACCTCTATGATTCTTGGTAATATGCTTTGACTTGGTTCGTAGCTTGGATACAAAGCCATAAAAGTGCCATCAGCTGCGAAGGCCGGCGACGGCATGGGTTGTTGAATGGCGCTTCCCGCCAAAAACGGAGCCGCATCCAAAATTTGCGTTTGAAAAGTATTGCCACCATCGCTTGACAGCGTAAGATACGGATGGTAGGGCGCCAGCACCATTCCGGGTTGTTCAGCATTCATACTGGTAATGGCAACTGTGCCTGTAAGTGGATCTACTGCAATCCATGGCCGATCTATACACAACTGGTTTGGGCAAGATGTAATTGACAACGCAACTACCGCTGCTCCCCAAGAGAGACCGCCATTTATAGATTTGCGGCAAATAATGGCGCCATTTGTGAAGTTGATGTTGTCGTAATCGATGTATGCCATATACAAGTTCCCACTTGCGTCAAAACCGAGCGAGACATCGGCGCTGCTGTTAGAGGCCTGTTGGTGCGCTAACCAAATTGGTGTAGACCAAGTACTGCCGCCATCGGTTGAGACAGCACTTTTAATAACGATTTTTTGGTTTGGCTGAAAGCCCATCCAGGCAGCCACGAGGTGTTGGCTATTTTGAGGATGCACCGCCAAGTAAGGCTCGCCTTCAAAGAATGCGCCGCTTGACACTAAAGTATTTTGCGCAATTCCAATCATACAATTAAACAAAAATAGGTAGGTGAGTAAGGCCTTTGTTTTCATTATTTAAAATTGAATTGATTGCAAATAAAAAAGCCACTCGAAAGTGGCTTTAGACAATTGATTAAAAATCTGAAGGTAAAACCTCTTTAGGGTTGATTTCCATTGTTTTGACCACGCCTGAAAGGGTCATTTTACCCATATTTAGATTAAACGCATGCGCGAATTTCAAGCCATTTACTTCTTTGAAATCTGAGTAGGAAGTTGTCGTTTCAACAATTTCTTCACCCACTTTACGTACGTTGGTAGAACGGATTTTCATGAAGTTGTTAGTGGCAAAATAATCGTAGTTTTCTGCCTGGCCATCGTTGGTATACAACACATAACAATCTAAGCCGTCGATGTTTTCAATTCCCTTGAGTTCGTAGGTCATGCCGTTGGCTTTGTAGTTAAGCTCCGGAATAATTCCGGTTGCCTTTTGTTTGGCGGCCAGTTCTTCTGCTTTTAAATCTTCTCGCCCACCTTGCATGCTAAAGGTGTATCCTGATTTGCCGTCAAAATAGGATTTCTGAAGAACCATTCCCGGCATTTCCATTTTACTTGCTTCTTTGAGGCCTTCCCAGAAATAGTCTGTGGAGGTCAGGACGAAAGGAATTTGAGCTGAACTTAATTCAGACACGCGAACATACGATTTGACTGCTTTGATTTTTTTAGCAGCCGCTTTTTTAGAGTTGGTTGCAGTGAGTGCCATTACGTATTTTTCAATGAGTTGGTCTGCACTCAAATCTGCTGCTTTTGTTTCTTTTAAAGGTGCTCCGAATGCATCTAGCTTTTCGATTCGGCCATCGCTATCAAAGGGTAATAACTTTGGTAGTATTTCTTCATTACCAACAACGATGATGTGGCAGTTTTTGGCTGTAAAGTATTGTTGAGCCACACGTAAAACATCTTCTTTTGTAATGGCTTCGAGTTGCTGGAGGTAATTTTGATAATAGTCCGGGGCTAATTTTTGCTTAATCGTGTTGAGTGCAAACCGCGCCACAGTTTGAGGACGCTCTAGAGAGCGGGCAAAGCTACCTGCCATGTTGTTTTTAGTGAGGCTGAGTTCTTCGTCGCTCACGTTGGCTTCGATAATACCTGCAAACTCTTTGAGAATTTCGGTGATGGCAGAGTCAGTGACCGCATTTTTAAAATTGCCGCCGGCAGACATCCAAGAGCCATTTTCAGTGATGTTCAAAGAAGAGTAGCACCCATAGGTAAAGGCTTTGTCTTCGCGGAGGTTTTGCATTAGGCGCGTTCCAAAACCACCACCTCCTAAAATGCCATTTAGAACGGTAAGCGCGAGTTGGTCTTTGTGTCCGGAGCGAATATCAATAGGGAAGGTTACGTATACGACAGATTGTACTGCGCCCGGTTTTTTAACAAAAATGACACGATTGCCTTTGTCAAACTGACCTTTGCCGAGGTCCGCTTGGTAAACAGGACCACCTTGCCATTTGCCAAAATAACGATTGGCGAGTGCTTCCGTCTGAGCGCGCGTAATGTCGCCGACTACAACAAGGTAGCTACCTTGTGGCGTAAAAGTCGATTTATAATAGGCAATGAGGTCTTCGCGACTGATGTTTTGTAGGGTGGCTTCGGTCATGATTTCGCCTAGCGGATGACCCGGAAAGTTGATTGCTCTTGTGGCATTGCTCGCCATTTCTCCGGCATCGGCTTTGGTGGACTGCAGACCAGATAAATTCTGTTTGCGGATGCGTTCGACCTCGTTTTCAGGAAAACTTGCGTTGTATAAAACATCGGTCATAAGGTCAAGCCCTTTATCAAGGTGTTTGGTGAGGCAAGTCATAGAGATGCCTGTTGAACCAGCACCTAGGTTAGCGCCAATAAAATCAATTTCTCGATCGAGTTGATCTTTGCTGCGGTTGGTGGTGCCAGACATCAGTAAAGACCCTGCAAAATCGGCAAGCCCGGCTTTGTTGCCTTCGATTTTGGGGCTACTGCCCATACTGAGTTCAAAAGAAACTTTCGGAATTTTGTGGTTTTCCGACAAGATGACGGTAATTCCGTTGGAAAGTGTAAAAACCTGAGATGCAGGAATATTGATTTTTTGAGCTGCAGCTGGCTCAGGTCTTTTGGATCGGTCAATTTGGGCATTTAAGCCAGTACTGACGATTAATATCAGGAGGAGAAATAGACTTTTCATGAGCTTATTTTTCTGTTGGGTTTGGTAAGTAATATAATATCACACGCGCTTGTTGCGTAAGATAGGTATTGGCAACGCGCATGATATCTTCGCGGCTCACCTTTAAGTAGTTTGAAAGTAAGCTGTTCACGCGATCTGCATCGCCGAAATAGACATGATTGTCGGCAAGGTTTTCAGCGATACCGGCAATACTGGCATTGCTCGAGGCGATATCGTTCTCAAATTTATTGCGCACTTTTTGGAATTCTTCTTCACTGATCAGTTCAGTTTTAATCAAAGCAATTTGTGCATCAA
Organism: uncultured Lishizhenia sp.; assembly: GCA_964540625.1. Lineage (GTDB taxonomy): Bacteria > Bacteroidota > Bacteroidia > Flavobacteriales_D > Crocinitomicaceae > UBA952. Next base: position 20,295 of record CAZINO010000025.1, on the reverse strand, counting down.
AGGCGGCAAGTAGGGTATCTAGCGAGACTTCTTGTGGAGCTATGGCTGCCATGATGCCGATACCGGCGTCTTCTAAACCATAATTGAACGAAAAAGCGTATTGCGCGAGTTCGCGTTTTTCGACAATTTCTTTATTGATGCGCGATGAACTTCCGCTCGATAAAACCTCATTTAGAAATTCCAAAGCATAAGTATCCGGATGTGTTTGCGCCGGCATTTTGTAGCCCATGAATAGGGCAGGTAATTGAATGTTGTCGTAAATGGTGTCTTTGATAACACCGCTAATTGGCGTAAAATCTTTGTTTGGTCTGTCAATTTTACAACCTTGATTACTCATGTAATTGATGAGTTTTTTGGCTGCTGGTGCACTCGATGCCATAAAGTTTTTGGCATCAAATTCACTTTTTTCAACGCTGTAACGCGCCAAAAATGCAGCATCGTCTAAACTGAGAAAATCTCTATATAAATTGATGGCTTGGCCCTTTGGAATGCTGCCGAAATACTGGGCTATCCATTTTTTGGTTTGCTCAATGTTGATATCACCTGCAATTGAAAGCGTTGCATTGGACGGCACGTAAAATGTTTTGTAGAAATTAACGTAGTCTTCTTCTTGGGCAGCGTCGAGGTGTTCCATGCTGCCAATAGGTGCCCAGTTGTAAGGATGTGAACTGAATACGCGTTTAAACATTTCTGTAAAGAAAGAACCATACGGTTGATTGTCTACGCGTTGGCGTTTTTCTTCTTTAACTACGCTGCGCTGTGTTTCAATTCCTTTGAGATCAACTTTAGCGTGCAGCATACGCTCACTTTCCAACCATAATCCGAGCTCCAATTGGTTAGATGGAAGCACTTCGTAATAATACGTTCGGTCTTGTGAGGTATTTGCATTGAGTGTGCCGCCATTCTTTTCTACTAACTCGCTGTATTCACCCCTGCCAATATTTGCACTTCCTTCGAAGAGCAGGTGTTCAAAAAAGTGAGCAAAGCCAGTTCTGTTGGGGTTTTCATTTTTAGAACCTACATGGTAAAGAACGGAAACCGCAACAATTGGCGTAGCGTGTTCTTCGTGTAGAATGACATGAAGCCCATTCGGTAAGTCGTAGGACTCATAGGTGATTTTTTGTTGGGCCCATGCAAAGGTGCTCCCAAACAAAATAATACCCGATAAAATTGATTTTTTCATAGTCTTTTGGATAAGCGCTACTAAGTTAAGGGTATTGGCCTAAATTTTGGTAACTTTGGTAGATGCCTTTTAAAAGTTTATTTTTTTTGATTGTACTTGTTGGCTTTGCACCCCTTGTCAGTAGGGCGCAAGGTATTGTACCTACTATGGACTTCAACAACTATTTTGTCTCATTTCAAGATGGTTTTTTCCGACCTGTCGAAATACAGCCAATCGTCAATTATAAAGCTGGCGACGAAATTGTGGCATACATTGACACCCGTGGCAATCTTAAAATTTACGATGGCAAACAGCGCATTGACGTCACTACACTCAATGTAGATTACCAAGTTTCAGATCACCTCATGGCATATCGAATTGCCAATGGCTTGCGCATGTGGGACGCCGGTAAATTTACAGTACTGACCAACTTTGGTCGCGACTTCATTGTCAAAGACAGCCTTATCGTCTATGAAGACACCCGTTACCAATCCTTGAATGTCTATTGGAATCAAAAAATGGAGAGCTTGGTAACCATTACAAATGGATTATCTATGAATGCAAGGGTCGGTGAGAACTTAGTGGTGTATAGAGACAACAGCAATACCTATTTTGTCTACTGGATGGGCCAGAAATTTGAAGTCGGTACCTATAACGAAGAAGTGCTGGATTTTCAGCTGGGTACTGATGTCATGTGTTTTAAAGATCCTTATACCCAATCATTTTTCGTGTTTGACAAAGGCAATTTTGTCGAGCTCGAATCTTTTCCCATCAAGAAATACAAAGCAGGCCGCGGATTTGTGGTCTACGAAGACATGAACGGCAACCTTTGGCATTATCAGAATGGTCAAAAAACAGCGCTTTCTAATTTTTCAACAGATCATTGGGATGTCAAGGACGACATCTGTGTTTGGATGGAAAACTCTTATTTCTTTGCTTATTCCAACAATGAGCGCATTCAAGTAGCCACCTATCAGCCACAACAATACATGCTCAAAAACAACGTTTTGGTATTTCGCAATATCATTGGTGGTACTTCGGCTTTGGTCGATGGCGTTTTACACGACATCACCAATTTCCAAAACGCTGAGTTTGATATTTATGGAAACAAAGTATTGGTCAAACTTCCCAATCTCACTTCCATCGTATTTGCCAACGGTAGAATTTATTCCAATTAATGTTCCGCTCTCTTGTATTGTTTGTGGTCTTCTTTTTAGCATCTAACGCGATAGCTCAAGATGCCAAAATAGAGACACTCAAGCAATTATATGGGCAAGGCTATTACAAGATGGTTTATCGTCGGGCAGGAAGACTGCTCATGAACCCTGCCTACGACAATCGAAAAGAGCCCAGTCAATACCGTAAACTCGCTATTCAAGAATTGGCCAAAAATCCGAAATGGGCCAAAAGACACGCTTTAGAAATTGAATGGATGCAAAAACCTGCAACCGTGGCTGCTGACGCACCGGCCACCGAACAATTTGCCGCTGAAGCACGGCAGCTTTTAGATGAGGCTCAGCTTTATTTGGGTGTTCCTTATAAAGCGGCCGGCAATGACCCCACTGGTTTTGATTGCAGTGGATTTACGTGCTATGTCTTTGAAAAACAAGGGGTAAAATTACCTCGGCGCGCTGCAGATCAATTTACATATTGTCAACCAATTAGCGCGCAAGAGGCAAAAGCCGGTGATCTGGTGTTTTTTTCAAATGGAGCGGAGGTGAATCATGTTGGTATACTGACTTCTGCAAAAAATGAACCCAAACAAATGATACACGCTAGTTCAAGTATAGGTATCTCAATTGTGAACATCGAGCAATCCACCTATTGGCAGGGTCGAATTGTTGGGTATGGCCGCGTAATATACCATTAATGGCTTTTTGATGCGCGCATGATTGCGATCAGATAAACGAGTAAACCGAGGAGTTCAAAACAGAGGCCAGGAAAGAAAAAACGAGGATTGGCGGTAATGCCAAGTAGTATGTATAAAACCGAGGCTATAGCAAGTAGTACAACACTTTGTTTTTGTTGACTCTTTGCTGCAATCAAGCAAGTGGTAGATAAAAGCATTGGAACCAACAATAACAGCAAATTCGGCTGATGCGGATCCTGTAGATTAAATACAAAAAAGTAACATACACCGTGCAATGCCATGAGTCCAATTTGGATGCTGCTGATCCACTTTGGTTTCGCTGGACTCAATTTGGCCATAAGCGCAATGACGGTAAGAAACGGAAATAAAAATAATTTGCTTCCCCAACCTAAAAAATCCCAGTTGTAAATATTCCACACCGAAAATAAACTCAGTAATCCAAAGCCAAGTGTCAAAGCGGTTAATATTTTAGCTTGTGTTATTTTCATGCGTGTTGTCTTCTACTGAGTTCAGTGGCGCATACCAAATGCCACAATGCCCGAGCGCCAACATTGGCATCCCAATCACCGTCTGGGCCTGGGGCAACTTCATTGAGGTCAAAACCAATGATTTGTCTGCCACTGCGCACGAGCTCAAAACAAAGAAAAGCAATTTGCTGGAGTTCAAAACCACCCGCAACTGGCGTTCCTGTGTGCGGACACAAACTGGGGGTAAGGCCGTCAATGTCGAAAGAGATATAAACCTTATTTGGTAGCGTGGCAATGATTTGCTGTACTTGTTCAGACCAATTTTTACCTTGGTAAGCTTCGTTTTTGAGGTCCCAATCGTAAAAAGTATGTACTCTAGGGTCGTTGGCGGCTAATTCAATTTCTTTTTCAGAAACATCCCGGATACCAACTTGCGTGAGGCCAACCAAGTTGTTGAGCTCTTTGAGTGCATTGTACATGATACTTGCATGCGATTGTTCAAAACCTTCGTAGGCATTGCGGAGGTCGGCATGTGCATCGATTTGAAGTATTGCAAATGCGTCGTGGTGTGTATCTAGGGCTTGCAGTAAACCGAGTGGCGTAGAGTGTTCTCCGCCCAAAACACACGGTATTTTGCCAGCTGCCAATAAAGCCGTACAACGCTCTTTTAAATTTTCGCGTAGTGCCCGATGCGCTTCATTGATTTCGTGGATGGTTTCTTTATAACGCAACTGTGCAATTTCTTCACCAACTTCTTCGAGATATGCGATGTACTCCATGCCTTTTTCACAAAGGCGGTCATTGATTTGTAACCAATCCATAGAAACCGGTGACATGTAAATTTTGGTATCGTAGGCACGCGGTAGGTCTGGGTGAAAAAAATCGAGTTGGGTAGAGGCATCTAAGATGGCTTGAGGGCCTTTGCTGGTTCCTTTACCATAAGAGGCGGTGGCGTCCCAAGGAACAGGAATCAAGACCAAATCTGCTTCGGTTTCAGAATAGGGAAAACCAAAAATATTGCCATTGGCAATTCCTACACCGTTTGGATCAAAATTACTCATCGATATTTTGTTTGAGGTAAGCGGCAACGGCTTTGCGAACAGAACCGTGCGCGAGTAGCCATTCCTGTGCAATGTGCTGATCGATCTGTAGTTCAGAGGCAACCATTCTTGCCCCACGCTCCACGAGTTTTTCGTTCGAAAGCTGCATATCGACCATTTTGTTTCCTTTTACATGACCTAGTTTGATCATGAGACTCGTTGAAATCATGTTGAGGACTAACTTCTGAGCGGTGCCTGATTTCATACGGGTGCTGCCCGTGACAAATTCGGGCCCAACAATAGGGCACAATGCGTGTTGTGCTGTTTGAGACAGCGGTGAGTTGGGGTTGCAAGAGATTCCGGCTGTGAGCAATCCGGTTGTATTTGCGGTTTGCAAGGCGCCTAGAACATACGGGGTTGTGCCGGAAGCCGCAATGCCCACAATGGTATCGAGTACAGTTGGGTTGTATTCAAGGATATCTTTCCAACCTTGTTCTGTGTCGTCTTCGGCAAATTCGACCGCTTTGCGAATTGCGGTATCGCCGCCGGCAATTAAGCCAACGACACGACCATGGTCTACACCAAAAGTAGGCGGGCATTCACTGGCGTCTACAATGCCAAGACGCCCGCTTGTGCCGGCGCCAAGATAGAAAAGACGTCCACCTTGTTGCATGCGCTGAAAACACGCTTCGACAAAAGCTTCAATTTGTGGAATAATTTGAGCTACAGCCTGCGGCACCAACTGATCTTGAGAATTGATACCCTCAAGCAGTTCGCGGGTACTCATTTGTTCGAGGTTGTTAAAAACCGAATTCGCTTCAGTGATTTTATCCATTAGTACAAAAATACTTTAGCGTCCGAAGTGTTGAAATCTACCTCGACATGGTTCTTGAGGGTGGTTGAGAGGCTTAGGCCTGCAAAATCTGTTTTGATCGGATAGCGTCTGTGCTGACGGTCAATAAGAGCCACTGTTTTTATGGCGGTAGTGGCTTGTTCCAAAAACTTAAGTAGGGCGTATTGCATAGTCTTGCCGCTATTCACGACATCATCAATTAAAACAATGTATGCGTTTTTGAGCGCTTTTTGATCAATAGAGAAACTGATGGGCTCACTCCAAGGTTCATCTTTGTTGAGTTTGATCTCAAAACAAACAACTTTTAGCGCGCTGTTTTCTGCAATTACATTTGCCAATTGCTGGGCAAGAAGATAGCCGTTGCCGACGATGCCACCTAAATAAATTTCTTTTTGATCAAAGGCTGTTTCGATGAGCTGATGACCGAGTCGGACAATTTTTTGCTGAATTTGTTGCTGACTAAGGATGGTTTGCATACAACAAAGATAAACAAACACAAAAAAGGCCGCTCGATTGGGCGGCCTTTTTTGTAAAGGTTATTTTTTAGTTCTTAACGAGCTTTATGCAGCTTTCGTTTGATTTTAAAAAATAAATACCGCTTTCAAAATTGCCGAGATCAATTTGCGCTTGGTTTGTGCTTAATATTTCTTGACCAGCGGCGTTAAAAATGTGTAAAATTTGACCTGATTGAAGACCAATAACTTGGAAAGCGCCATTGGACGGATTCGGATAAACTTGTAACGTATTTTGATGCTCGTTTAGCCCTGCACTTGAGCGGATATCAAAAACGATGGTACCAGGAGAGACACCTACGCTGAATTGACTGACGAGCGCGTTATTTGCGTCGTAGATGTGTACCATACCTTGCGAAAAGAAATCTGTAGTGGACGTGTAAAGTTGACCACTCTGTGGATTTTGAGCTAGCTCATAGAAATTATTGCTGATGCCTGCAACCGGGCCAACGAAAGCCATGTTGAGTAGGTTGTAGTCATTGAGGGTGTTTTCCATGGAAATTTGATAGATGAGTTTGTCGTCGCGTAGGGCAGAGGTACCACAACCAGTAACTGCGTTGGCAATGTTTTGCGTATTCACTGTACCATTTAAACTGATTTTAGAAACCGAAGCACCTGACCAATCTTTATTGTTTACCGTATATAATTCGTTGTTGAAAACAAACATATTATCTGGGTTTTTACCTTCTACGCCGAGGTCAATTTCTGAACCGTAGTTGAGGGTGTTCAAGTTGAGTTGCCCAATGAGGCCTTTCTCGTTGCCCCACTCATAGGCATTGTTGATGGCAATGTATGCGATGTCATTGACGACAACGATGTTTTGGGTTGCCCATTTTGGCCCTGTGATGGTATCAAATGCGGCGAGGAGTTGAAGACTGTTTTTGTCGAAAACTTGCAAATAAGAAGCGAATGTTTGGAGGTATTCCCCTCGCGTAGCAATCAGTTTATTGCCGGCAATAGCTAGATTTCGGACCCCAGGAAGCGAAATGCTACCGAGTTCTTGGTGTGAGTTTAGGTCGAACTTGTAAATTTTGGTGTCGGCAGCGACATAATAAGTGTTGCCATCGATGACTACATCAGAACTGAAGCGCTGCCCCTCTAGGGTGTCAACCACAACATACGTTTGGGTACTTGGATTATACGAACCAATGGTTGCGGGTTCAATGATTGCATTGGTTTGAAAGTCAAAAAAACCTTCGTTAGCAATGAGTACTTGGTGGGTGTATTGTTGAGCAAAAAGCCCAGAACTGCACAATACAGCAGCGAAAAATAATCCTTTTTTCATGTGTTGAAAATTAAAAAAATTAAACAATGACATTGAAAAAAGTGGAGCGGCAAGGGTATACGAAGCCCTTGGCGATACCGACCTTAATCTGAAGTCTTCACGCTGTTCAGGGGCAAGTCTTCTGGCTCGTGCTTATTGCCGTTTCACCTTCCCGCCAAGGCAGTGGTTTGATTGAAACGCCTTTTTCAAGACACTTACAGCTGCAGATACAGCTCCGGATTTACACCGGATTCCTTATTAAGTTCGACAAGCGAACACCCAAGAACGGTGCAAAGGTACACAAATAAACAATGGTGGCTTCGGTGTGCTGCGTTTTTAAATTTGAACCATCAAATATGTGCTAATTGTTGATAAATCAAGTAGTTATAATTATGTATTTAAAATTTTTATACATATATTGGTCATGCTAATCCTAAATCTATATTACTATGGAACTACTTAATTTGCCTTTGAAAATGCTCAACGAGCTATTTGGAAATGGTGCCTTTTTTTCGAATTGGGTGTCATTTTTTATCGCTAATTGGATGGCGCTTGCCCTCGGTGGATACATCCTATCCAAATGGATGTCCAAACCGCCGCAAGGATTAATCGACCGAGATGCACTCGCGCAACGAATTACACAAGAATCAAGCTGGTATGCACCTTTGTCTATTGTTGCCATTGCGATGTCAGTGGTGTATAACGTCGGTGTTTACGCACTCTTCTTACTTTTAGAAGCCACCACTTTTGTAACCAATTTTGTTTATAAATGGGTTTCTGTGATTGTTTTGTGGTTGTGGAACGAGGTCTTTAAACCTTCTATTTGGATGTTGGTTAAGGTGATATATCATTACCTTATCAGCTGGCCCTTCCAATTATTGCTTACTATTATTCATTCGGTTCCTGCAACGCTGAATAGGCCGTCGTATACCAAAGTTTTTTGGCCGACCCTCTACGGAGCCTGCGCTTCAGCAATATTGGTTTTTGTGGGTTATCTTACCGATCAACAACTACTCATTGAATACGGCCCTTTATTTTCGCTAACACTGGCCTTGGTTTGGATTGTTGCATCGACCATTTACCAGCGTAACGATGCTGCTTTTAAAAGTTTGCGTTTTTCACTGATCCTGATGGCCATTCTCATTGCCATTTTTGGTGCGTTTTACTTCATGAACTTCTTTGACGGCCACACAAAGTGGGGAGGGGTTGCATCCGGAATCCTACATGCGCCGAATGTGTTTGCGGCAGCCCTTATTTTACTTTCCGTTCTTTCTTTGGTCTATCTCACCAATGTGGGCGTTATTTTTTCGAATGAACAGCTCTCTGATAAATGGTCAGACAATATTTACAACTACATCAAAGCGGCATTTAAACACAGTTTGGCTTTTATTTATCAACCCATTTTAGTTGTCATCGTCTCGGTCGTCATCATTATTCTTCCATGGGCTATTCTTGAGCAAAGCGCCGATTTTGCAACTGAAAACTGGGTAGAAAATCGCTTGAGCGCAAAATCAAAATCAATCAACGACGAACTCGATAAAGTGCAGGTCCTCGATAAAGTTACGCACTTGATCAACCCGGACAGCACAAAAAATGAGGCTTTTGATGCAGCACTAGCTTCACTAGAAGATGAAGTGAGCTTACGCTATGAGCATTCTGAGAATAAACGTTATGCAGATTACCTATCAGGTGCGTTGGTTTTTGGGTCCAATGATCTTAAACCAATGATGACGGCAAAAGAATTCGATGCAAAAATCAAAGCGGATACCGACGCATTGGACGAATTGCGGGGTTTCAAAAAAGCATTTGATGCAAGCTATAAGGATCAAATAGAAGCACTCAACGACCAAATTGTAGACATCAACGCCACCATTAATTCCAATCCGGATTTGGCTGAATTCTACATGCCGATGCGCAACAACTTAAAGTCTACGAGCAAAACGCTGACCATTACCCAAGAACGACATCAGCGATTTTTTGAAGCGCAAATTGCCGCAACTCAGAAAGTAAATGAGCGCTTTGCCGCAAATTGGCTGCGTTACAGCCTGACTTACTTATTTCTTTTAGTAGCTAAATACGTATTATTAGCAGTGGTTATTGCGTTTATTTTCAATTTGTATGCGCATACGGTCAAGCCTATCTATGATGCGCACAATGGCTCCAGAATTGTTGCCGCCATTGATGAAGAGCGCAGTAGAAATAACCAACAGCCTTGGTTGGCTTGGTTGGTGTTGGCCGCTTTAGTTGTCGTCTATTTCCAGTGGAATAGCCTCAGTGCCACGACTTCAAGTCAAGTGGATACGGTATCGACAATGCTCGAGGATTTGAGCGCTAAAATTGTCCAGTAACCTGTATTTAATAGTACTCCTGTCCATTGAATAAGGAAGCCGTTTCGAAAGAGGCGGCTTTTTTGTTGATTTCAAAAAGAGTTTGTATCTTTGCACCCGTATTGACCAAGGTGGTCAGTCTACATAATAATCATTTACACAAATATTAGCATGTATTTAGATTCAGCAAAGAAGAAAGAGATCTTCGCCAAACACGGTGGTTCAGAAACCAACACCGGTTCTACAGAAGGGCAAATTGCCTTGTTTACATTTCGCATCAGTCACCTTACTGAGCACTTGAAAAAGAACCGCAAAGACTACGGCACCCAACGCGCACTTCAATTGTTGGTTGGTAAGCGTCGTAGCCTTCTAGATTACCTGAAGGCGAAAGACATCGAGAAATACCGTGCCTTGATCAAAGAATTAGGACTCCGTCGTTAATTCTGCGTCAAACTCGGATAATTTTATGGGAGAGGGGGCTTCGATAACATCGATAGCCCCTTCTTTTGTTTTAAAAGTTGTAAATAAATAAAGATGAATATAGGAACAAGAAAGTCAATGATGACCGGCGGCAAGGAAATCCTTGTAGAGACCGGGAAGTTGGCAAAACAGGCCGATGGTTCTGTTGTGGTGCGCATGGGCGACACCATGTTGCTCGCTACTGTTGTAGCAGCCCCAGACGCAAAGGAAGGCGTCGATTTTCTTCCACTTACTGTAGATTACCGTGAAAAATACGCCGCAGCAGGTCGTTTTCCAGGCGGTTTTTTCCGTCGTGAGGCGCGTCCTTCCGAGACAGAAATTCTCGTCATGCGTTTGGTAGACCGTGCATTGCGTCCACTTTTCCCAGACGATTACCACGCTGAGGTTCAGGTCATGATCCAACTGATGTCTTACGATGGCGTCAATAACCCAGATGCCCTTTGTGGTTTTGCAGCTTCTGCGGCTATTGCCGTTTCAGATATTCCATTCAATGGCCCAATGTCTGAAGTTCGCGTAGGTCGTGTAAATGGTGAGTTTATTATCAATCCAACAATGGCTGAAATCGCACTTTCCGATATCGATGTTGTGATTGCCGGTACTGCAAAAGACGTCAATATGGTCGAAGGCGAAATGCAAGAGATCTCTGAAGCAGAATTAGTCGAAGTCATTAAACTTGCACATGCAGCCATTATTGAGCAGTGTAATTTCCAATTGGAACTTGCAGCTGAAATTCCAACAGCTAACCCCAAACGCGAATATTCTCACGAAACACACGACGAAGCCGTACGTGCTAGAGTCTATGAGCTTGCCATGGAAAAGTGTAAAGATGTTGCACGCATGGGCTTGGCCAATAAAGCGAAGCGCACAGAACTTTTTGACGCCATTAAAGCCGAGGTAAAAGCAGCCTTTTCTGAAGAAGAACTCGAGCATGCTTCCAAATTCATTTCTACGTATTTCTCAGAAGTGAAGAAAAAAGCGGTTCGTTGGGTCATGCTCAATGACCGCAAACGCCTAGATGGTCGCCAGTTTGACGAAATCCGTCCGATTTGGGCTGAGGTAGATTACTTGCCCATGGTGCACGGTTCAGCTGTATTTACCCGTGGCGAGACACAATCGCTCACTACACTTACTTTAGGTGGTAAAATGGACGAGCAAATGATTGACGGTGCTACTTTCCAAGGTACCGAAAAGTTTTTGCTTCACTATAACTTCCCACCATTCTCTACAGGTGAGGCGCGCCCACTTCGCGGTACTTCACGTCGTGAAATCGGTCACGGAAACCTAGCGCTGCGCGCTTTAAAGCCTGTGATGCCAGACGACTACCCGTACGCAGTTCGTATTGTCTCTGATATCCTCGAGTCAAATGGTTCGTCTTCAATGGCAACTGTTTGTGCAGGAACTCTTGCGCTCATGGATGGCGGTGTGCCCATTAAGTCTCCTGTTTCAGGTATCGCAATGGGCTTGGTAGCCGACGAAGGCAAATTTGCCGTATTGTCCGATATCCTCGGAGACGAAGATCACCTTGGTGACATGGACTTCAAAGTAACGGGTACTGCAAAAGGCATCACCGCTTGTCAGATGGATATCAAAGTCGATGGTTTACCATATGAGGTACTTACGCAAGCCCTAGAGCAGTCACGCGCGGGTCGTTTGCACATCCTTGGTAAAATTACTGAAACCATGCCGGCGCCACGTCCAGAGCTCAAGCCACAAACACCGCGTTTGGAGGCCTTCAATGTGCCGAACGAAATGATCGGTGCCATTATTGGCCCTGGTGGAAAAATCATCCAAGGTTTACAGAAAGAAACCAAAACGACCATCACCATCGAAGAATTACCAAATGGTGAAGGACGCGTTCAGGTGCTTTCTAACAACGGAAACGACATGGCAGAGGCAATTCGCTTGATCCGTCAAATTGCATTCCCACCACAAGTTGAAGAAGGCGCTACTTACGAAGGCAAAGTGAAGTCTGTAAAAGAATTCGGTTGCTTCGTTGAAATCGTTCCTGGAACAGATGGTCTTATTCATATTTCTGAATTTGCCTGGGAAAAAACAGCAAAAATGGAAGACGTTGTCAAAGAGGGTGAAATGTTGACCTTCAAAGTGCTTGGCAAAGATCCAAAAACCAAAAAATGGAAATTATCGCGCAAAGTGTTGTTGCCACGTCCGGAGCGTCCGGCACCAGAGCAACCTGCTGCTGAATAATTTTTCAGACAATTTTTTTTTTTTTGAAAGGGTGGAGGTAACTTCACCCTTTTTTAATATATACTTCTCTGGATGTTACCGTATATTAACGGACAATGTTGTAATTTTACACTACCAAAAATCAATCTATGAAAAAAGGCTTACTTTTTATTCTTACTTTCCTGAGCATCAATGCTTTTGCCCAGGCTTTTGAATCTTTTAATTTTACTGGATCAGCCAACGCCAACGGTTGGACAACCCATAGTGTTACCGCTGGTCAAGAAGGGCAATTAGTAGCACTCACCACACCATCCCAAAGTGGTGCTTCATTGTCTTATCCGGGTCTAGCTGCTTCTACAGCAAATCGAATGGCGCTTGTTGCCGGATCTGCAACTGCAACCGAGGACATCAACAAGCCATTTACCACAAGTGGAACCACCGGTTATTTTTCTTTCTTACTCAATGTTACAAACACCACCGGACTCACAACAGGAGGTGCTTATTTTATCGGTTTTGGCGGTACAGCCGGAGCAAGTGTCACTATTTACTTTCCAAGACTTTTCATTAAGTTGGGCGCAACCCCGAATACCTTTCAACTCGGTATCCTCAATACCTCCGGTGGAGCAGGTGCGGTTGCCACGTATCTTTCTACTGAATACCCGGTTGGTTCAACCATTTTTGTAGTCGCCAAAGCCAGTGCACCTGCTGCGGCTGGCGCTATTACAGCGTCATTGTGGGTAAACCCAGTACCTGGTGCTGCTGAACCAGCTGCAGGTGTAACGAATGCTGGTGGAACCTCTACTTGGCCTGCAAATGGCATTCAATCTGTTTACCTCCGCCAAGCCACAGGAACAGGAAATTATGAAATCGATGAAATCCGTGCAGGTGAGACCTGGGCTTCTGTCACGCCAGGTGCGGCTGCTTCTTGTGTTACTTACAATACAATTACAGCTAGCGCTTGTAATTCGTATGCCCTTAACAATCAAACCTACACAACGTCAGGTACTTATGTTCAGACCTTGACCAATGCCAATGCAGCTGGCTGTGACTCCATCATCAACCTGAACTTGACTATCAATAACGCCAACGCGTCTACGTTGAATATCACCAACTGTGGTCCTTACACATTAAATAACCAAACATATAGCGCATCTGGTACTTACACACAGCTTACTCAGAATGTGGCGGGTTGCGATAGCACCATCACCCTCAACTTAAATATCGTTGGTTCATTAACTTACTACCAAGATTTAGACAACGATGGCTACGGAAATGCCGCCGTTTCACAAACTGGTTGTGCGGCCATTACAGGATACGTCACCAATAGCTTGGATTGCAATGACAACAACAATGCTATTCATCCAGGCGCAATAGACATTGCTGGTAATGGCATCGACGAAGATTGTAACGGTTTTGATGCACCTTTACAACTTGGTATTTACGAATTTGCTGGTACTATAGATTGCGCTACCCAAGATGTTGCTGCAACCAATACAAGTGCTAACTGGATTTTCTCTGCATTTACGGCACAAGGCAACACGTGCGCAACAGGAGGCGGAATTTTCAACCGCAGCGGTTGGAATCAAACTGCTATTTTTGATCCAAATCAGTACAATGAATTTTCTATTTCGGGTGCCAATTGTACGAATTTAAATTTATCAAAATTGGCCCTGAATCACCGCACGAGCTCGACAGGTGGTACACCTACTATTTTTGTGCGTTCAAGTCTCGACAACTATGCGGCAAACATTGATACCATTGCTTCTTCTTGGAATGGAAATGTCATGCTAGCCGATACCGTAATCCTTCCTGCAAGTTTTGCGAATGTCGGGTCAGTAACCTTCCGTTTTTATGTCATTAACCAAGCTACAGCCACTTCGACTTTGCGTATGGATAACGTATCTGTTTGGGGTAACGCTATTGCCATTACGCCGAGCTTGTACTATGCCGATACCGATGGTGACGGTTTTGGAGACCCCACCAACGACACCTTGCTTTGTAACGCACCCTCAGGTTTTGTCTCGAACAACACCGACTGCGACGATACCAACGCAGCCGTGAATCCAAATACAACTTGGTACCAAGATCTAGACAACGATCAAGTAGGAAATACAACGGTCACTTTAACAGCATGCTTACAACCAGCGGGCTATGTCCTTGCGAACGGAGATTGTGATGACAACAATGCTGCAGTGGTAGCACCTGTGCTTTATTATTCAGATGCTGACAACGATGGCTTTGGCGATGATGCCACCGCAACCCCTTTCTGCCAAGCGCCAGTGAACATGATCGCGATTGGTGGTGACTGCGATGACAACAACAATGCCATCTATCCAGGTGCTTTAGAAATCTGCGATGGCTTTGATAACAACTGTAACGGTCAAAACGACGAAGGTTTAACGTTTTTAAACTATTATTTTGACGGCGATGGCGATGGTTTTGGAATTGGCAACCCGACCGTTTCTTGTAACCCAGTTTCAGGGTATGCCACTCAAAACGGAGATTGTGATGACAGCAACAACAGCGCATATCCCGGCGCTACCGACTCAGAGGGCAATGGTATCGACGAAAACTGCGATGGCGTTGATGGTGTCTTAGGTTTGGAAAACAATAACCTGCTTGCCCATATTGCACCTAATCCTACGCAAGCGTCGGTTAGTATTCAGTTGTCCAAAGCGTTGAACGGTCAGATTACCATCACCGATATGAATGGCAAGGTGCTCCTTCAAAAGCAGGCAATTGGTTTTTCTTTTGAATTCGATTTGAGCGCATTTGAGCAAGGAACTTATTTGATCCATTTTACCGATGCAAATCATTTCTTAGTGCAGCGCATCAGCAAATTATAACTTGTAACTTTTTTTGGCGTTAGGCGTCAATAGTTGAAAGCCACCTTCGGGTGGCTTTTTTGTGCCCGATTCTTTGTACTTTTATTTCAAATTAACCGAATGAAAAAATTACTCCTTCTCTTACTGCCTTTCTCTGCGCTAAGTCAGTATTTTCAGCAAGATGTCAGTTATCAAATAGACGTCAAGCTCGACGACAAAAATCACATATTACGTGGTTTTGAAACCATTCAGTATAAAAACAATTCAACGCAGTCGCTCTCTACCATCTACATGCATGTATGGCCCAATGCCTACAAAAATAGTCAGACTGCTCTGGCACAACAGCTAAAGCGCAACGAAGGAGACAAACTTGCGAAGGCAGATTCCAAAGACCTTGGGTCAATAGACTCATTAGATTTCAAAGTCAATGGTTCCGCCATTCAATGGGAATACGATCCCGTGCATATCGATATCGTCTTGTTGCATTTAGCTACACCGCTCGCACCAGGTCAGCAAATTGCAATCTCTACACCGTTTAAAGTAAAAATTCCTTCGGGTAGCCTTTCCAGATTAGGTCATATTGGTCAGTCTTATCAGATTACACAGTGGTATCCAAAACCAGCGGTTTTTGATCAAAATGGTTGGAACGCCATGCCTTACCTCAATCAAGGTGAGTTTTATTCCGAATTTGGCAGTTTTGATGTCAAGATTACCGTACCTGCAAACTACGTTGTTGGAGCAACCGGTGAGCTTCAGACCGCAAGCGAAGTTGCATTTTTGGAAACGAAAGTAGCGGAAAGTAAGAAAAAACTAGAGAAATTACTCAAAGAAGAAACAGACCGCTCTAAGAATTTCCCCGAATCTGCAAGCACTTGGAAAACCATTCAATACAAACAAGACCGTGTCCATGACTTCGCTTGGTTTGCCGACAAACGATTTTTGGTCTTACAAGGTGAGGTCGTACTGCCGCATTCCAAAGACACCGTTACAACATGGGCTATGTTTACGCCTCAAAATGCCAAGTTATGGGCGAATTCACTGGAATACCTTCACGACGGTACTTACTACTATTCTTTGTGGAATGGTGATTATCCGTACAAACACGTCACAGCCATCGATGGTACCATAAGTGCTGGTGGCGGTATGGAATATCCGATGATCACCGTAATTGGCAATGCGAGCAACAAGGAAGAGCTCGAAGTTGTCATTGTACATGAGGTTGGGCACAACTGGTTTTACGGTATTTTAGGCTCCAATGAGCGCGTTCACGGCTGGATGGACGAAGGCCTCAATACACTCAACGAAATGCGTTATGTCCAAACAAAATACCCAGACAATACCCGTTTTTCAGATATGGTTGCTGGAGGGCGTTTCCACCTCAATGACCTCGATCACCACGACTCCGGTGACGTCATGTACCGCACTTTGGCCAGCTTCGGCCTCGACCAACCGCTTGAAACACACTCAGACGACTTCTCCAGCTTCAATTACGGCGCCATTATGTACCAAAAAACTGGAGTTGTCTTTTTCTATCTCATGGATTACCTTGGGGCAGAAAAATTTGATGCGGCGATGTCGGCTTACTACCAACAATGGAAATTCAAACACCCACAACCTGCCGATCTCCGCAAAGTTCTAGAAACCCAAACGGGTAAAGATTTGGGTTGGTTATTTGAAGACCTCATTCAGACCACCGACTACATTGATTATAAACTAAAAAATGTACAGATTTCTAAATCAGGCTCCGTCATCAAGTTGGCCAACAAGGGTCAGGTCAATGGTCCAATTGAGGTCAACGTTTATGGAGCCGACAACAAAGTAGAAACCATTTGGGCCGAGCCTACTCAAAACGCAGTTACCGCACAAACGCCGTATAGCTCTATCACCAAAGTAGAAATCGATCGCTACAACGATATCCCTGAACTAAATCGTCAAAATAACCTTTGGGTCAAGGACCAAGCTTTCCACAAGTTAGAGCCAATCAAATTTGAGTTCCTTTTTGGCGACCACCAAAAAGACCAAACAGCTGTCTTCTGGACCCCAATGCTTGGTGGCAATGCCTACGACGGCCTCATGGCCGGTGTAACACTGCACAACATTGGTTTGGCACCAAAGAAATTCACCTACTTAGTGAGCCCCATGCTGAGCACCTCGCGCTTGCGTCCGGTTGGTGTTGCAGAGTTCTCTTACCAGATTTTACCCACCAAAGCTATTGAGCTCATGCGTTTGGGCTTGTCGGTCAAGTCTTTTGGTACAGATCGAAGCAATAAAAAAGACTATTTCGTGGCGTTGTCACCTTATTTAGCCATCAATTTTGGTAATGGTAAAGCACGCCATGCCTTACATCATGACTTATTGATCCAAGGCTTGCTTAAAAATAATGCCGAAGGATTTGTATCCAAAGAGCGTGGTTTCTTTGCTCAACATACGTTTAACTACCGCAAACCAGCATACCAAGCCCAATGGGTTAACCGATATGAATATTTCAAACAAACGATTATCGGTACGCCTCTTTCTAATGAAGCGCAGGCCACTTCTCGTATTTGGACTAACCTGAACCAAACCTTTGGATATCGCGTAGGTTCGCTGGATCGAAAAATTGAAGTCAATCTTTTTGGAGGGTATACTTTTGCGAACCAAACTTCAAATTTACTGAACCAAGACCGTATTCAATGGTCTATGAACGGTTTGCAAGGGCAGCAAGATTTGTTCTTAGAAGACTACAACTTTGGGCGTTCTGACGAGAGTGGTTTTTGGTCTCAACAGCGCATGGATCGCCATGGGCAATTTCACACGGGTAATGCTGCGGGTAGCAACATTAATTGGTTAACTACGGCAACGGTATACGCGCAACTGCCAATCAAGCCAAATATTTTTGGTGTTTTTGCAGATTACGGAATGGGAGCTGGTGTCTTCAAAACAATGGATAGATATTACAATGCAGGTGTGGCCCTTCGCTTGGGTAAGGTGTTTGGTTTATATTTTCCGCTTGTAGCAGGTTCAAATGCCGGCCCAGAAGGGAATTTCATGGCTAATGACCTTTTTACAAATTACGCGCAAAACATTCGCTTTACACTGCGCATCAATCCAGTAAACCGTCTCGGCTTGCATGCCTTACTAAATTCTTAATATGTCAGAAAATCGTCTATCCTTCGGCAAACTCTTTTGGCCGAGTTTCCTTGCTGTTTTTGTAGCAGGTCTGGTCGGTATGGTTTTTTTCTTCCTCATTCTAGGAGGTATCATTGGTTCTTTTGGTGATTTCGGTCCTGCGCCTTTAGCGCTTCAAGACAAGACCGTCTTACACATGAAACTTTCAGGTAGCATTCAAGATATCTCAGAAGAAGCTTTTGACCCTACAACTTTTCAACTGAACCGCACACTCGGCTTACCTGAAATTCTGATCGGGTTACAAGAAGCAGCAAAAGACCCGAAAATCAAAGGGATCTTTCTAGAAATGAAGAGCCCTTCTATGGGAATGGCAACGGCATCTGAGTTGCGTTCTGCTTTACAAGCATTTCAGAAGTCGGGTAAATTTGTAGTGGCTTACCTTACAGGTGAACAAATTAGTCAGCAAGATTATTATGTCAGTAGCGCGTGCAGTGCCGTTTACGGGATGCACGGAGCCACCTTCTTATGGAATGGTTTGCATGCAGAAAGCTATTTTTTTAAAAAGTTACTCGATGAATTAAAAGTGGGTGTATTGGTTGTCCGAGGCCAAGAGAATGAATTCAAAAGTGCCGTAGAACCATTTTACCGTACCGAAATGTCTGACTCTAGCCGCAAGCAAATGCAGGTTTTATTGCAGGATTTATGGACGCAAGCGCGCAATGAAATTGCGCTCAGCACACGCCAAGATACAACCCGGCTAGATTCATTGGCAAATGCCTTAGCGGTGCGTAACCTGACGCAAGCGCAACGCGAGAAGCTCATCGATAAAAATGTATACAAACACGAAGTGTTGGCGCTACTTAAAAAGAAAGTTGGCATCGATGAAAACACACCACTGCGTTTACAAGCCTTCGCGAAATACGCACGCGATACCTACCAAGACCATCAGTTATTAGCCAGGCAAGAACGCCATATTGCCGTCATTCTTGCCGAAGGTGATGTCGAAACAGAAGGCGAGCAAATTAGCACCTCGCGCATGGCCAAAATGCTCAGACAAGTCCGTGACGACGACGATGTTAAAGGCGTTGTGCTCCGGATCAATAGTCCTGGAGGATCAGCATTGGCCAGCGAAGAAATTTGGAAAGAAGTGGCCTTAACTGCTGCCAAAAAGCAATTATATGTGTCTATGGGTGACTACGCCGCTTCTGGTGGATATTACATCGCTATGCCTGCAGCCCGCATCTTTGCCTCACCCATGACCATTACAGGTTCTATAGGTGTTTTTGGGCTTTTACCTTATGCAGGAGATTTTTTAAGTGAAAAACTCGGCATAACCACTGACGAAGTGAGAACGCACCGTTATGGTGACTTATCGCTTACCCAAAGACTCAATGCCGAAGAATTTGCGATGATGCAGGCAGAGGTCGATGCCATTTATCAGCAATTTTTACTGCGCGTAACTGAAGGTCGTCAATTGTCTAAACGAGCCGTTCAAAATGTAGCACGAGGACGCGTTTGGTCGGGGGCCTCTGCATTAAAATGCAAACTAGTCGATGCCTTAGGGGGCTTGAATGCCACAATAAAGGCGCTGCAGAAAGAAGTTGGGACTAAAGCAGTTGTATATTATCCTAAAAAAGAAGACAGCACATTCAATACTTTGGTTGCACTTCTAGATGAAGAATTAGATACAGAAAAGACACAAAGCAAGACTGCTTTACCGACTGAATTACTACGCTTTTATGAAAAGTTTGCGCAAATTAAAAAAATGAAAGGTTTGCAAATGCGTGTGCCTTTTATGCTCTACATCCGTTGATTTTATTACGTTTTTATAAGATATTGACAATAAAATAGTTAGGTTTTTTTGCTTTTGTTGAATAATTTTTGAGGATTATTAAACAATAATTGTATATCATTGTTATTCAATTTATTATTGGCGGTATCCGAAAAGCCTTAAACAGAGTAGGAAAAACTAAACCTATCTATTATGTTATTTTCTTTATCTAGTGCACTAAACGTGCAAGCGTTATTTGAAAAAGGTGATGTGTACACATACACAGCGTTCACTTTTTTCATCGGAACGATGGCCATGATGGCTGCAGCAGCATTCTTCTTTATGGAAATGCGCAACATGGAAGAAAAATGGAGAACCTCCATTTTAGTTTCTGGTCTCATCACCTTCATCGCCGCGGTCCATTATTATTAC
>CAZINO010000024.1:0-26495 GCA_964540625.1 uncultured Lishizhenia sp. | reverse complement strand
GCAGGGAACTGCAGATTTTGATTGGGAAGCGCTCCAATTGGACGGCTACAATCAAGTAGAACGCTCTGAACTTGGAGATCGCTACGAAAAAACCCTTACTTCCATTATCGAAAAAGAAGTTATTCAGGGTACTGTTGTCATGATCAACAAAAAAGAAGTAATCATCAATATTGGTTACAAATCTGAAGGTGTTGTTGCTGCCAACGAATTCCGTTACAACCCAGATTTAAAGGTTGGCGATTCAGTTGACATCTACGTAGATTGCCTTGAAGACAAAACAGGTCAGTTAATTGTTTCTCACCGTACCGCTCGCATGCACAGCGCATGGATCCGCGTCAATGACGTGCTTCGTACAGGCGAAATCATCACTGGCTATGTAAAGTGCAGAACAAAAGGTGGTTTAATCGTCGATGTATTTGGAATCGAAGCATTCTTGCCAGGTTCGCAAATTGACGTTAAGCCTATCCGCGACTACGATATCTATGTTGGTAAAAACATGGAGTTCAAAGTAGTTAAAATCAACGAAGAATTCCGCAACGTTGTTGTTTCTCACAAAGCGCTTATCGAGGCTGAACTCGAAGAGCAAAAGAAACAAATCATTTCTGGTCTCGAAAAAGGCCAAGTTTTGGAAGGTGTGGTTAAAAACATCACATCTTACGGTGTATTCATCGACCTTGGCGGCGTAGACGGCCTTATCCACATCACAGACCTTTCTTGGGGTCGCGTAACGCACCCAGAAGAAATGCTTGAGCTCGACCAAAAAATCAATGTGGTTATCCTCGATTTCGACGACGACAAAAAACGCATTGCACTTGGCTTGAAACAATTACAACCTCACCCTTGGGATTCTCTTGACACCAACCTTCAAGTTGGCGACAAAGTAACTGGTAAAGTTGTTGTTATGGCTGACTACGGTGCATTTATCGAAATTGCTGCTGGTGTAGAAGGTTTGATCCACGTCTCAGAAATGAGCTGGTCACAACACCTTCGTTCGGCTCAAGATTTCCTTAAAATCGGTGACAGCGTTGAAGCAGTTGTACTTACTCTTGACCGCGAAGAGCGTAAAATGTCTTTGGGTATCAAACAACTCATGCCAGACCCATGGAACGATATCGAAATCAAATATGCAGTTGGTACACGCCACAGCGCCAAAGTACGCAACTTCACTAACTTCGGTGTTTTTGTTGAATTAGAAGAAGGTGTAGATGGCCTCATCCATATCTCAGATCTTTCTTGGCAGAAAAAAATCAAGCATCCATCTGAGTTCTGCAAAGTTGGTGATGCCATGGAAGTTTTGGTTCTTGAAATCGACCGCGACAACCGCAGAATTTCTTTAGGTCACAAACAACTTGAAGAAAACCCGTGGGATGTCTTTGAAAATACTTTCGCAGAAGGTAGTGTTCACAGCGGCACCATCATCGATATGAAAGACAAATCTGGTATCGTATCATTACCTTATGGTGTTGAAGGTATCTGCCCATCTAAGCACTTGCGCAAAGAAGACGGCTCTAACGCTAAAGTTGAAGAAACCCTTGACTTTAAAGTCATTGAATTCAACAAAGACGCTAAGAAAATCGTTCTTTCTCACACGCGCTTGTTCGAAGAAGGTGAAGACAAACCAACAACTGCAAGCAAAGGTGGCAAGAAAACAGGTGGAAGTTCTACCGACCAAGCAGTGAAGGCTATCAACCAAAGTGCAGAGAAATCTACACTTGGTGACCTCGATGCACTTGCTGAATTGAAAGAAAAAATGGAGCGTGGCGAATAAGCCCATATCCAAATCACACAAAGGGGGCTTCGGTCCCCTTTTTTATTGTCGGGCTTCTCGAATTTATACTTAACTTTAGAGCCTGAAAGATGGGAACGAGTCAAATTTCAACAACTGTCAAAGATATTTTTGCTGCCTACCTCGAGCAAAATGGCCACCGCAAAACACCGGAACGCTTTGCTATACTCGCAGAAATATACGCCTACGAAGGTCATTTTGATGTAGAATCTCTATACATCAAAATGAAAAACCACAATTACCGCGTTTCAAGAGCCACACTCTACAACACCATCGAACTTTTATTGGCCTGCAATCTTGTACGCAAGCATCAGTTTGGCAAGAATTTAGCCCAATTCGAAAAAGCCCACGGATCCAAACAACATGACCACCTTATCATTACCGATACCGGCGAGGTCATTGAATTTTGTGATCCGCGCATCCAACAAATTAAAGGAACCATAGAAGAACTTTTTGGTGTTGATGTTCAGCACCACTCCCTCTATTTCTACGGTGTTAAAAAAACAACAATCGACTAATGGAAGTACAGCTACAACAAAACGGGCCGCTGAGTATCCTCAAGCTCCAAGGTCGTTTTTTTACTGAAAGCGACCGAGAAAGCGCAATTGAAAAACTAGATCAGATCGACAACTGGAATCTCGTTATTGATCTGTCTGAATTAGAGTATATCAACTCCACCGGAATTGCATTTTTAGTCAAGACCCTCACCCGCTCTCGACTCAATCTCGGCGACACCGTACTCTTTCAACCAAACACACAACTCAACAAAATATTTGAATTAACCCGAATGGAACACATCTTTGGGATTTTTCAAGATTTCGAACAAATAAAAAAGTTTTTTGAACAAACAACATGAAGGTAGACGTACTATTAGGCCTACAATGGGGCGATGAAGGAAAAGGAAAAATTGTAGATGTCTTGACGCCATCTTACGATATCATTGCCAGATTTCAAGGAGGTCCTAATGCGGGCCACACGCTAGAATTCGAAGGCATCAAGCACGTGTTGCACACTATTCCCTCCGGCATTTTCCATTCGAACGTAATCAATTTAGTAGGAAACGGCGTCGTTATTGACCCTGTCGTTTTCTCAGCAGAGCTCGATAAACTCAAACCTTTTCAAATTGATTTCAATAAGCGCTTGTTGCTCTCCAAAAAAGCGCATCTCATTTTACCAACGCACAAATTACTAGATGCGGCCTCAGAATTGGCAAAAGGCAAGAATAAAATCGGTTCGACACTCAAAGGAATTGGACCTACTTACATGGATAAAACTGGTAGAAACGGCCTGCGTGTTGGCGATATTTTCTCCCCGAATTTCCAAGAGAAATACCAAGCACTGGTCGAAAAGCACGTGGGAATTTTAGAGCACCACACCGATTTTACGTATGACTTACCTGCACTTGAAAAACCTTGGTTTGAGGCCATCGAAGTGTTAAAGACCCTTCAAGCTGTAGATTCAGAACACTACCTCAATTCAGCTTTGTTGGCCGGTAAAAAAGTTTTAGCTGAGGGCGCACAAGGAACTATGCTCGATATCGATTTCGGAACTTACCCTTTTGTTACCTCTTCCAATACGGTTACTGCCGGAACCTGCACGGGTCTCGGTATTGCGCCTACCAAAATCGGTTCAGTTATCGGTATTTTCAAAGCGTATTGCACCCGCGTAGGAAGCGGCCCTTTTCCGACTGAATTACTCAACGAAACCGGCGAGCTCATGCGCAAAGAAGGCAACGAATTCGGCGCCACAACTGGTCGTCCGCGCCGTTGCGGCTGGCTAGACCTCGTTCAATTACGTTACGCCATTATGGTGAACGGCGTTACCGAACTGGCTATGATGAAAAGCGACGTTTTGGGTATTTTTGAGCACATTAATGTTTGTACGCACTATCTTATCGACGGACAAAAAGTAAGCGAATTCCCATATGATGTAACGGATTTAGCAATCGAACCCGTATATGAGAAACTAGAAGGTTGGCACTGTGACCTCACGGAACTCGAAAACTTTGAAAGCGCTCCAGCTGCTCTCCGTAATTACGTTACTTACCTAGAAACACAATTAGCTATTCCAATTCGCGTTATATCAGTAGGGCCAGATCGTAAACAGACCCTCCAAAACTAACATGAATAACAGCTTCCAAAGACATTTTGCCTTTCTCCTCATAGCAACTTTTTTTTGGATGCAAGCCTTTAGTCAAGGCACGCTCAAGCTTTTGCCAGGCACCCAAAAAATCTATGCGATTCAAAATGGCGTGCATCGTTTGGTTGGCTCTGTCAGTTTTATTTATCAAGGCAATACGATGTATTGTGATTCAGCGCATTACAACGAAAAAGCCAAAGAGGTTTTTGCGTATGGCAACGTTCATATTCAAAAAAATGGTGTCAACTTGTATGCGGACTCCATTTTTTATGCCGAAAGACTCAAATATGCCAAACTTTGGGGTCATGTTCGCGCCCGTGACAACGCTTACAAAATGAGTGCAGACTCTATGGATTACGATGCCAAAAAAGGCCGGGCCATTTTCAGAAGTTCAGGCACTATCTCTTCCATCACAAGCGATGAAAAAATCACCTGTGAACGTGGTTATTTCTACCCTAGCAATGGCTCTTTTTTCTTTAGTGGCAAGGTGCATTACACCAAAGCCGATCTCGATGTCAAGACAGACACCCTACAATTTGCCTACGAGCAACAAAAGCTTTACTTTCTGGGGCAAACACAAATGCGCAATGACAGCACTCAAATTTATTGTCGCAAAGGCTGGTATGATGTCCAAAAAGAAGGCGGGGCGCTTTATAACCATGCCGAAATCTATCAAAAAAATCAAATCATCAAAGGGGATACGTTGTACATCAATACCAGGTCCAACGATTACGAAGGCCGAGGATCAGTCTACTTCAAAGATGTCGACCGACAAATCGCGCTACTTGGTCAAAGAGCAGTATTTAGCAACACCCAACATCTTGCTTTTGTGACCGGCAACAGCCTAGGTCTGATGAAGTACCAAAACGATACATTATATGTTCATGCCGATACACTTCATTTAAAGCGAGATAGCCTCAATCGTTCCGAATTTTTGGTCGCCAATCGAGATTTCCGTTTTTTACATCCCAAACTCCAAGGCATTGGCGATAGCACTGTTTTTGATTTTGCCAAAGAAGTTCTTGTTATTGGGAAAGACCCCATTTTATGGTCTCAGCGCGGTGAACTCAAGAGTGCTTCAGCAAGTGTGTATATGGTTGACACACTCTTTGAACGCATCGAGCTCGATCAGAATGCCAGCGTGCTGTTTGAACTTCAAAAAGATAGCCTTTACAACCAAATCGCGTCCAAGCAAATTGTGGCTTATTTTGACACGACAGGAACGCTCCAAAAAACCATTGCTTCTGGACAGGCCTGGACCATTTTTTATCCCGAAACCAAAAAACAGCAAACCGATACTACACTTCAAATTCAACGTGAGGGACTCAATCGGCTCTTTGCGGAAAAGCTAATTATTGAATTAAAAAATGGAGAACTTCGTCAAATTACTTATTTTGACCAACCAGATGGTGTATTTTATCCGATGAAGGCCATTGATCCAAAAGAGCGTTGGATAAAAGGATTTAAATGGAATCCAGAATTGCGACCAACGCATCCGCAACAATTGAGACAAGATAAAACTGAGGTCAAAAACTAATTTATCAGCTCAACTCTTCTGAATCTACTGCTGCATCCCAGCGGGTTACGCTTTTTACGCCTTCAACTTGTTCGAATTTTCTGGTGAGTTGCTCTAATTGAGCGGTATCATAAACCAACACTTTTATCCTGCCCTCAAAAACGCCATCATTGGTTTCGAAGGAAATACTTTTCATATTGATGTTATTCTGCTTGGAAATGATTTCTGTAAGCCGATTGACCAAACCAATTTGATCGATGCCAATGATGCGGATTGCCGCTACCCGCTCTACCAACGCGCTTGTCTGCCATTTGGCTTTAATGCAACGATAGGCCAACTTAGATAATAAGTGAACGGCGTTTGGGCAGTTGAAACGGTGGATTTTAATGCCGCTTGAAATGGTAATAAAACCAAAGATGGAGTCACCTGGAATAGGACTACAACAGCGCGCCAATGTGTAATCAAACCCCTTGAAATCCTCGCCTATAACAATAGTGTCGGTATCCGTATTGATGCCTTCATTGAGTAGATTCTCTTCGGAACCTTTGATTTTTTTGGAGCGAATTTTACGTTCAATAAGGATATTTCCACCAACAACATTGAGTTCTCTGAGCTGAGCCAAGTCTATTTTTCCTTTGGCAATTTTATAGTACAGATTTGTGGTTGAATCGACATGAAAATGCTTTTCAAGTGTACGCAGGTTTTCTGGCGAAAATCGTATGTTGTATTGTTTGAGTTTGCGTTCTAAAATCTCTTTACCATCGGCAGCTACTAATTTATGTGCTTCATTGAGTGCCTGCTTGATACGCTGCTTGGCTTTGGCCGAAACCACAAAACGCAGCCACTCGTCGTTTGGCTTTTGTTTATTAGAAGTGAGAATTTCCAACTGATCACCATTTTGCAATTGGTAGCTCAGCGGAACCAAACGGTTATTCACCTTTGCACCGATGCATTTGTTTCCAATTTGCGTATGGATGTCATATGCAAAATCGAGAATGGTTGAACCTGTTGGCAATACGCGCAACTCTCCTTTTGGCGTAAACACATAGATTTCATCATTAAATAAATTGAGCTTGAAATCATTGACAAAATCCAAAGCACTGCTATCCGGATTATCTAAAAGCTCTCTAATTTCTGCAATCCAGCGGTCAAATTTATTGTCGTCGGCATTGGATTCCTTGTATTTGTAATGTGCGGCTAAACCGTGTTCGGCGATGTCGTCCATGCGCTTACTTCGGATCTGAACCTCTACCCAGCGGCCCTGCGGAGACATCACGGTGGTGTGTAAAGACTCATAACCATTGGCCCTCGGCGTAGAAACCCAATCGCGAAGGCGTTCCGGGCTTGGTTGGTAAAAATCTGTAACCACTGAATAGACACGCCAACAATCGGATTTTTCTCGGTCTGGTGGGGTGTCTAGAATGATGCGCAGCGCAAAAACATCAAAAACCTCTTCAAAAGGCACATCTTTGGTCTGCATTTTACGCCAAATGGAAGAAATAGATTTTGTCCGGGCCTTAATGTCAAAATGGTAGCCCTGGGCCTGAAGCTCTTCACGAATTGGCGCCACAAATCGGCGAATAAATCGATTACGGACATCAGCGGTCGATTTGAGCTTGGCTTCTATTTGTTCGTAAATTTCAGGCTCACAGTACTTCATGGAGAGATCCTCGAGCTCAGACTTTATCGGATACAAGCCCAAACGATGCGCGAGTGGCGCGTATAAAAATTTAGTTTCTGAAGCAATTTTGAGTTGCTTTTCCGGCTTCATGCTTTGCAGGGTTCGCATGTTGTGCAAACGATCGGCAAGTTTGACCAATACCACCCTGAAATCATCGGAGATGGTCAGGATCATTTTTCTGAAATTTTCGGCCTGAATGGAAGTGTTCTCGTCAAAAACTTCAGGGATTTTGGTCAGGCCGTCGATGATTTTTCGGACGGTCACCCCAAAAATATCCTCGATGTCTTGGAGCGTGATATGGGTGTCTTCAACGGTGTCGTGCAGCAAGGCGCAGACAATTGCTGTTGGTTCTAGACCCATTTCTTCGGCACAAATGCGGGCAACAGAAATTGGATGATAAATATAAGGCTCGCCTGACTTACGGCGCATGTCTTTGTGGGCATCTAAAGCGATGTCAAATGCTTTGCGTATCAGTTTGGTTTCGTCGCGGGAACGGTCTTTGGTGGCACGCAATAATCCTTTAAAAGCATTGAGGATTTCAATGCGCTCTTGTTCTAAATCTATTGGTGTCTGACCGTCGTAATACATTAGTTGGCAGGAAGTAATTCACTTCTAACTTCTCCAAAACCAATTTTAATGCCATCTTTGGCACAATGGCCGCGCATAATGACGGTGTCGTGGTCTTGAATAAAACGACGTTCGGTGCCATCTGGCATTTGAATGGGTTTGGTTCCTTTCCAGGCCAATTCCAACATGGAACCATAAGAATCTGGCGTTGGACCAGAGATGGTGCCAGAACCCATGAGGTCCCCACAACGCACATTGCAGCCGTTGACGGTATGATGCGCTAGTTGTTGGGCCATGTTCCAATACATATATTTGAAATTGGATTTGCTGACGGTATGTTCGGGGCAATTCGGCGCGACAATAGCCACCTCTAAATTGATATCGTAGGACTTGAGCCCTTCAAATTTCAAGTAAGAGAGCACCTCTGGGTCTTGCTCGGGGGTTTGGCAGGCAAAAGGCTGCAGCGCATCTAGGGTGACAATCCAGCAAGACATCGAAGAAGCAAAGTTTTTAGCGAGGAAAGGACCAAGCGGTACGTATTCCCATTTTTGGATATCCCTTGCCGACCAGTCATTGAACAAACAAAGACCAAAAATATAATCTTCGGCTTCGGCAGTACTGATGCTTTGCCCGAGTGGTTTACCGTCGAAGGTGATGAAGCCCATTTCTAATTCGAAATCGACCTGACGTGAAGGTGCAAAAATAGGATCGGCGTTGTCGTCAGGCTTGATTTGACCTTTCGGACGAATTACAGGATGATCAGAAGCAATAACCGAAGAGGCACGGCCATGGTATCCGACAGGTATCCAAAGCCAATTGGGCAAAAGTGCATTAGCCGGGTCTCTGAACATAATGCCCACGTTGGTGGCGTGTTCTTTAGAGGAATAAAAATCGGTGTAGTCTCCGATTTGTACTGGCAAGGCCATTTTAACCTTGCTCACAGGAATGAGCGCGTTGTGCTGGTCTTTTTGTGATTGAAAAGTTTCATTTGTTGTAGAAAGCAACTCGGCAATGCGATTTCTGAGTGCTCTTACCGCAATTTTACCTTTTTGCATCAAAGGATTGAGGTAGTCTTGAGAGAAATCTGATGACGCAAATGGCAGGTCTTCAAAATACCCGTAGGTAGCCATTATGGCTAAATCGAGAACGTGCTCACCGATGCGCACACCAACTCTTTTGGGTTCATCGGAAACTTGAAAAATACCAAAAGGCAGGTTTTGAATTGGAAACTCTGAATGATCTGCTCCGGTTACCCAAGAGCGCAATGCGGGATTATTGGCTGTTATTTGCATTGAAAAGAAGATTACACGTTGAAACGAAAATGCATGATGTCGCCGTCCTCGACGACATATTCCTTGCCTTCGACTTTAAACTTACCGGCATCCTTAACAGCGCTTTCTGAACCATATTGAATGTAGTCATTGTATTTCATGACCTCTGCCCTGATAAATCCTTTTTCGAAATCCGAGTGAATGACACCAGCTGCTTGTGGCGCGGTCATACCTTTGCGGATGGTCCAGGCGCGCACTTCTTTCACACCGGCAGTAAAGTAAGTTTGAAGATTCAGCAAATGATACGCCTGACGAATGAGGCGATTGACGCCAGGTTCTTCTAGGCCAAGTTCTTCCAAAAACATTTGGCGTTCGTCGTAGGTTTCTAGCTCAGTGATGTCTGCCTCGATTTTAGCACCAATAACGAGTACCTCGGCGTTCTCTGCCGCTACAGCTTCTTTGACACGCGCCACGTGCGCGTTGCCCGTTTTTACTGAAGCTTCATCTACATTACATACATACATGACTGGCTTAGAGGTGATGAGGTTGAAACCTTTAATGACATCCATTTCGTCTTGGGCAAAACCTAAACCGCGAACTGATTTACCTTGCTCAAGACCTGCCTTGATGCGCAGCGCAAATTCATTTTCTTTGAGGGCATCTTTATCGCCGGATTTAATGACGCGCGCTAAACTTTGTATTTTTTTTTCGATGGTGTCGAGGTCTTTGAGCTGCAGCTCAATATCGATGATTTCTTTGTCTCGGATGGGATCAACACTGCCATCGACGTGGATGATGTTGCCGTCGTCAAAACAGCGCAGTACGTGTAAAATGGCATCGGTCTCTCTGATGTTTGCCAAAAATTGGTTGCCCAAACCTTCGCCTTTAGAGGCTCCTTTGACCAAACCTGCGATATCGACGATTTCCATGGTGGTGGGCACTACGCGCTCAGGATTGACAAGTGCTTCTAGTTTTTCTAGACGTGGATCTGGAACAGAAATGGTTCCGAGATTAGGCTCAATGGTACAAAAAGGAAAGTTGGCGGATTGCGCTTTGGCATTCGACAAGCAGTTAAATAAAGTTGATTTTCCGACGTTCGGCAAGCCGACGATTCCGCATTTTAAAGCCATGTAATCTCTGAATTAGTTATGAGCGCAAAGATAGCCAAAAGCCGCTTGCTTCTGTCGATTTTTGGTATTTTTACGCAAACTTCGTACATGAAAAGAACCCAATTTCTGCTCTTTATATTCAGTTTAAGCTTCTTTAGTCAGGCACAAGACAGCATTTTTATTCGACGCATCTACGACGAAGCTTTGTTGCGCGGTCATGCACACGAAAACCTTAGGCAACTTTGCAAAGATATTGGCCCGCGCTTATCTGGTTCAGCGCAAGCCCAAATGGCCATCGACTGGTCTTATGCCAAAATGAATGCCTATCATTTTGATCGCGTCCAAAAACAGGCTATTACTGTTCCGCATTGGGAACGCGGCACCACCGAAACAGCCTGGTACATGTCCAAAGACGGACAATTGCACAAAGTACATTTGTTGGCGCTGGGCGGCTCTATCGGGACCAACGGTCTACTAGAAGCGGAAATCGTCGAATTCAAAACCCTAGACGCACTCAAACTTGCCAAAAAAGCGGCTGTCGAAAATAAAATCGTTTTTCTAAATCAGCCCATGGATGCCGCGCAAGTTCAAACCTTCAAAGCCTATGGTGCCTGCTATGCGATTCGTGGCAATGGCGCCGTTGAAGCTGCCAAACTAGGCGCAAAAGCTGTGGTAATTCGCTCCTTGGGACTTCCTCAAGATGAACATCCGCATACAGGATCAATGCATTATGAAAACGGTATTCCCAAAATACCAGCTGCTGCTATGGCAACAGCCGATGCGAATGCCTTGGCCCAAGCACTCGAACAAGGAAAAGTTCATTTCTATTTGGAGATGGATTGCCGAGATTTCCCGGATGCACCCTCTTACAATGTCATGGCCGAACTCAAAGGCACGAAGTTTCCAAACGAGGTGATTACCATAGGTGGTCACCTCGACTCCTGGGATACCGGAGAAGGCGCTCACGACGACGGCGCAGGCGTGATTCACTGCCTAGAAGCCTTGCGCATTCTTAAAGAACTTGGTTACCAACCCACACATACCATCAGAGTTGTATTTTTCATGAACGAAGAAAATGGCAATCAAGGCGGACAACAGTACGCTAAATGGGTGCTTTCGAATCAAGAAAAACAAATTGCCGCATTAGAAAGTGACCGTGGCGGATTTGCGCCCCGCGGCTTCGGCCTCGATGGTCCAGAGGCTTACCTTTCCCTCTTACAAAGTTTTGAGCCCCTGCTGCGCCACTATGACTTGCACATCTTTGAAAAAGGATACGGCGGCGTAGATATCGGGCCGCTCAAAAATCAATATCCAGGTATTCCATTATTTGGTTTTGTTCCGGACTCACAGCGGTATTTTGATTACCACCATGCACCCTCTGATGTTTTTGAAAACGTCAACAAACGAGAATTGGAATTAGGCGCTGCTGCTATTGCCAGCTTTGTTTATTTGCTCGATAAAAATTTATAATTCGTTGACATGTGCGGTATAGCAGGCATACACGCCAAGCAAAAAAGTAGCACAAAACAGGCCGAACTTGCGCTTGCGCAAATGAACGACTGTCTTTCCCATAGAGGGCCTGACGGCAGTGGCCTCAAATGGTTTGAAGACCAACAGTTTGGATTGGCGCATCGGAGACTCTCTATCATTGATTTGAGCACTGCTGCAGCCCAACCAATGCAAATTGAAGACCGCTACTGGCTCACTTTCAATGGCGAAATCTACAACTATCTCGAGTTAAAAATCCGATTAGAACATAGTGGCGCGCAATTCAAGAGTGCGTCCGATGCAGAAGTACTGTTACAGGCCTATCACCATTGGGGTACTGCATTCCTTGACGAGTTGAACGGCATGTGGGCTTTTGCTATTTATGATACACAAGAAAATCTATTGTTTTGCGCCCGAGACCGCTACGGTGTCAAGCCATTTTATTACAGCGATTCTGACGCGCATTTTGCTTTTGCATCGGAAATAAAAGCCTTACTCGAGGTGCCAAACCAAGCAAAAATAGCCAACAAAAAAGCCCTGCAAACTTTTTTTGCTGACGGACTTATCGAGACCGAAGAAGAGGGCTTCTTCAAAGGTATATACGAACTCTTGCCTGGCCACGCGCTGTCTTATGATTTAAATGGGAAAAAGAAATCTATTTTTAAATATGAAAATGGGGAAACAATAGCTCCTCAATTGGCGCAAGAACAATTGAATATTGCCCTTAAAAATGCAATCTCTCTTCGCCTAAGAGCCGATGTACCGATTGGTTTTTGCCTTTCAGGGGGCCTAGACTCTAGCAGTATTTTGTATTTGGCCAACGAAATCAAACAGGAACGCCAGATTGGCTCTTTGCAACATGGTCTGCACGCCTTTACTGCTGCGCACCAATCAGAACAAGATGAGCGCAGCTGGGCAGCGCAAATGGTAAAAGCAACTGCAGCCCAATGGCACGTTTCAGAACTCGATAGCCGACTACTCACTGATGCTGTTCAACAAATCATTTACCACCAGGATATTCCACTTTTGAGCACCAGTACTTTTGCGCAAAGCAGCGTTATGAAAAGTGCAGCTGCGCAAAACATTAAAATCCTGATTGACGGACAAGGTGGAGATGAACTTTTTGCGGGTTACCAGGTCTTTTATCCTACTTTTTTCAAAGAACTTTTTTGGACAGGAAAGTGGCGGTTATTTTACAAAGAGTGGTCCGGGCTCGACAACTCACCTACCTCCAAAAAATACATTTTCAAAGAATGGCTCAAAGATGTCTTTAGCTACTTTCCATCGGCTATCCAGCGTCAAATTGAGACAAAACAAAAAAATGAAACTTGGCAATACCTAACAAACAAAACAACGACAAAGCGCCAGCGCCAACGCACGCTGCAAGGGCATCTTGCCGATTTTTGCAGGGGTCATCAAT
The DNA here is from genome assembly GCA_964540625.1 of uncultured Lishizhenia sp. Taxonomy (GTDB): domain Bacteria; phylum Bacteroidota; class Bacteroidia; order Flavobacteriales_D; family Crocinitomicaceae; genus UBA952. The sequence goes on along the minus strand of CAZINO010000024.1, from coordinate 13,518 downwards.
TAAAAGGACTCTTGCGCTGGGAAGACCGCTGTGCCATGCAATACAGCATTGAGTCTCGAACGCCATTTGCCGACGATCAAGACTTGATACGCATCGCACGATCATTGCCATCCACGGACCTCATTCAAAACGGGTGGTCAAAATTTGCCTTGCGCAAAACCCTTGACAACCAACTGCCAAAAGCAATCTCTTGGCGCAAAGACAAGAAAGGATTTTCCGTGCCTGAAAGCAAATGGCTCATGCAAAGCGCTGACTTTTGGATCAATACAATTAAAGAAAAAGCACACCTTGACAAAAGTGATCTTGTCAATAAGTCGACATTAGTTCAAGACCTACAGGCTATTTTTGAAAAGCCCCAACGTGGACTAAGCCAAAATTTTGCCTTTCGTTATGCTTGCTATTTGATTTGGCTCGAAACTTTTGAAGTTGAATCTTTTTGTTAAAACGCTGTATTTACTTGCTTGATGGTAAGCTCAAAAGACTTCGTCGGAAGCGCGTTGATTTCAATAGGTTCACCTTTTGGATATTGCGGCAAATAAACAGCACAAAGCGAATTTTTTACCAGGTACACATGCTGATGCATTGACCTAGGAAGGCCGTTATAGATACCGAGCAAGACTTCATAACGCGGGTACTCAGTATCGGATTTGGCGTCGTGCCATACAATAATGGATGCTGGATTTTTTTGCAACTGCAAAGTATTGCGGGTATCTCTTTCTACCGCCTCTGTACTGTGGTCGCCGTCGATAAAAATGAGATCCATTTGCCTTGCGAATGGTTGCCAATCAAAAGTGGCAGAATCGCCAAATAAATGGGTTACATTTGGTAAGTGCTTGGAAAAGAAACGATGTGATTGAATATAGGCGTTGGTCTGCCCCATTTCTTTTAAGGTCTCGTCTGGCAAATTGAAAGTGTAAACTTGCTTCACAAATGGCGCCACATTCGCCGCGCTTTCACCTCTCCAAGTTCCTATCTCAAAATAAGTTGCGACCTCAAATTTTCTACAGAGCAACTGCAAAAGCGCAAAGTCTGTTGGCAAAGAAGAACCCGATAAAAAAGCATAGGGTGCAATCTTCACTTCTTGTGCTTCGGGCCAATCCAGCACGGATAGCTCTTGAAGCTTGATTTGCTTGTACCTACGTTCAAATTTGAGTTTGTAGACCGCGTCTTCCTTTAAGATTAAATTCAAAAGGGCCGGTTTTTTAAGCAACAAGTAAAGTGCGCTAATTAACTTGACAATTTTCTTCATGACCTAATAGAACGTAAGCGCTGTCGCACTTGAGTTTGAAATGATTTAAGCTCTTCGAATTGAAGAAATAAGGTAAATTGACCTCCTGCCTTCTTGAAATACAAAAAAACAATGGCGCTCGTCACGAAATAAGATAAACTCGCTGCAACAGCCGCACCTTCCGTACCATAGCTTGGAATCAATAAGATGGCCCCGATCAAACTGACAATTAGTCCAATACCAGATGCAAGTGCATTGACCTGATAACGTCCGTGCCCTGAAAAATAATGACCCACAATCAGTGCATAAGAGAAAAGCCAAACCCCTGGCGCCAATAACCACATAATCGGGTGCAAGGCAGCAAAATCGGCTCCAAACAGAAAGCCGTAAAATGAACCCGGTAAAATGGCCAAAGTCAGACAGGCCAAAAAGGCTGTCGTCATGCCAAAGCGGGTCAGTTTTTCAGTTAACTGAATGTTGTATTTGCTGTCATTGGAATTCGCAATTACGGCATACTGCCACAATGAAATACTAGTAGCGATGAGCCACACAGACTCCGTTAAGGAGCTGGCGTTTGAAAACAAACCGACGGTGCCTTTGCCATGATAATATTCCAGAAAATAAAATGAAGCTCGAAAACTCAATATTTGAAAGACATGAGCCAATTGGTTGAAAGTGCCGTACGAGAGTAATTGCTTGAATAAATAACCAAAAGTATGTGGAACTGTTTGTCCTTTTGGCCAATAATACCATATAAAATAACTACTGAGTACCAAAGCAAAACCAAATGCCAAATACAAGGACCATTCGTAATAGAGCTTTCCGAAAAAATAATACTGAAAAAGGCAAGTGAAGAATGTCAGTAGAGGAATGCTGATTTGAATCAAATTATAGGCGACAAAGCGTTTTTGCCCTAGCAGCAAAGAGGAATGTACAGCCGTGACAGCGCTCAACATGCTTAAAAACAAGACGTTCAACAAATAAATTGGAGAAAATACCTCCAAAACATACAATACTAAACCGGCAGTTAAGGTCAAACAAAAAATCCAGACGTATGAGGTGAGCAGTAATATAGACCAAGCAAAACGCGTCGAAAAATTGACCAAAGCCGCACCGCCAATGAGGGCATCGAATATGGTAAGAATAGCAATAGAGGTAAGCAATAAACTCTGTTCCCCTTTGCCGATGAGCCCTCCCACTTGTGAAAAGAGGATGACCAAACCCAAATTGAGTATGGCGGCTAAAACCCGTACACTAAAATTACTAAAAATACTACGCCACATCAGTTTTGAGCAGCATTTGATAAGCTTCTAAAAACAGCCCTGAGATGGTCTCAGGCCCAAACTTAAGTAACATTTCACGCTGAAGATCTACACCCTCAAAAGACATACCTTGGATTTGTTTCATGGCGTTGATCAATGCAGTTAAGTCCTCGGATGGCACGAGCAAACCATTCTGGGAATGAACAATTTCAGCCACCCCTCCTACTTGTGTCGAAATGACTGGTGTACCACATGCCAACGACTCAATGAGCACACACGGTAGGTTTTCGTAACGGCTGCTTAACACAAATGCGTCGGCAAATTGCAAAATGGCTGCCACCCCTTCTGGGTCTTGTTTGCCATGAAAATGTATGGAACTGGCAAAATCAAAATCTTTAAGCAATTGTGCATAGGCTTTTTCATTGCCATCTGAAACAACGTGCAACTCCACGTTTTCTTGTTGTTTTTTAAGTGCGTAAAATGCGCGTACCAATAAATGAAAATTCTTCTGCTTGGCATCTAAAGAAGATACGTGCACAAAGCGATACACCCGATGGGCACGCTTCTCTTTGATCTTGAAAACTGCTGGGTCAACTACATTGGGTACCACTTTCATTGGTACGCGTATGCCAAATTGCTGCATGGCAACGGCAAGATCCAGAGAAACCGGCAAGATGAGATCGGCACGTTTGGCAATCCAACGTAGTGCTGATTTTACCAGAAGCGGTGGTTGTGGATCAGCGTAAGGGTGGTAACAAGTCCAGTGTTCTGAAAAAACAAGCGGTATACGCCAACGCCATTTGAGCAAAATGCCTACAAGACCAATAGGATACAAAACATTGGCGTGAATAAGGTCAGGTTTGCCGATTTTCGTATTGGAAGCAAATTTCCAATAGGTGAAAAGCACTTGAAAATAATTGATCAATACACCTAAAAATGGCAAGTTATTCTTGGGTAGGTAAATCAAATGTGTTTCAAAAGGCGTTTGTTTGAGCTCGTGGGTAAGTGTTTTGTGTGACGAACTCAGAACAACGTGGACAAGTGCAACCTGCGCAATTTGCTGAGCGGTTTTGATATGTTGCTCGACAAAATTACCTTCTGTGGGCCTCAAAAGATTCGGGTACCAACTCGAAATAAATAAAACTTTGGGTTGCGTTTGCATTCTCTGAATTTACAAATTCTTTTGATACACCTCCTGAAGTTGTTGGAGCGCATAGTCGATTTCTGCTTTGGTGGTAAAGCGCGAAAAAGAAAAACGCGCATTGGGTCTGGACATATCGGCCGCAATTCCTTCGAGTACATGAGAGCCTTTTGCCGCACCAGAAGTGCACGCAGAACCGCCACTAACGGCAACGCCTTTAAGATCGAGCGTAAACAGTAAAAGACCCGCTTTCGTGGTTGCGGGTAAACTTACATTGAGTACGGTATATAACGCTTTTTCGTAACTGGTTTCGCCATGAAATGCAACGTCTGGAAAAATAACCTGAAGACGCTCGATCATGTAATTTTTCAAGCCCCAGACGTGCTGTTGGTGCGCTTCAAGATTGGTGTAAGCCAACTCCATTGCCTTTGCCAAACCAACTATACCGGCAATATTTTCGGTGCCGCCTCGCAAACCGCGCTCCTGAGAACCCCCATGAATGAGCGGATTGACGCGCGTTTTTTTGTTCACGTACAAAAAACCAATGCCTTTAGGGCCATGGAATTTATGGGCCGCACAAGTAATAAAATCGATATCGAGGGCCGCTAAGTCAAAAGCGTAATGGCCCATTGTCTGGACGGTATCTGAATGAAAATAAGCACCGTATTGCCTGCAAATCTGGGCCACCTCTGTGATTGGCAACAGCGTTGCAATTTCGTTGTTGGCGTGCATTAAAGACACCATTGTAGGTGTTGGGGCTTGCAAAAGCGCACGCAATTCTTCCAAGTTGATATTCCCTTTTGCATCGAGCTGAAGGTTGACCACCTCGGTATTTTCATGCAATTGGAGCGCCTCAGCTGTATGTCCGACGGCGTGGTGTTCAATGGCGGAAGTAATAATGCGCTTGACACCTAATTGGGTTACCGCAGCGTGTAGGGCCATGTTGTCGGCTTCAGTACCACCAGAGGTAAAGATAATTTCAGATGGCGCACAATTGAGGTGTTGGGCAATTTGGCGTCTCGCGTTTTCGATCAGGGCTTTTGCTTGACGCCCAAAAGCGTGTGTAGAGGAAGGGTTGCCAAAGTGCTCATAAAGCACTGGGATCATGGCTTCAACTACCTCAGGGGCCACTGGCGTAGTGGCAGCGTTGTCAAGATAGACGTTCATTCTGGCTGTTTTGCCACGAAGATACTAAAATTACTTTGCTTATCTTTGGTTAATGAACGCTCCGCTCGCCGAACGCATGCGCCCCAAAATACTTGACCACTACATTGGTCAGCAGCACCTTTTGGCGCCAAATGCATCATTAAGACGGGCCCTCGACGCCGGCGTTATTCCATCCATGATCTTTTGGGGCCCTCCCGGAGTTGGCAAAACCACATTGGCACAACTCATTGCAAGTCACCTGCAGCGTCCTATTTATACGCTTTCTGCTATTTCGAGCGGGGTCAAAGATGTAAGAGATGTGATTGCCAAGGTCGAAAACGGCGGCATGTTCACACCAAAAGGAAGTATTTTATTTATCGACGAAATTCACCGTTTTTCGAAAGCCCAGCAAGATTCTTTGCTCGGAGCTGTCGAGAAAGGCATCATTACGCTCATAGGTGCCACCACTGAAAATCCTTCTTTTGAAGTGATTTCTGCCTTGTTATCGCGTTGTCAGGTCTACACGCTTGAACCGCATAGTCAAGCCGATTTACTGCATTTATTGGAACGCGCGCTTCAAGAGGATCCGATTTTAAGCCGAAAAAAAATCACACTCAAAGAAACAAACGCGCTGTTGCGTATCTCTGGAGGTGATGCCCGCAAACTGCTCAATGTATTTGAAATTATCGTTGGTACTTTTCAAGAACAGGTTCAAATCGACATCACCGACGACATCGTGCTGCAAAATGCCCAACAAAGTTTGGCGCGCTATGACAAAGACGGTGAACAACATTACGATATCATTTCGGCGTTCATTAAATCGGTAAGAGGTTCAGACCCAAATGCAGCCGTATATTGGCTTGCCAGAATGGTTGAAGGCGGCGAGGACCCTAAATTCATCGCACGGCGCTTGCTTATTTTGGCTGCTGAAGACATCGGCTTGGCCAATCCGAACGCACTGCTTATGGCCAACACCTGCTTTGAGGCCGTCAAAAACGTAGGTTGGCCTGAATCGAGAATCATTCTCAGCGAATGCACAATCTATTTGGCAAGTTCGCCGAAAGGAAACGCTGCCTACATGGCCATTAATCAGGCCCAACAACTTGTTCAAAAAACCGGCGATTTACCTGTTCCAGTAGCCCTGCGCAATTCACCTACCCAACTCATGAAAGACCTCGGTTATGGCGAAGGCTATCATTACAGCCACGACTATCCCGGAAATTTCTTCAAGCAAGAATTTTTACCCGAACCAATCAAAGGCACGTCTTTCTTTGCACCGGGTAGCAGTGCTAAAGAACAAGAAATCGCGCAACAAATTAAAAAATGGTGGCAAGACAAATACAATTTCTGAGCGGAGCTTTGCTCTATTACGGATTGGTCTTACCCCTATCCTATTTCCCACTTCGTATCCTTTACATTATTGCTGATTGTATATACGTCTTACTTTGTACAATACTACCTTATCGAAAAAAAGTAATAGAGCACAACCTTCTAATTGCATTTCCAGAGAAATCCGACGAGGAAAGAATACAAATCCGAAAAGATTTTTACCGGTATTTCGCAGATCTTCTTGTTGAAACAATCAAAAACCTGACTATTTCAGAAAAAGAACTAGCCGCTCGCTTTCAATTGGCAAACCCTGAAATGATTGCGCAAATAAACGCCTTGAATAAACCAATACTGTTGGTTGCAGGGCACTATAACAACTGGGAATGGCTTATCACCTGTCAAGCACTTTGGTTCAAACAAAACAATTTTGGAATCGGTATGCCGTTGAGTCATCCGTTTTGGAATTACAAACTGACGCAACGCCGCGAGCGCTTTGGCTTAAGTGTGGTCAATGCCAATAATTACCAAAGCGCATTTAAAAATAAAAATTCTTTGGTTTTGGTACTTGCCGATCAGGCGCCTAGCTCGCCAACCAACTGCCTATGGCTGCCCTTTTTAGGGCAAGAAAGCGCCGTTATTTTTGGTCCAGAATACATGGCCAATTTATACGATTGTGCAGTAATATTTGTAAACATATCTAATTACAAAAGAGGTTATTACAATATAAAACTTGAAGTTTTAGTTGAAAAAACAAAGGAGCTACCTTATCAAGCACTCACGCGGCTTCATTTACAAAAACTAGAGGCGCAAATTCGTCAAAACCCAGCGCGCTGGTTATGGTCTCACAAGCGCTGGAAACACCAAAAACCTGCCAATTGGGCGCAAACAAGCCAAGCCCTTCAGCAAAAATTCGAGCATAAATTCCGCAAACATGTTTAAATTACTTTTAGGTTTAAGTTTGGCCTTTTATTCAAATGCGCAATCCCAGCTGTGGAGTTATAAATTCTCAGCTACTGAAAACCAACGTGCACTCATCTCCTTACCTAACGAACAATTGCTAAGTGGTTCGAGCGAAGCAGCACTGCGTTTATTCGGCCCAGCGCAAACAGATGTAGAACGCTTCAAATTGAATGATCAATTCAAAGAAATCAGAGACCTCTGCCTGACCACTACAGGCTATATTGCGATGCAAAGCCACGATACCAGCTGTATTTTGCTGTTGGATAAAAATTTTGAAGTGGATTCTGTTATTTATCCCTTAGGAATAAGGGCGCCGCTATTTTTAGACGGGATTTGCGCTGAGCACAACACCGTATTCCTACTCGGAGACCCCATCAATGGCAAATTCAGCTCCTTTCGCTCCTTCGATAACGGCCTTACTTGGGAACCAACACCAAGTCAAATTGCGGCAAACAACGGCGAGGCTGCCTACGCGGCCAGCGGGCAAACCAACCAAATTGTGAACGGGCAATTCTATTTTGTGTCTGGTGGTCTCTCTTCGCGATTTTTCCATTCTGCAGATCAAGGCGAGACCTGGACAGAAAGTGCGCTGCCCTATCCTTCTTGCCCAACTTGCGGGCCTTACGCCATGGCTGTTAAAAACGAAAAAGAAATCATGACTGTTGGCGGCTCTTACCTCCATCCTCAAAATAAAAAGAACACCTGCTTTTATAGCCAAGATGGCGGCCTTACCTGGCAAGCCCCCAAAAAAGGCCCGTCGGGCTACCGATCATGTGTAATTTATGCCAACAAGAACTATTACGCTTGTGGCACCAACGGAATAGATGTAAGTAAAGACGGCGGTAAAACCTGGAAGTCAATTTCTAAAGAAAATGCCCTCAGCATGGCTTACAATCAGCGCTACATCTACGTTACCCTCGCTGATGGTAGCTTATTGATACTCAAACCTTAATGGCATTTGAGCTCAGGTCAAATACTTCGCCAATCTTCAATTTGATCACTGCCTGCTCTGTATAAAACTTGCGGCGGGCAAATAATGACACCAGGCCTTCCCCTCGTTTATCCTCACTGTGCGTATCAATCAAGAACGCTGCCTTGAGCTGATTTTTCAATAGCTCGGCACGTTTGTATCCTAAATTGATGGTTCCACCTAAGAAAAATGGCAATTGATATTGCAGCGTAGTTGAAATGACGGCAGCAACTTGAAGATCGATATTTTTCTTGAGCAAAGCCCCATGAGGCGCATAGACGATTTTACTTTGAGAACTCTCGATCAAATAGGCTTTGTGCACTAATGCCTTTTTGGTTGGTAGTAGCTGAATCACAAACGGCGCTTCATTTAGCTCCAAAAGCCTTTGAAAATGACCCCATTTTTTAATTTTCCTCAAGATGCTTGGTAAGCCGATTACAGGAATATTTTTATCAAATTGCAAAAGGGTTTCTTTATTGCAATGATCGGTAAACGGATGTGATATAAAAATGTAATCCGGTCGAGACAAGGTCTCCATTTTTGGCTGCGGACTGCTGTGGAATTGCCGACTAAAAAGCGGATGAAAATCAACCTGAGAAGCACTAAACCAAGGGTCAACGAGTACTTGCAACCCATCAAAATGGAACATCCAGGAGCTATCTTCGTTGAGTTTGGTGAGTTGCATGATGCTAAAATAAAAAAAGCCTTGCAATTGCAAGGCTTTTGTGGAGAAGATGGGATTCGAACCCACGACCTCTTGACTGCCAGTCAAGCGCTCTAGCCAACTGAGCTACATCCCCTTTTATTATTTGGCTTGCAGGGTATCTTCCATGGCAGAAGATACAGCTGCTTTTTCTACGCGGAGTTTGGTGCCTTCTGATTGAATCAGAACGGTGTTTTCGGAGATCTCGAGGATTTTGCCGTGAATACCGCCAATAGTGACAATTTTGTCACCTGCTTTGAGGCCTTCGCGGAACTTCTTGAGCTCTTTTTGCTTTTTCATTTGAGGACGAATCATGAAAAAGTAAAAAACGCCGATCATTAAAACGATCATTACCAACTGATTTGCTCCTCCTCCTGACATAATTACTGAATTTTGTGGTACAAATGTAGTTATTTTATTCTTCCCTTGATTTGTAATACCGTAATATTTGGCCTGGTATTGGTCATCACGGTAATTGCCTTGTGAATGCGCTTGGTATGTAACTCATCGGTATTGATGGTGGCAATAATTTTTGTGCGCTTACCTGGCATAAGTGGTTTGGTGGGCTTTTTTGCCAATGTGCACGTACATGATGGCCGCACTTCCCCAAATACAAGCGGGTTGTCACCGGTGTTTTCCACTTCGAATTCAGCCCTAATGACCTCTCCTTTGTAAACGGTACCCGCATAGTGGATCTTGCTTTTAAAGTGCATGGTGGTCTCGGCACCAACTTCTATCGACGCCTCATTTTGACAAGCGGACAAAAGGAGAATAGACAATATAAAAAACGAAAGTGCTTTCATAGAATTAATTTAGTAAGCCACGCCCTACTTTTTGAATGCGTTTTTCAGCGGTAAGCTTGGCAATCGCTTTGTCTAGTATACCATTGATAAACACGTTGCTTTTCGGGGTACTGTAAAATTTTGAAATCTCGATGTATTCGTTGATGGTGACCTTTGTAGGGATACTGGAACAGAATTGCAATTCGGTAAGCCCCATTTTAAGTAAGAGCATATCCATTTTGGCAATGCGATCAAGCTCCCAATTTTCAGCTAGGGCAAGTATATCGGCCTGGTGCGCTGTATCGGACTGTATGGTTTTGTGCAAAAGTGTCAAGATGAAATCTTTTTCGTCGTCATCTGGCTTATACAGTGGCAAGATTTCTATGGTGGCACCGGGTTTCCAAGTTTTTAAGGTTTTGATGGCCATAGAAGCACATAAATCGAGGTCGTCGGTCCAGTAGATGGATTTTTCATCGAAGAAGTGCTGTAAAAGCGAGGCGTTGGCTACATCTTGCTTAAAAATTTGTAGCGCAAATGCCAGGTCTTCATCTGGGCTGTTCACGCCGTTGTTCATGTGCTCAAAATAGCTGCTGGTTTCCGTTAAGTGCAAGAATAATTTTCGAAACATTTCTTGACTTTCAGCACCCAACCAATTGACCTTCCGTTGTTCGGCTAACTTATAAAGCGCCGTATGCGACGCTAAATCAGAAATGAGCTGATTTTCAACGAACTTCATGTTGGGGTTCAGGTCTTCAGGGCTTGGACGCATTTTCTTTTTGAGTTCGGCCTGCCGATTTTGAGCAGCACGCTGCAATTCTGGCAAGGCAAGCAACAAGTACAAGTACATATCGTACATGCGTTCTACCGAAAGCAATAATTCTTTTTCTGCCTTGTGTGCATCGCTTTCTTGACCTTGAAAAAAGGCATAAAGCACTTGCAAAACTTTGATGCGAAGATGTCTTCTATTGAGCATATTATATATTAAGGCTTCCTTTGGATTGAATGCGTTCCTCGGCAATAAGGTTAGCGATTTTATAACTCGGTACGCCTTCTTGTTTAGAACGCGACAAAATGCTGTCAATGGTAGTGTAGATTTCTGCAGCTTTTTGTTTTGCCCACTCCAAAGACAGGCCTTCTACCTCAGAAAAACAGTTGATTACACCGCCGGCGTTTAGCGCAAAGTCTGGGGCATAAATAATACCGCGATCCATCAAGATTTGCCCGTGCTTGGCTTCGTCTTTTAATTGGTTATTGGCAGCACCTGCAATAATCCCACATTTTAAGCGTGTAAGGGTGTCGTCGTTGACAGTTGCACCAAGCGCACACGGCGCATAGATATCCATTTCTACATCATAGATTTCGTTCACACCGACAACAGCAACACCATGCTTAGCACTCAATGCTTGCAACGCCGCCTCATTGATGTCAGTAATGGTCACCTGCGCACCTTCTGCCACAAGATGTGAAACTAAATACGCACCAACATGACCTATTCCTTGAACGGCAATTTTCTTGCCTGCCAATGAATCTGATCCATACTGATGTTTTGCTGCCGCTTTCATGCCCATGTAAACACCATAAGCCGTTACAGGAGAAGGATCTCCACTTTTTCCGGGCAAACCGACCACATGTTTTGTCTCTTTGCTCACGTGCACCATATCTTCTGGAGAAATACCTACGTCTTCGGCGGTGATGTAAGAACCCGCGAGTGTATTTACAAATTGTCCAAAACGGCGAAACAGGGCCTCGGATTTCATGCTTTTTGAGTCGCCAATAATGACGGCCTTACCGCCACCGAGATTGAGTTGTGAAATGGCATTTTTATAGGTCATCCCTCTTGACAAACGCAACACGTCGGTGAGGGCTTCTTGTTCGTTTTGATACATCCACATTCTGGTCCCACCGAGTGCAGGCCCAAGAACGGTATTGTGCACGGCAATTATTGCTTTAAGCCCGGTTGCTTTATCGTTACAAAAAAGGATGTGTTCGTGCCCCATGGCGTGCATGGGTGCAAGGATGGGATTCAGGGAAGAATCGACCATTGGAGAAATAGTCAGGTCTGACATGTTTTTGAAATGAGTTCGTTCACTAATTCTTATTTGACGTAACTTTACGCTCGCAAATAACTTGGCAAAAGTAGAAAAAAACCATGAAGTCCCTCCGATACATCAATAAATACTTTCTGAAGTACAAATGGCGTTTTCTGCTCGGCATTCTTTTTACGATAATCAGCAATTATTTTGGCGTTCAAATGCCCGCCTTTTTTAGTGCAGCCATCAATCAATTTCAAGATCAAATTAATAACCCTACCTCAGAAAACGTACTATGGCTAGCCCTAGAGCTGGGCGGCATCTACATGGGGCTTTCGTTGCTCAAAGGTTTCTTTTTGTTTTTGATGCGTCAAACCATCATTGTAATGTCTCGCTACATCGAGTTTGATCTGAAGAAAGAAATTTACGACCAATACCAAGCACTTGATCAACGCTTCTATAAGCAAAACGCCACCGGAGACCTCATGAACCGCATTTCAGAAGACGTCGGGCTGGTGCGCATGTATGCTGGTCCAGGCATGATGTACACGATCAATCTCGCGGTGAGTTTTATCTTGATTGTCGGAAAAATGATCAGCATCTCTCCTAGCCTCACGCTCTATGTCCTGCTACCCTTACCTATAATGTCCATTCTCATATATAAGGTGTCCTCCACAATGAACAAAATGAGTCTTGAAGTCCAGAAAGAACAATCGTTTTTAAGTACACTTGCCCAAGAATCCTTTGCGGGTATCCGCATCATTAAAGCATACCAGCGCGAAACCGAAATCTCCCAAAAAGTAAGCGCCTCCGCAGAGCGATATAAAAAGCAAAGTATGCGCTTGGTGCTTGTCAATGCTTTTTTCAGTCCAACAATTATCTTTCTAATTGGTCTGAGCTCCATGATTGCCATTTATTACGGTGGCTTACTCACCTTTGAGAAAAAAATTAAAGTTGGTGACATCGTCGCATTTATTATGTACATCACCAATCTCACCTGGCCATTTGCTAGCTTAGGCTGGATTTCATCCATTATCCAGCGCGCTGCAGCATCGCAACAACGCATCAATGAATTCTTACTTCGCAAACCCGATATCCAAGATGTGTCATCCACGCCTTGCCCATTGGAAAGCGGAATCGCCTTTGAAAATGTGCAATTCAAATATCCAAATAGCGACCAACCAGTACTCGATCAAATTTCTTTTGAAGTTAGAAAGGGCCAAACACTCGCTATCATTGGTGCAACCGGATCTGGCAAATCCACTATTTGCAGTCTGGTTTCTCGTCATTTTGATGTAGATAAAGGTCAAATAACGATTGCCAATGCACCACTTCAAAGCTACTCTTTGCAAGACTATCGTCATCAGATAGCGGTGGTTCCTCAAGATGTATTTCTCTTTTCTGATACCATAGAAAACAACTTAAGGTTTGGTGCAGAACGCACAGATATTACCACCGAAGAACTCAAAGAAGTTTGCAAACAAGCGCATGTACTTCATAATATCGAAGACTTTCAAGATGGTTTTCAGACCATTTTAGGTGAGCGCGGTGTCAATTTAAGTGGTGGACAAAAGCAAAGACTTTCCATTGCCAGGGCGCTACTCAGGAATCCAAAACTATTAGTTTTGGACGATTGCCTCAGTGCTGTAGACACCGAAACGGAAGAAATTATCCTCAATGAACTGCAAAAAGGAGCTAACCAAAGAGCAACAATAATCGTATCTCATCGCATTTCTTCTATCCGAAATGCCACCCAAATCATTGTTTTGGATCAAGGTAAAATTGTCGAATCTGGCAGTCACGACGAATTACTTGCCTTAAAAGGCACTTATTTTGAACTGTATCAGTATCAGTTGGAAAAAGAAAAAGAAGGCCTTTAACCTACTTCTAAAGCTTCGTTTTAACTAGGGTTTATACCCGTAACCGCACTCTTGTTGAACTTATTAACCATCAATTGTTTGTCTTTT